>JAYTTZ010000166.1:0-1798 GCA_043744805.1 Gammaproteobacteria bacterium
TTCACCATGCAGGCGATATTGCCTTCGAGGGTCACGTAGTTCAGGTCGAATTCCTTGGCGCGGCGTTCCTTTTCGTCTTCCTGCGCCGGGTCGCGCCACGCGGCGATGGCCTGGCGGTAGAGGGCGTTGTCGTCCAGGTTGATCTTGCCGTCGAGCGCCGCGAGGCTGCCGTCAGTGAGGATGGCCAGCGGGTTCACTTCGAGCAGCGCGAGGTCCTTGTCGACGAAGAGCCGGTACAGGCCGTGCAGGATGGTGGACAACTGCTTGCGCTGCTTGTCGTCGAGTTCAAGGGCAAAGCCAAGTACGCGGGCCTGGTAGTCCTGGAGGCCAAGGACAGGGTGGACGGCCACGGTAAAAATCTTTTCCGGCGTATGCGCCGCCACTTCCTCGATGTCCATGCCACCGGCGCGGGAGGCCATGAAGGTCACCATGCGGGTGCTGCGGTCGACCACCGCACTGAGGTAGAGCTCATGCGCAATCTGGGCGGCGCTGTCGATGAGCACGCAGTCGATGGGTTGGCCACCCGGGCCGGACTGGAGGGTCACGAGCTGGGTGCCGAGGAGCTTGGCGGTCACTTCGGCGGCTTCTTCCGGGCTCTTCACGAACTTCACGCCGCCTGCCTTGCCGCGGCCACCGGCGTGGACCTGGGCTTTCACCAGCCAGCCCGTGCCACCGAGCGCGCGGGCATTGGCGGCGGCTTCCTCGGGACTGTGCGCGACCATGCCAGCCAGGATCGGGATGCCGTATTCACTAAACAACTGTTTGGCCTGATATTCGTGCAGGTTCATCGGTCTACTCCAAGCGACTCGATAGTCCGTTGCGGGTGGGAGGCTTCAGGCGTGGCGCCAGGCCGATCGGCGCCCTCGGCGGGGCCTCGTGTGGCAGGCAAGCCCGTAATTTGCGGGCCGAACTATATCGGATACCCCGCTGCGCGTGCACGCCGCGCCTTGCGTCGCGGGCACGCTCGCGCAACCCTAGAAGCCTGTGACTACCGTGACGGTCAGGGGGTGGGATTGAGCCGACTGTTGATACTGGGCCTCGTCGTGTGGGCGGTCTTCGTGCTGTGGCGCCGGTTCAAGGGCGTCCGCGAGCCGTCCCGCCAGACCCCGCCCATGCGCCACATGGTCCTGTGCCGGGAGTGCGGGGTTTACCTCCCCGAGGACGAGGCCCTGCGCAGTCCCGAAGGATTTGCCTGCCAGTCGCATGAGCCGTCCGGCCGTCGCGGCTGAGCCGCTTGCGCAGTTGGCTGCGGCGCGTGCGCCCGCCTACTCCGAAAGCCAGTGGACCGCGCTCAGCTATTTCAACGTCTACCGCCTGATCATCGCGCTGCTCTTCGCGAGCCTTGCACTGATTCACCGGCTCCCGCCGCATGCCCCCAATTTCGACACCCGCCTGAGCGCCGCCACGGCGGCCGGGTACCTGTTGTTCTCGGTCGGGATGGTCGTCCTGATCCAGCAGCGCCGTGGTGGATTCGCGCTGCTCCGGAACCTCCAGGTGCCGGTCGACGTGCTGGCGCTGATGCTGTTTGTCCACGCGAGCGGGGGCGTGACCGGGGGTTTCGGCATCCTGCTGGTGGTGGCCACGGCCGGCGCCTGCCTGCTCGCTGGTCGCCGGGCGGCCGTGGCCTATGCCTCGCTTGCCACCCTGGCGCTGCTGGGCCAGACGCTTTTCGGCATCCTCCGCCTCGACTACCAATCCAACAGTTACACCCACGCGGCGCTGCTCGGCCTGAGCTGCTTCGTCACCGGCGTGCTGGCCGCGTGGATGGGCGAGCAGGTGCGGCGCAGCGCAGCGCTGG
>JAYTTZ010000167.1:0-6877 GCA_043744805.1 Gammaproteobacteria bacterium
GGTTCCCGAGCGGGACCCGCTGGCGCGGCCTGGGCTTCCTGCCGTGGCAGTCAACGCCGTGCGGAGCGCGATTGGCGACGAGCTGAAGCCGCAATCCACCTGCACTGGCCTGCGCTCGCGCGGCGGCCAGGCTGGCTGCCTCGAATTGCGCGGACTTCTCACCCGGAAGGTTTCGAGCTTGGGCGTGGTGGCGTTCAGCGTCAGGCAGGAACCTGCGGGGGCTACTGCAGGCACGGGTGGGTGGAAGCCGATCGCTCTGGGGCGCGAGGGGCAGTACCAGCTTCAGTCCCATCCGTGGCGGCGAGTACCGAGTAGCTGGAGCACGCTATAGGCCACGAGGGACGCGAAGCACAGCAGCGACCATTCGGCGATGGAGAACCCGAGGAAGGTCCAGCCCACTTCGGCGCATTCGCCGCTGCCACGCAGCACCTTCTGGAGGATATCGAAAGCCGCGTAGTGCTCCAGCATGAAGCTCAGGCCAGGCCCACATTCCGGGACGAGATCCTTGGGCAGGTGTTGCAGCCAGGTCTGGCGGGCGGCGATACCGAAGCCACTGAGACCGGCAAGCCCGATGAGGCTGGAATAGAACCGTCGAGCGACGCCGCGCGAGCCATGCAGGGTGGCGACGAGGGCCACTACGCCAGCAGCGAAGTAGGCCACGCGCTGGAAGATGCAAAGCGGACAAGGGTCCTCGCCGAGGGAGAACTGGAGGTAGTAGGCGAAGCCAAGGAGGCCCGCGACACCAAGGGCGAGCAGCGCATATCCGGCGCGGCTGACTGCGAAATCCTGCAAGGGGTTGGCGCTGCGCATGGCGCGTATTCTAGCCGCGTGGGGGGGGGCGATGATCAGCGTCCAGCACCTCGGACAGGAAATTAACCATGCGGTGTTCGAGCCACGCCCAGCGCGCACCGGGTGGGGCCTTGGCGATGAAGCCCACGTGTCCGCCGCGTGCCGCCAGCTCAAGGGTGACCGGCCATCCGAGTTCGTGCGCCTGCGGGATCCCCGACGCTGGCAGGAAGGGATCATCGCTCGCGTGGAGCACCAGGCAGGGCACCGCGATGCCGCGCAGGAACTGGCGCGAACTCGCCCGGGTGTAGTAGTCGTCGGCATCGCGAAAGCCATGCAGCGGCGCCGTGTAATAGTCGTCGTAGGTGCGGAAATCGTTCCAGTTGCGAACTTCGGAGAGGTCGATGGGGCAGGGCACTGCCTTCTCCTTGGCGGCGGCTTTCCGCTGGAGGCTGCCGATGAGATGGCGCTGGTACACCCTGGAAAACCCCTGGTTGAGGCGGGCCGCGGCGCGCCCGAGTTCGAACGGCACCGACACCGCGACTGCCGTGGCAAGTGCCGTCTGGCCAGCGGATTCACCCAGGTACTTCAGCAGGACGTTGCCGCCCATCGAGTAGCCCACGGCGGCCAGCGAGATCCCGGGGTGGCGTTCGCCCAGGGCGGCGAGGAGGGCCCTCAGATCGCCGGTGTCGCCGGAATGGTAGTTGCGCGCGAGCCGGTTGAATTCGCCGCTGCAGCCCCTGAAGTGCATCAGCACGCCGTGCCAGCCGCGCTCGGCGATGGCCGACAACACGCGGCGGATGTGGGGCGATCCGAGGCTGCCTTCGAGGCCGTGCAGCACCACCACGCAGGGCTTGCCGGGTTCGCCCACATGGGCGAGGTCCACGAAGTCACCATCGTCGAGTTCGAAGCGTTCGCGGGTCACCACCGGCGCCGGGGGCCGTTCGGCGAGAGCGGCCCACAGGGTTTGGGTGTGACCGTCGGGCAGCCACCAGACCGGCTCGTAGTCGCGCGGCGGGACTATCCGGCCGTGGCGGCCCGGTTCAGTCACCCGGATCGGCGCCCACGGTGAGCACCGGGCCATCGGGCGTGTCGAGATGGAGCGCACCGGCCACGTCCAGGTTGACCACCGCCGTGAACAGGGTACGTCCATCGAACGACGCCACGCTCACGACTTCGCCGACCGACTGGCCGGGCGCGGCGTCGGCGCGGTAGAGGCGGGCGCCCGGCGTGACGGCCTGGGTGGATTCACCGCCACGCAAGCGGGCTTTGATCTGGCCACGGTATTTGAGCCGGGCGATGATTTCCTGGCCGGGATAGCAGCCCTTATCAAAACTCATCACGCCAAGGCGATCGAGGTTGAGCTGCTGCGGCAGGAAGCGCTCGCTGGCCACGCCTTCTACCCGCGGCAGCCCGAGTGCGGTGTCTGCCGCCCACCAGTGGTCTTGCGCGAGATCCGGCAGGCCGCTTGCGGCGTGCCAGGACGCGAGATCTTCTGCGGGCCCGAGCAGCCAGCCGCGCAGCGTGGTGCCCGGCAGGCGGTAGGCGGTCAATCCCCCTGCCGTGAGGGTGGTCCAGGGTGCGGCTGCCATGACGTCGCAGGCCGGTGGCGGGCATCCGGTGCCGGACCAGCCAAGCACCCCCCAGTTGTCGCCGAGGTCTTCGAGCACGACCTTGGCGCGCAGCACGAACATCTTCAGGCGTTTCAGTGCGCGGGCGAGTTCGACCCTGGGCAGGGCGAGCACGAAGCCCTCTGGCCGCTCGACGACCTGCATCAGGAACAGCACGCGGCCCTGCGGGTTGCACCAGGCCGCGAGCAGCCCTTGTGTTGGCGAGACGTGCCGGAAATCGGCAGTGAGCTGGCCCTGCAGGAAGGCGCGCGCGCCTTCGCCAGAGGCGAGGATCAGTCCAAGCTGGTCAAGGGAGGCGCAACCACCGGGGAGGTCGTTCATGGCGTCGTCGGGAAGGCTGGCGGCTGCATCAGGGCCAGCAAGCCCAGGTACTCGGCGGGCGGTTCCCGCCGTCCGAGGATCCAGTCGTAGAGGTCGAGATCGTTTTCCAGCAGCAGGCGCTCAAAGCATTCGCTGTCTGCCGGGGAGAGCTGGTCGTAGTGGTGTTCGACGAAGCGTCCGAACACCAGATCCATTTCGCGGATGCCGCGGCGGCAGCGCCACAGCACCCGGCTGTTGGCCGTCATGGTCGTCAGAGCGTGCGGCTCACCATCATCTTCTTGATCTCCGCGATGGCCTTGGCGGGATTGAGACCCTTCGGGCAGGTGCGCGCGCAGTTCATGATGGTGTGGCAGCGGTAGAGCCGGAATGGGTCTTCCAGGTTGTCGAGGCGATCACCGGTAGCCTCGTCACGACTGTCCACCAGCCAGCGATAGGCTTGCAGGAGGGCGGCCGGGCCGAGGTAGCGATCGCTGTTCCACCAGTAGCTGGGGCAACTGGTCGAGCAGCAGGCGCAGAGGATGCATTCATACAGGCCGTCGAGCTTGGCGCGGTCTTCCTTCGACTGCAGGCGTTCGCGATCCGGCGGCGCGGTGTCGGTCTTCAGCCATGGCTGCACCGAGGTGTACTGGTCGAAGAAGTGGGTGAGGTCGGGCACCAGATCTTTCTGCACCGGCAGGTGCGGCAGCGGGTAGATCTTGACGTCGCCCTTGATCGACTCGGTGGCCGTGGTGCAGGCCAGCGTGTTGGTGCCGTCGATGTTCATCGCGCAAGAGCCACAGATGCCTTCACGGCACGAGCGGCGCAAGGTCAGGGTGGGATCTAGCTCGTTCTTGATGTAGAGGATGGCGTCGAGCACCATCGGTCCGCACTTGTCGAGATCGATTTCGAAGGTATCCAGGCGCGGGTTTTCGCCGGAGTCCGGATCCCAGCGATAGACCACCACCTTGCGCGCACGCCTGGCGCCGGCCGCGGCGGAAATGGTCTTGCCCGGCTGGACCCTGGAATTTTTTGGAAGGCTGAACTCGGCCATGTGGTCCTCGCGCTGGTTTTGCGGTCAGTACGTGCGCTTCTTGGGGGGGAACACCTGGACCTCGTCGGTCAGGGTGTACATGTGGACCGGGCGATAGCCGAAATCGACCTTGCCCTGGTCGAACCAGGTCAGCGTGTGTTTCATCCAGTTTTCGTCGTCACGATCCGGGTAGTCCTCGCGGGCGTGGGCACCGCGGCTTTCCTTGCGGTTCGCGGCGGCGTGGATGCTGACGACCGCGCTGCCCAGCAGGTTGTCGAGTTCCAGCGTTTCCACCAGATCCGTGTTCCAGATGAGCGAGCGGTCGGTGACCTTCACGGCCTTGAAGGACGCGTTGATCGCGTCCATTTTCGTGCAGCCTTCGGCCAGCGCTTCGCCCGTGCGGAACACCGCGGCGAAGTTCTGCATCGTGTGCTGCATGTCGTTGCGGATCGCCGCCGTCGACGCCGTGCCGTTGGCGTGGCGCAGGCGGTCGAAGCGTTCGAGTACGCGTTCGGTCGAGTGCGCGGGAATGGCAGAGTGCGACATGTTCCGCTTGATGTCCGCGGCGCAGCGCTTGGCGGCGGCGCGCCCGAACACCACGAGATCGAGCAGCGAATTGGAGCCGAGCCGGTTGGCACCGTGCACCGAAACGCAGGCGGCTTCGCCGATAGACATCAGGCCGGGGACTTCGGTGTCCGGGTTGCCGTCCTTCAGGGTCACCACGTTGCCGTGGTAGTTGGTCGGGATGCCGCCCATATTGTAGTGGACGGTCGGCAGTACCGGGATGGGCTCGCGGGTCACATCGACACCGGCGAAGATGCGCGCCGATTCGGCGATGCCCGGCAGGCGTTCTTCGATGACTTCCGCACCCAGGTGCTCGAGGTGCAGGTGGATGTGGTCGTTCAACGTGCCCACTCCGCGGCCTTCGCGGATTTCGATGGTCATCGAACGGGACACCACGTCGCGCGAGGCGAGGTCCTTGGCGTTGGGCGCATAGCGCTCCATGAAGCGCTCGCCCTTGGAATTGGTGAGATAGCCGCCTTCGCCGCGGACACCTTCGGTGATGAGGCAGCCCGCGCCGTAGATGCCGGTGGGATGGAACTGCGTGAACTCCATGTCCTGCAGCGGCAGGCCGGCGCGCAGCACCATGCCATTGCCGTCGCCGGTGCAGGTGTGCGCGGAGGTGGCGGAGAAATAGGCGCGGCCGTAACCGCCGGTGGCCAGCACCACCGAGTGCGCGCGAAAGAGGTGGAGCGTGCCGTCGGCGAGGTTCCAGGCAATGACGCCCTTGCAGGCGCCGTCATCGTCCATCACGAGGTCGACCGCGAAATATTCGATGAAGAATTCCGCGTTGTGCTTCAGGGACTGCTGGTAGAGCGTGTGCAGGATCGCGTGGCCGGTGCGGTCGGCGGCGGCGCAGGTACGCTGCGCGATGCCTTCGCCGTAGTTGGTGGTCATGCCACCGAACGGGCGCTGGTAGATGTGGCCGGATTCCGTCCGGGAGAAGGGCACGCCGTAGTGTTCGAGTTCAATCACGGCGGGAATGGCTTCCCGGCACATGTATTCGATGGCGTCCTGGTCGCCCAGCCAGTCCGAGCCCTTGATGGTGTCGTACATGTGCCAGCGCCAGTCGTCAGGCCCCATGTTGGCGAGCGCGGCGCTCATGCCGCCCTGAGCCGCCACGGTGTGGCTGCGGGTGGGGAAGACCTTGGTGATGCAGGCCGTCTTCAGGCCTTCTGCCGCCATGCCGAACGTAGCGCGGAGGCCGGCACCGCCGGCGCCCACCACCACCACGTCGTACTTGTGTTCGATCAGCGAGTAGCTAGCCATGGGTCAGTGCATTCCAAGCGAGATTTTCAGGATGGAGACCACGGCAAGCAGGGCGCCGAGGCCGGCGAATACGCGGATCGCAATCTGCGCGACGATCTGGCGGGCGGTAGCGTGGACGTAGTCTTCAACCACCACCTGCAGGCCCATCTGCAGGTGGCAGAACAGCGCGAGGCTGAGCGCCAGAAGCAGGACCGTGACATGGGGCGCTGCGATCCAGGCCACGACCGTCGCGTAGTCGGCGCGCACCATGCACAGCATGGAAACCAGGAACCACAGCGCCAGCGGAATCAGCAGGACGGCGGTAAGCCGCTGCAGTCGCCAGTGGTGCACGCCTTCCTTGGCAGAGCCAAGGCCTTTGACCCGACCGAGTCCTGACCGGAGGCTGCTCATGCGGCACCTCCCGGCACGGCCAGCACATAGGCCCAGACCAGCAAGGTGAGGACGCCGGAAGTGCCCAGCGCCGCGTAGCCCGAGGCATACACCGTGGGCAGGTCGAAACCCTTGCCCATGTCCCAGAACAAATGGCGGATGCCATTGCAGAGGTGGTAGAGGAAAGCCCAGGTCCAGCCGGCGAGGAGCACCTGCGCGAAGCCGTTGCCGAGCAGCGACTGCGCTTCGGCATAGGCTTCAGGCCCACGCGCCACGGCCTGCAGCCAGTACAGCAACACGAGGGTACCGACGCTGAGCGCGATACCGGTGATGCGATGGGTGATCGACAGCACGCTCGTGAGCTGCGGTCGGTAGATCTGCAAGTGCGGCGATAGCGGTCTTGTGCTCATGGTATTGGTGCTACGTCTGGCCTTGAGGGTTGGTTTGCGACTTGGATGCCGGCACCCGCCGGGCTGGGTCCAGCGCCGATGATCAGAAATCTATGCAGCGGCCCTTGCGTTCCCAGTCGCCGTAGCGCGTGGGCTCGGGACCTTTGGGCCCGCCGATTTCACGGGGTTTCGCCGGTGTTTCCTGCGTGGGCTCAGCGGCGGGCAGGGGGGCTTGCGCGACGGGCTTGTCGGTCATCTGGCTTGGGCCTGTGGGCTATCGACCCGTCGGTCGATGTGAAAAAGGCATGGCGTCGGTCGCCGGCAGCCGTGATCGGGACAGCCGGTAGTATCTTGTCTGCACTGGGCAAATTCAAGCCAGCATCCGGGCAGGGGGGGCACGTGGGCAGTGCTGGATTCAATGCGGCAATCCGTATCGTGCCGCAGGCCTCACGGCAGCTCGGCCTGGCGTTGCTCGGCGTGCACTGCCTGGTCATCGCCCTGGCGCTCGTTGCCTTCGAGGGTGGGGCCTATGGCGTGCTGCT
>JAYTTZ010000168.1:0-6826 GCA_043744805.1 Gammaproteobacteria bacterium
GGACACCGAGAAGCCGGAGTAGTCCAAGGCATCCTCGCCATGGATGACGAAGCCTCCGGTGCCGGCGGCTATCGTGGCCAGATCAATGGAGGCCCCGAAGCCCCCCGCTTTGCCGAACACCACATAGGTGTCCCCGGCATCGGATTGGACATTGCCGGCACCGTCGGCATTAGGCGCCCCGATGAGCAGGTCGTCGAAACCATCCCCGTTCACGTCACCGGCCGAGGACACCGATAAGCCGGAGCCATCGTAGGCATCCTCGCCATGGATGACGAAACCCCCGGTGCCGGTGGCGATGGTCGCAAGGTCGATGGCCGCACCGAAGCCCCCCGCCTTGCCGAACACCACGTAAGTGTCCCCGGCATAGGATTGGACATTGCCGGCACCGTCGGCACGATTGGCCCCGATGAGCAGGTCGTCGAAACCATCCCCGTTTACGTCACCGGCCGAGGACACCGAGCCGCCGGATCTATCGCCGGCCTCTTCCCCATGAATGACGAAGCCCCCGGTGCCGGCTGCTATCGTGGCAAGGTCAATGGCCGCGCCGAAACTGTCCGCCTTGCCGAACACCACGTAAGTGCCGCCGGCATCGGACCTGGCATTGCCGGCACCGTCGGCACGATTGGCCCCGATGAGCAGGTCGTCGAAACCATCCCCGTTCACGTCACCGGCCGAGGACACCGAGAAGCCCGAGTAGTCGAAGGCATCCTCGCCATGGATGACGAAGCCCCCGGTGCCGGTGGCGATGGTCGCAAGCTCAATGGAGGCCCCGAATCCCCCCGCCTTGCCGAACACCACGTAAGTGTCCCCGGCATAGGATTGGACATTGCCGGCACCGTCGGCACGACGGGCCCCGATGAGCAGGTCGTCGAAACCATCCCCGTTTACGTCACCGGCCGAGGATACCGAGTAGCCGGACTGGTCGCCGACATCCTCACCATGCAGGACGAAGCCCCCGGTGCCAGCGGCAATGGTTGAGAGGTCGATGGCATTGGACACGGATCTTGGTCCTCGGTTTAAGGCCAAACGCTAAATGCGTCCTTGCACTCGAGTGCAGTGAGCGTCGCCGCCCAGGAGAGCACCGGGTCTGGGCGATGGCATGACGTTGACTGGTGGAACGTCTCGGCCCAAGGTCCCCGAGGGGATGGGCCAGGCGCTCGAGCTGTTCCGCTCTAACTATTCGACTAGCCCGAACGGCAGGCTTTGTAGTGGTTGAATAGGCCAGATCTACAGCATCAGCAAACGTATACGCCACTCACGTGTTGGCTGCACAGTCCTTTCGGCAAGCGGCCCTCCATCTCTACATTGACGCCCGGCCCAAACCCAGTGCTTACGCTGCGCGCCATAACGCTATTGCCATCCAGCCTGATGAATTGAACATCCACGGGGGAGGTCTCCAAGATTGCGTAGCGCATGCGAGGCCAACCCGGGCCGTGCATGTCAGCCTGCACGATGGGTCCCCGAAGGCTGCCAGCCCCCACCGGGCTCAAGTCGCGGGGCGCGTGCGACGTCGCCTGATGGCGGCGCCGACCCGTCATCGGCACAGACGGTCAACACGGTTTGATCTGATGCGCGGTGCCGGCGGTGCTTGCCGCGGGCGCAGGAAAAGACCCCTCCCCGCGGCAACGTCGCGAGGCCTGCCTTGCCGCCACGCAGGCTCCTTCCATCCCCTGAGTGGGCGCTGTTATCGTGGCCCCACGGATCAATCCGGTCCGGGCCAGCTACGGAGGCGCGGCCATGCAGAAAGAAGCACTTTTCCCGCCTGAATTGCCGCGACCCCGGGTCGCCTATTCGCCGGCCGTGAAGGCCGGGCCTTTCGTGTTCGTGTCCGGCCAGTTGGCCTCGGACCTGAGCACGGGCACACCGGCCCACGCCACGCGCAACCCGCAGTTCCCCTGGCATGGATCGGAGATTGAACGGCAGACGGCCTTCATCACCGACAACATCGAAATCTGCCTGCGCGCCGGTGGCGCGAAGCTCGAACACATCGTCCACCTCACCAACTACCTGGTCGATCCACGCGACCAGCACGGCGCGACCAGTACGCTGGCCGCGCGCTTCGGCGGCACGCCGCCGCCCACTTCCACGATCCTCGTGGAAGAACTGCCGATCCCGGGCTGCGTGTCGGAAATCGATCTGGTCGCGCTGGTACCGGAAGCAGGACAGGTGATCGAGATGCTCGCACCAGCCGGCCTCGCCACGCCGTGCCCGGCGGGGCTCGACGGGCCTCCGCTGTACCACTACGGCGCGAAATGCGGCCCGTGGATCTTCACCAGCGGGCTGGTGGCGACCGACTTCAACGAGGCCATCGCAGCGGACGCCAGGACCACGGCCACCTTTCCCTATTACGGTGAGAACGGGCGCCTGCAGACCGCGCACATCCTCAAGCGCCTCGAAGCTATCCTCGCCGCGGGCGGCGCCACCCTGCGCGACGTGGTGAAGGCCGAGGTCTACTTGACCGATCTCAAGGACTTCTTCCGCGTGGACGAAACCTGGCGTGAGTTCTTCCCGGTGGAGCCGCCGGCGCGGACCACCGTGCCGGTGAAGGATCTCGGCATCCCCGGGGCCCGCATCGCCATCAACCTCATCGCCTTCCTGCCGGGGCCCGGCCAGGTGCGGCGGACCATCAACACCCCCGACGCCCCGCAACCGCTCGCCCACGAACCCCAGGCCGTGCAGGCCGGGCCGCTGCTCTTCTTCTCGCAGCAGATGGCGACTGATTTCAAGACCGGCGTGCCGACGGAAGCGCGCCTGAATCCGGCCTTCCCGTTCTACGGCTCGGAGTCGGCGGCGCAGGTCAATTACATCGTGAAAAACATCGAAGCCATCTGCCGGGCCGCCGGCACGCATTCGGACAACCTCGTGCGCCGGCGCGGCTTCTACACGGACTTCAGCGAGTTCTTCACGTCCTTCGCCACCTGGGGCAAGGCGTTTCCCAGCGCGCCGCCCGCCAGCACCACCATCCGCGTGCCGCAGCCCTTGATGGTGCCGGGCTGCAAGGTGGCGATTGATCTGATTGCGCTGGTGCCGGGCGCGGGCTGAGGCGGACGGGGCCGGGCGCGATGCCCCGACGTGCATTTCGTGGTGCTGCCGACGCGCGACTGCGAAATCATCGACAATTGGCAGGTGATGGGGCTGAAAGGCACCGGCAGTTGCGCGGGTGGTGGTGGCGGGGAAATTCGTGCCGGTGGAAATGTCCTTTGGCGTGGCCGATGCGCCACGTCTTGGCGGGGGGCAGCGCAACGGCCGAGCGGGGCACGGAGCAGCGGATGATCGGGCATTGCGAAATGCGTTTGCGCGCGGCCCGTGCGCTCGCCCTTGAAGTGAACGAAGAAGCCTGCGGGATCGTGGCCGGCGGCGGCAGCCTCCCGACGGAACGACAGTGCGCCATCCGCAGCGCCGCCACTTACGCCACGGAAGTCGCCGTGGACATGGTGAACGACGCTTTCCGCCTTGCGGGCACTTCTTCCATTTATGCCGGCAACGTCCGGCAACGCTGCCTGCGCGACGTCACTGTCGCCGCCCAGCACTACCTGGTCGCGGACACCGCTTACACACCATTGGGACGGGCGCGGCTTGGCCTCGAAGACGTCAACCCGATGGGCTGAGGGGACGGCGTGGGGTGCGTGCTGGCGGCGCGCTCAGCGCAACTGGCTGTCCTTGCTGCCACGGCGGTTGATGGGATCGTGGTAGCGCTGTTCGGCATCCGCTGCTTCCTGGCAGGGCACGCAACGGCGCACGCCGGGCACCGCCTGCCGGCGGGCTTCCGCGATGGGGGATTCGCAGTCCGCGCAGTGGGTGAGGCCTGCGCCTTGCGGCAACTGCGCGCGGGCGCGCTGGACCGCATCCGCAATGCTGGCGTCGATCTGCTCCTGGACAGCGCCTTCTTTTGCCCAACCGGTGGCCATCGGGTCTTGCTCCTGCAGATGGATTTGCCGAGGCGGGTCGCGCAGCCGGCGCAATGCCGCCAACCCGCACGAGCGGTCTACGCGTGCTCGACCTAGCGCCCGGGTGCTCCCGGCCAGACAGTAGCGCGGCAACTGCGCGGCCTCAATCGGAACCCTGCGAGGTGGGAATGGAAAGCCACCGAAAGCCACGGCACCCGTGCACCCGTCACCGTGGAGACGTCGGTCATGCCGGGACCGCCGCAGGTGCAGAGGCGCAGGCAGTGCCCGAGCAGAATTTATTCGATTGCCACGGGGCGGCAAGCACGTACGTGGCGCAGCGCTTCGGCGGTGCTGCCTCGCGCGTTTTCCAGATCCTTGAAGACATCGAAGTGCCGTCACACCGCCACGAAGGCCAGTGGGGTACTGTGCTTGAAGGGCGGGTCGACCTGACGGTCAGTGGCGAGACGAAGATCCCTCTGCAGGGCAGCTCCTACAACATCCCGGCAGGCGCCGTCCACAGCGCACGACTGGTGGCGGGCACCAAGCTCATCGACTTCTTCGAAGTGCCGAATCGACACGCCATGAGGCGCTCGACCCGTGGCGACATGGGCACCTGACCACGTGCTCAGGCAGCGCGTGACCGAGCACACAGCCTTCCCCCGATCTGCCTGGCCGGGGGCCAGGTCCGTCGCCGTGGCACTATCGTCGAGCCGCCGTGCAAGCGTGAACGTGGGACTGCAACAGGCCGGCGTGGCGAAGGTCGAACGTGGCGGACGACGGCGTGTGAGTGCGCGCCATCGGCGCATCCTCCGGTTACCAGACCTCGCAGGTCACCAAGCCACCAGCCCGGGGCCGCGTGGCAATCCGTGCAAAACTTGATAAACGGCGGCAAATCGCGCTGCCCCTGTACGGCCACCTGACGCCGCCCTCCCCGCATGTTCAGCAGGAGACCCGCATGAACCAAGCACCGACGCTTCCACCCCCGGGTGACGCCCCTGATCCAGCCCGTTCGCATTATCGGTTTCATCTACCGCATGGGCACCTGGCACCCGTGTTCGGGGACGACTGGTTTGCGCGCCGCGCGGAAGCCTTCGCCCGCTTCTTCGGAACCCCCGGATTCCTGATTGGCCAGACCGCCCTGGTTGCAGCGTGGATCACACTCAACGTCGTCGGCGTCGTGCGTTTCGACCTCTACCCTTTCATCCTGCTCAATCTTGCCTTCAGCTTGCAGGCCGCCTATGCGGCGCCCCTCATCTTGCTGGCACAGACTCGTCAGGCCGATCGCGAGAGAGCCCATTCCGAAGCCGACGCCCTGCATCGTGAAGCGCTGGCCAAGTCCGCCGAAGCGCGTCAAGTGCTGGCCGAGCAGCAGTCCGTCCAGATGCTCACGCTCCTCGCACAGAACACGGAGCTGACGGCCCTGGGCAAGGCATTGAGCGAGCGGATTGAGCAACTGACTCGCGAAATTCACGTCAAGCTGCTGCAGGAGTGAACCTCGCTGTTGTATTCAAGGGCAACGGGCCAGGAATGAATCCTCACAAGGCAAACATCGACTCGGGATCGTGGCCAACATGCCAAGGCGCCCCCCAAATTACCGGCACCCTCTGCCGGAAAGGTTTACCCCGTCAATCCGAGCATCTAAGGCCTGCTTCCCGGCACTAACAGCACGGCCCTCGCGCTCAGACCAACATCGCCCGCAGATCCTTGAGCAGGAAAAACAGGTGATAGGCATCAGTGGGGCTGGGCTCGCAATTCCAGGACTCATACCCGCGTCGTGCGTCATCGTCTTTGGCATGGACCAGCACGCAGCGGATACCCGCAATGTCCGCCGCCTGATCGGTTGGTAGTAGCGCGTCCTTCAACAAGGCCTGGCCCAATCCCTTGCCCTGATGGTGTTTGTCCGTAAGCGCTCCATAAACCCCGTGGTTCCGCTCGCCTGATCCTCCTGCGAGGGTGTGTCCTCCATCACCGCGGAGTGCTTGCCCGAATGTCATCGTCGAAGTCATTGTCGCCGCGTCTGCGGTACTGGTTGGCGCACCTGCAGACGTGCGCGCAGCAGGGTGCGGCAATCTGGGACAGCCACTGATTGGCCGAATCTGACAGCCGCCCTCCGGGTTGGCCGAGATTGACCAGTTCGTCGCCCGTATCGTGCAAGGAAGTATTCCCGCATCCATGACAACCAGAGCGACCGTGATGTCCTCATGGCCAAACGTTACTAAACTGCCAGAACCAATCATCTGACGCGGGGGAACAATGAGCACGAAGCTTAAAGATTTGCCCTTGGAAGCCTGCCTGAAACTGGTGGGCGATCTTTGGGACAGCATCGCCGCGGAACAAGGCAACTTGCCGCTGACAGACGCACAAAAGGCCGAATTGGACCGTCGTCTCGATGAGTTCGAGGCCGATGGCGACTTCGGTGAACCCGCTGAAGTTGTATTGGACCGGATTCGCCGCAGGTTGTGACGCTTGCCGTCCGCGTTCGTGCGCGAGCGCAAACGGATATCGTTCTATCCGCCCAGTGGCATGAATCCAGACGGCCCGGCCTGGGTCATGAGTTCCTCGACGAAGTTGAGGCCACAATTGCTCGCTTAGCGGGGCATCCGAGGTCTTATCCCCAAGTGCACCAATCCCTGCGGCGAGCACAGTTGCGACGCTTTCCTTTCGGCGTCTTCTACCACCTATCCCATGACGCGGCTGTCGTCATTGCTGTCATGCATAGCAGCAGGGATCCGACTGAGTGGCGTAAGCGCTCCATCAACCCCGTCATTGCCAAAAGGTTGGCAGTTGGGCTAAGCCCAGGGTAGCAGCGCCTCGATGTCCTCAACCGTCCTCGCCCCCGGCAACTCGGTGAACACGCGTCGCAGGTAGGCATAAGGCTCGAGCCCATTCGCCTTCGCCGTCTCGATGAGCGAGTACAGGTTCGCGCTCGCTTCAGCCCC
>JAYTTZ010000169.1:0-25531 GCA_043744805.1 Gammaproteobacteria bacterium
ACTTCCCCGGAAGACGCGCCATGCACCAGCCGGACATGACACCGCGCCAATCGCTGTACTTCGAGTACGCCATCCATCCCGCCGCGCCGATCCCGCGCGACACCGCCGTGGCGATGGTGGTCGTGGTCGGCGCCGGGCCTATCGGTCTCACCCTTGCGCTTGATCTCGCTCGCCATGGCGTACGCGTAATCGTGCTGGAAGCCGAGCAGCAGGTGAGCGAGGGCAGCCGGGCGATTGTGTTTACGCGGCGCTCGACGGAAATCCTCCAGCAGGTGGGGGCGGAAGGTCCCATCGTCGAAGACGGCCTGCCGTGGCGTTTTGGCACCAGCTATTACCGCGGGCAAGCAGTGTTCCGCCTCGAAGCCCCGCACGACGAACATGATCGCTTCGCGCCCATGCACAACCTGCAGCAGCAGGTGCTTGAAGCGGCAATGGTGGAGATGCTCGCCAGGCAACCGCTCATCGAACTGCGTTGGGCCCATAAGACAGTAGGCGTCTCGAGCACGGCCGAGGGGGCGAGCCTGGAGGTAGACACCCCGACCGGCTGCTACACGCAGCGCGCCAGTTGGGTGGTGGCGTGTGATGGTGCGCGCTCTACCTTGCGCCAACTGCAGGGCCTGCAGATGGAAGGTGAGTCCTGGCAGGGCCGTTTCGTCATTGCAGACATCAAGATCAACCTGCCCTTGCCCACCGAGCGCCTTGCGTTCTTCGACCCGGCCTGGAATCCCGGCAACACGGTGCTGATGCATCGCGAGCCTTTCGGGATCTGGCGCATCGACTACCAGCTTCCGGCTGGAGAATCACCGGAAGAAGCCTTGCAGCCAGCGTCGCTCAGTGCCCGCATCAACGCGCAACTCGCGAGCATCGGCTGCGGGGAGCTGCCGTGGGAGATGGACTGGAGTTCGGTCTATTCGGCGCGCGCACTGACCTTGCCGGATTACGTGCACGAACGCGTGGTGTATTGCGGGGATGCCGCCCACCTCCTGCCGATTTTCGGCGTGCGTGGCGTCAACACTGGCCTGCAGGACGCGCAGAACCTCGCGTGGAAGCTGGCGGCTGTCCTGCACGGGCAAGGACCCCTTGCGCTACTCGGAAGCTACAGCGCCGAGCGCGTTGCCGCCGCCCGCGAGATTGTTGCCGAAGCGGGCAAGAGCACGCGTTTCATGAGCCCGCCGACACGCGGCTTCAGGCTATTGCGCGACGCCACGTTGTCGCTCGCGCTGTCCAGGCCCTTCGTGCGACCACTGCTCCACTGGCGAACCTCGCGGCCGCACGACTACCTTGCCTCGAGCCTGACCAGCCCGGACCAGGATGCTGTGCAGTTTGGAGGCGGACCGGTGCCGGGTGCCGTGGCGCCCAGCGTGAAGCTTGGCGAAAACCAGTACCTGCTGGACGTCCTGTGCACGGGCTTCACGTTGTTGCTGTTCACCGGGCAGCCGGTCCCCAACACCCTCATTGCACTTGCCGACGCCTGGTGCACGAAGGGCATTGGCCTCGTCATCTTGCCGATCGAGCGCAACGTGGCGGGCGGCGCGGCCTGGTTGCGCTTTGGTGTCCACGTGGAAGGCGCCGCCTATCTCGTTCGTCCCGACCAGCACGTCTGTGCACGCTGGTTGCGACCTACGCCGGCCGGAGTCGACGCCGCGCTGCGGCGCGCCCATGGCTTTTGAAACTGGAGGAGCGCCGACGATGGATAAGGAACCCACTGTAGCCGAGCTTGAACAGGTCTATGACGAACTCGCTTCGGCGATTGACCAGGCAGGCGAGCGAAGCGAACTCTTCCTCACCAAGCTGGCCATGCTCCTTGCCCGTGAAACAGGCCACACCGCGCGAGTCACCGCCTGCATCGTGGCGGCACTCGACGACTTATGACCACGCACGGAGGCATCCCGATGAACCTCGCCAACCCCGGACCAACCCGCTGCAAAGGACGGACAGCATGAGTACGACACACCAAGCGAGGACCCTCGGTGCGGTCCTTTACCACGATGGCGCAACTCGCCAATGAGCCGATGCTGGAGTTTCTCCGGCGCCGCTCCGCGCAGGCGGAAGTGGTCATGTCGGTCTGCACCGGTGCGGCCATCCTGGCGCGGGCCGGTGTCCTCGACGGACACCGCGCAACGTCGAACAAGCTCTTTTTCAGCCTCGCCACCGGACAGAGCGACAAAGTGGAGTGGGTCGAGCAGGCGCGCTGGGTGGAGGATGGAAAGTTCGTGACTTCCTCCGGCGTTTCAGCAGGCATCGACATGGCGCTGGCCGTGATCCCGAACTTCTATGGTCGACCCCACGCAGAGCAGGTCGCGATAATGACCGAATACGAGTGGGCTTCTGATCCCGCGCGCGATCCGTTCAGCCCGCAAGTGAACCAGGGCAATATCGCTGAGTATCTCCGCTTCCTCGGGCGCGAGTGAGACGACCGAATGCAACGGGCGCATCCCGTTACTGGCGTCGACCGCGTGCTCGTGATCGAGAGTCATCAATGGATGATTTGTTTCAATTGGCCGTAAATAGCTTTTGACATGACCGCTTGCCCAACGGCATTCGGATGGATTGCGTCTCGATATGGTACGGCATTGGTCCGGATCGCCTCGGCAAAGAATGGTCCTAGTTGATAGGACGCAACCGATTCGATTCGACATACCTCTGCAATCCGTGCGTTCCCGGTTTCAGTCCGCCCTGCCGCGACTTCGGATCTCGTCCAGTGCTGGAATACGCGCACATCCCTCGCCTGCGTTTTGGCGAGCCGCAATAGCTCAGACAGTGCTCCCAATGACTCTTCGATAGCTCGCGGGGCGGGGGGGGGGGGGGCGTTCTGATGGGGGAGCGAGGGAGGGAATAAATCGCGGGAGATAGCGTGTTGCGCCATCGTATAAGGCAGAAGTCGGCCTTTCCGTTGGATGTGTTGAAGGATTCAAAGGCTCGAAGGTCGGTGCGTCACTGTAGTCATGGCTGGAGACGACGATGAGCACCATATCGGCATCGAAGAATCCGAATTCCCTCGCGTACGCAAGCATGTTCGGAGGACCCCAACTCCCGGCTGAAACATTGCCCACTACGACAGGACGTCCAAGCTTGGTCGAGAGCTCTTGTTGCAAGAGAGTGGTCGCAAGTTGCGCATCGTCTGTCTGATTGCCCCCATTGATTACGGAATCCCCGAATACAATGACACGATACTCAGAGGCATCGCGCTTTCTGGCAGGGAAATCAGGAGAACGCATGCCGTAAGCATTGATGTGAACGTGGTGGTGAAGTGGGTATGTGTCTTGATTTGGCTTGAACATGTACTCGATCGTTGGATGAGCGATCGACAAAGGAGGGTCTCCCAAGCCCAGGAGGACTCGGGCCGCAATTTCCCCAAGCCCGATCAGGGCAACCAGCGCGACCACGAGTATCCAAAGGCGGCCCCTGAAAAGGGCCAATTTACGTTCCAACACGAGCACTCCGATCCACTGCGACCCAAAAAATCAATACACCTAACGCTAGCCCAAGATCAGGAGACCGATGGTTTTCTACTCGTCTAATGGGTGCGTAGCTCGCTCGGGACCGCAAGCGATTTAAGCTGAATCGACAGTGAGGCGGACCCTGCCACAGGCGAAAAACGAGGTGGGTTCATAACTCGCCGCAGACGGCGCGCTTGGGGGAGTTGGTCCCGCTCATTCAAGGTTTGCGGATATCGAAGGCAAAGGCAGCCGGCACCGGCGTACTCAGCATGTCCAGCACCGGGCAGTGGCGATTGACCGTGTCCGTAAGGCGTTTGAGGTCCGCTTCGCTGGCGCTGGAGGTGAGCTGCACGTTCACCCGCAGTTTCTGGAAGCCGGCCCGAATGGTGGGATCGATGCCGAAGAAGCCGCGGAAGTCGAGGTCGCCTTCCACCGTCACCGCCACGCCGTCGAGTGGGATACCGAGTGCAGTGGCGAACGCGCGATAGGTGATTTCCTGGCAGGTGCCGAGTGCGGCCAAGACCAGTTCAACGGGGGTCGGACCTGCATCCGTACCGCCGATGCCGTGCGGTTCGTCGACGGTCAGCGCGTGGCTGCGGAGTTTCACTTCGGAGCGGAAGCGTTCCCCCAGTCGGGATTCTGATTTGAAGGTGCCCTGCGCGCGCTTTGGTTCAGTCCGGAAGGTCGTGGCGCTGGCGTTGATCGCATCGGCAAGCGAATCGCTCATGGGCTCGGTCCTTTGGTGGGTGCGGGATCAGGTGGACCAGTGTAGCCCCATGTCCGCGCGTTACGTCGATGCGGCGTGCGCCGCCGTTACCCTGTCCTCACGGATTGCATGCGTCGCAGCGCGAAGGATCGGCGAAGCGGGCCGACGTGGGGCTGCGCTCATGCTGGTGTCCGCAACTGGCGCAGGACCAGATTTCGGCAAGGAGTTCGCCGGTGGGGGTCCAGCATGCGACGCAAGGGAGGCCCGTGCGCTGGCCTGAACGCCAGAAACCGGGTCGTGCGCAGCCTGGGCAGCTAGAGCGCAGCCTGGCGAGCAGGTTCGCACCGGCATCGCGAATCACCTGCTGCCGCGTTGGATTGCAGTGTGCGCGGAGATCGCTCTCGATCCAGATCTTGCCAGTCCTCGATCTGGCCAAGGCCTCCTGGAAGCAGGCCTCCAGCGACGACCAATCGCGAATGCCTTTTGCCAGCACGGGCTGGTGCTCGTCGTCCGGGCGGACGACCAGGTGATGGGCTGGAAAGCCTGCTTTTTCGGCAAAGTCCCGCAAGGCAGTACTCTCATGCAGCGTGCCGTTCGCGTTGCACGCGGGGCCCTGCGCCATACCGACGACTTCGAGCCGTGCCTCATCATCGACCATCAGCACCAGTTCGACGTTCCAGGGCAGCAGGCCGCTGAACGGATCAGGGCCGAAAGCACCTTCACTGGCGAGTCCAAGCCCGCAGCGGTCGAGATCCATGCCGACCCGTGCCTTGCGGCGCGCCGCGTCAAGTTGCGAACCTTCACGCGGGATTTCGCGGGTGAAGGTGCCGAGCGTGTCCGTGTCGAAACCCGTAACCCGCTCGACGCGGCAGCCGAGTTCCGCGTGGAAGAGTGGGCCGAGCAGGGCTTCCTTGCCGTGCTGCGTCAGCAGGGCGACCCGCTGCCCGTGGTAGCGCTGGAGGAAGTCCCCGCCTGGGGAGACACCCGTCTCCGTCATGCCGCTTGCGCCGCGGTGGCCGCGTCGCGCCATGGTCGCCAGCCCCCTGCGCTGTAGCGCTCGATGGCTGCACCGTCGCAGCGAAACAGGAACAGCCAGGTGTTGTCGAGCAACTGGCGCACCACTTCGTGCTTCGCGATGACGGTGTCCAGCATGGCCCGGGGGGCCTCGATGAATACGGAGAGACGCAGGGGTGTGTGTCGCCACTCGGTGCCGTCATGCAAGGACTGCAGCGGCAGGCCGATCCGGAGATCGCCGCCATTGCCTTCGAAGACCCCCAGGCCGCCGCCGACGACGTTGTGCAAGACCTTGTTACCCGCGCCATAGCGGAGCGGATCCACCATCGAGGCGTGGTACTGCAGGTTGATCCAATGGGTCACGATCATCGGCGCCGTCATGATCAATTCAAGCACGCTGCCATCGGTGTCCTGCGCGTGGTCGTAGTCGTGCAGGAAGCTGCGACCTTGCAGGTCGAGGCCGCGCGTGCGCGAACGCGGCGCGACGATGAAGGCCGCGTTGTTGGCGAGCCCCCATTCAGGCCGCACCTGCGCCCAGTCATTGGCGCGGGCCTGGATGGCCTTCGCCAGCGTGGCAGGACGCGCGACGAGCGATGACAGGCCGAGCGCCGGCGCGCGTTCGGCTCGCGCGCGCTCGCCGGCAGCCCTCAGCGAGGCTACGATTCCTGCGATGTCCCCTGCATGCGTCGCCGGAACCTTGCCCGGATCGAACAGCTGCACCTCGTCGGTCGTGGTGTTGTGGAGCGCAGGCACGAACCGCGTCGAGTCCGGAATCGTGATCGCCCGCGCGCGCAGGACTGCACGAAGGGGCGGGTCGTTCAGCAGGCCGGCGAGCACGCGCGCATTCACTTCCCCGGTCTGGCCACCGCAGGCGCCGCAGTCGAGTCCGCCGGCATGCGGGTTGTTCGCCGTCTGGCTGCCGTGGCCCACCAGCAGGACGAGGCGTGCGAAGTCCTGGGTCAGGCCCATGGCGCGCAGGATCTGTTCCGCGAGCGTGGCCCCGGTTTCCAGGGCGTCTTCGCCTGGCAACACGAGGCCGGGGCACAGCGAGCCGATGGCCTCGGTGTCGAGGCCTAGCGCCTCAGGCACCGGCGCTGGGCCGGTCCGCAGCAGGCTGCGGCGCAGGAGCTTCCACAGATACCCGAGGCCCAGCGTTTCGACCTGCGTGAAGCTGGCGCTGGGCACCCGCTGGAACGGCCGCCACGTCGCGCGAGCCCGCAAGGCCTGCTGGCGGCGCTGTGTGATGACCACGTCGCTGGCGGGGAGGCCGGTGGTTTCCGTCACATGCAGGGCGGGCGCGAGGAGCCCAGGGAGCTGCGGGCGCGTCGCCGAGGTGCCCAGCGGGGCGTAGTCGATGGGGAGTCCGAAGAATCCCGCGAAGCCCAGGGTCTGCACGGCAGGATCGACCGTCTCGAGCGCCCTCCGGAAAACTTCCGAACGTACGTCGATGCAGAACACGGCCTGGGCGCGGACTGTGTCGAGCGGGCCGCTGGCGGCGCGCTCACGCAAGGCGAGGCAAACCTTGCGTTGCCAGGCCATTTCATGGGCCCTTTGCCAGAGGGCGCCTTCCGCGCCAGTGGCCTGGCCCCCAGCTGCGGGTGGCGTTTGCCATTGTGCCTGCCAGTGCTGCCAGACGGATCCCGGACCCCGCTCGCCGTCATCGAGCAGGCATTCCCACGCCAACCTGATAGCCAGCAGATCCACGAGGTGATCATCGTCTTGCCCCGACAGGCGCGCCTGCCAGCGGAGCCAGGCACAGCTGGCCGCCCAGCCATTGATTCTCAGGAGCAGGAGCTGGAGCAATTCCGGAAGCTGGGTGAGGGGAAGATCGAGCGCGGTGACCGCCCATTCCACCAGCGCCAATCGATTCTCCGGTAGCGACTTGGCCCGCCGGCGCAGCCCCGTCGCATGCATCAATGCGCCAAGGCTGCGGTCTTTGCGCATCGCGTTGAGCCAGCTCGCATAGAAGCCAGCGCTCCGGACTGGATGCCAGTCGGCTTGGGTCCTGTCGAAATAGGCTGCACAGAACTGGGTGACCTGCTGCGTAATCGCATCCCGCCAAGCGGGTTCATGCGAAACATCGCGGCGCGCGTCGAGCGTGTCACAGAGCAAGGGCAGTCCCGCCGGGGTGCTATCGGCACCAGCAAGGGCCTCGATCAAGGCTTGCTCGCTGCCCGGGTGGCCCTGGTCCCGCAGGGCGGCCGTGAGGTCCTCGCGCCGGATGCCGCCCGCAGCCCAGATGGCTTTGTAGTACGACCGCGGCATGTGGAGGCCCTTACCGACGAGGCGAGTTAGTTGCCGGTCCACTGCGTCGAAGGGCTGGTCGCGACGACCCCAGTAAGGGTTCACCGCGATGAAGCGATCAAGCGGCCACGTCGGTGCAATCGATCTGCAGGCCGAGTCGATGGCGGTCGCGATCAGATCGGCAGTGTTCGCGTCTCGATCCTGCCTGGTGTTCATTCCAGTCCTCCCCTGGAAAGTGCTGCAGATCCCGCAGATCCTGCAGACGCCGTGCCAGGAGCCGACGGTAGCCGGGCAGGCCAGACGCGGAAGGTGAATCGCGTGAACCGTTCGTCGAGGTAGAAGCCGCCATAGACCCAGGGATAGAGGCGCTGCGACAACGCGCCTTCGGGCCAGGCCCTGAGCCATAGCTGGACGAGTTGCAAGCCGGCGAAGCAGGCAATCACCCAGAGGCTGGCGAGCACCGGAGGTGCACTCGCGGGCAGGATCGTGGCGGCGCCATGGTGGACGGCGAGGTAGATCTGCGTAAGCACGAGTACGCGGATAATCCTGTGCGCGGCTGGTGCCGGACCGGTCGTCCGGGCGTCCCACAGCAATGACGAGAACGCGAGGCCGGCGATGACGCTGGCCACGAACGGTAGCCCCGGTGATGGCAGGAAGACGTCCCACAGGGCCGCCGATCCGGCGACTGCCCCGATGGCAACAAGCGAGGACGCGACCCCCGAGGAGATGGCCCTGAACCCCTGCAGCGTGCCCCCCGCCGGCAGCATGGCCAAGGCGCGAGTCTCCAACACGGTCTCCCCCGCGATGAGGAATGCATGCGCCTTGTACAAGGCATGGGCGAGGAGGTGCAGCAGCGCGAGATCATGCAGGCCGAGCCCGCACTCCATCAGCATGAAGCCCATCTGCGCGCAGGTAGACCAGGCAAGGCGCACCTTGATGCTGATGCGCGTCATCATCACAAGCCCCGCCAGCACGGCCGTAAGGCTACCCACGACTACCAGCAGTCCCTGTGCGTACGGCGACGCGGCGGTGAGGTTTGCCAGGCGAATCAACACGAAGCCGCCGAGATTGACCACGCCTGCGTGCAGCAGGGCGGATACTGGCGTCGGTGCTTCCATGACCTGGATGAGCCACCCGTGCAGCGGCAGCTGCGCGGACTTCAGGATGGCAGCCAGCGCGATCAGCACGGCGGCGACGTGCAAGCCCGGAGGGAGCGTTGAGTTGGCCACAAGATAATTTCTGATCGCGTCGAAGTGCAGCGATCCGATCTCGTGGTAGATCAACGCAAGGCTCCCCAGCAGGCAGATCTCCGCCATCCGGCTGACCAGGAATTTCTTGTGCGCCACGATCACCGCCGACAGGCGTTGCGGATAAAAGGTGAGGAGGTGGTGCAGGCCAAAGCTGCTCGCGGCCCACGCGAATACCAGCAGCCCCAGATGCTGCGCGAGCACCACCATGCTGGCGGCGGACAAAGTCACCAGCATGGCTGCGAGGTAGCGCACCTGGCCTTGCTCGCCGTCCAGATAGGCTTGCGAGAACCGGACGATCACCCAGCCGATTATCGCGATCAGCATTGACACGAGATATCCAAGCCAATCGGCGTCGACTACGCCAGTCGCAGCGAGCGCCAGGTTCGCCGCTGCTGCCATTACCGCAGCCCCTGACGCCATCTTCGCCAGGGACCAGCGGCTAGCGGGAAACCCCAGGACCAGCGCGAATGCGCCAAGATAGATCAAAGGCAATCCAAGCATCGGGATCAGGGCAGCAGGCATCTCGAATTGATCTCCGGCGTGTTTTGCGTGGAGGGATATTGCTCCGGAACATACCTTTATTAAAATAGAATTATCGTTATATAGCGTTCTATAAATGAGAATAGAAGAACTCCGTCGCCTCAATTTCCGCCACCTGCAGTACTTCTGGCTGGTCGCCAAGGAAGGCCATTTGACGCGGGTGGCGCAGCAGCTCCATCTCTCGCAGTCGGCGCTGTCCTCGCAGATCCGCCGGTTGGAGGAACAACTCGGCCACCCGCTCTTCGAGCGGCAGGGACGCGCGTTGAAGCTGACTGAATTTGGCAACCTGGTGCTCGGCTATGCCGAAGGCATCTTCACCTTGGGCAGCGAGTTGATGTCGGTGGTGCAGGGCGGGGAAGGCCAGCAGGCGCCGCAACTTCGCGTTGGCGCGGTCGCGACATTGTCGCGGAATTTCCAGGAAAACTTCCTGCAACCCGTCCTGGGAATCGAGAGTCTGCAACTGGTGCTGGAATCCGCCAGCCTGGAGGAACTGCTCGAGCGCCTACGCGTGCATCGGCTGGATCTGATCCTTTCCAACCGTCCGGTCGCCAACGACGGACACGAACCGTGGCGCTGCCGGCGCATTGCAAGGCAGGGCGTGTGCCTGGTGGGACCCGCCCGGCGCAAGGACCGGCCCTTCCGCTTTCCCGAGGATCTGGCGACCGCCAGGCTCCTGCTGCCGGGACGGAGCAGTGACATCCGGACCCAGTTCGATCTCCTGTGTGAAGATCTCGGCCTCCGCCTGCGGCCCTACGCCGAAATCGACGACATGGCGATGTTGCGCCTGATGGCACGCGACTCGGGCGGCGTGGCGGTAGTGCCCGAAGTGGTGGTCCAGGATGAATTGCGCAGCGGCCGCCTCCACAAGTACCACCAGTTGCCGAAGGTCTTCGAGGATTTCTACGCCATCACGACCGAGCGAAGGTTCCAGTCGGCGCCAGTCAAGGCCCTGTTGGCCAAGCGTTGAAGCACGCCACGCCCACGCCGCTACCGCGCGGCTCGAGGCCGGCGCGGCAGCGAGGACTAGCCCTGGCTGCACGCGCCTTTGCAGCAGATCAGGAGGTTTCTCCATCCGCTTGAATGACAGCGGACCGGATGCAGCGTGCGCGCGCGGACAGCCCGTTCCGGAGATGGGTCATGGAGCGTCGTTCACAGGCGCCGCGGTTGGTTTGGGGGACGGTCGCCGTGGCCTCCTGGTCGGCCGGGCGCTCGGCGGCGCTGGCCTCGAGGACAGTGAAGCCGAAGAGCAATACGGCAACAACGGAAAGCAATAGTCGCCTCGCGGCGTGGTTTGTCGTGATCATGGGGAGGTGTACCTCTTGATTAATGGCATGGGCGCTTCCACGGCGCCTCACCTGCAGGACGGTTCACGACACGGTCTCCGTGCGCGCGCCATCCACCAGCATGAGCGCGGTGAAACTGAGGCCAGCCAGGCAGCAGACGATGGCTGCTCCGGCCGGGAGATCGAAGTTCGCCGACAGTACAAGGCCGGCGGCGTAGGCACCACTGCCGAGGGCAAGGGCGAACGGCACCTTGTGCTGGTGGACACCACTGACCGCCACGGCCGGCGCGATGAGGCTGGCGAACACCAGCAGCACGCCCACCAATTGCACGGAGGCCGTCACGGCGAAAGCAAAGAGCAGGTAGAAGCCAATGCGCCCCAGCTTCTCGCGGGCGAACGTCCACAGAGCGAGCAGCACCGCATACACCGCGGCCACTGGCGCAAGTTGCGGCCAGCCCACCCACAGGATCTGGCCGGCGAGGAGTTCCTGCAGGTGTTCGCCGCCGTGGGGGTTGCCGGCAAGCATGAGGATGCCGCCGGCCGCGGCCGTGACGAACAGCAGGCCAATCAGGGCTTCCTGCACCTGTGGCCAGCGGCGTTCGGTCCAATGCAGGAAGACCGCACCGAGCGTCGCTGCCGCTGCCGCGCTTGCCTGCACTGCAAGGGTGGAATGCCAGTCAAAGAGCAGCGCGGTCATCACGCCCAGGCCCGCGACCTGGGCGATGGCGAGATCGATGAAGATGATCCCGCGCTTCAGCACTTCGATGCCCAGCGGCACGTGGGTCACCACGACCAGCAGCCCTGCCACCAGCGGCGCCAGCAGGAGGGTGTAATCGAAGCTCATCGGGCCACGCGCTGTCGCTGGCGTGGCAGCAGCAGTCCCGCGCCCATCATTCAAGCGCACCCAGCAGCAGTTCGACGGTGTCATCGAACAGGCCAATCAAGTCCTTCGCGCGATCGCTGCCCCCCACCGTGAAGGGCACGACGACCACCGGGATTTTCGATTCGCGGCTGAACCACTCGCTGGCCTGCGCCGACTGATAGGCCGCGCGGAGGATGAGCCTGGGTGGATTGGCGTTGGTCTTTTGCAGCAGTTGCGCAAGATAGGCTGCGGAAGGCTCCACGCCGGGCTTGGGCTCGAGCGCCGCCACTTCCTTCAGGCCCAGCCAGTCCTCCAGGTAAGGAAAGGCTTTGTGCTGGACGACGATTTTGACGCCGCGCAGCGGCGCGGCCTGTGTTTCCCAGCGTGCCAGGGCGGCCGTCCAGCGTTCGTTGAAGGCCTGCCAGTTGGCATGGAAGGCATCCGCATCCGAAGGTGAGAGGGCACCCATGCGCTCGACCAGCGCCGCGCCCACCTGCTGGATGTTGCGAGGATCGGTCTGGATATGCGGATTGCCGCCGGGATGCACATCCCCGTCTGCCCGATCAAGTCGCGTGGGCACTTCAAGCAATGCCACCTGCGTGGCCGCCTCGAAATACCCGTCCTGACCGGGCTGGACCTTCTCGTTGCCGGATTCACGCAGCACCAGCGGCAGCCAGCCGATTTCAAGTTCCGCGCCGGTCGCGACCACCAGATCCGCCGAGCGCGCCTTCGCGATGAGCGAGGGCCGGGCCTGGATGTGATGCGGATCCTGCTGGCCCGTCGTGGCGGTGAAGACGTCCACGTTGGCACCGCCGATTTCCTGCACCAGCGCACCCCATTCGGGCACGGTGGCAAACACGTTGAGCTTGGCCTGCGCGGCGAAGGCGAGGCAGCAGCCGATGGCAATCAATAGTCTTTTCACGCGGATTCCCCTTAGAAGCGATGGGCGCCGTGGGCGCCCAGGCTGGTGATGATCTGCAGCAGCAGCTGGTTGTCGTTGGCGCCGGGCCGTGAATCTTCGTGGGCATACTGCAGGCGCAATCGCGAGAACTCGGAGGGCGTCCAGTCGAGCATCACGGCATGCCGCTGAGGGTCGTAGGGGGCGAGTAGGGGGAAGTCGGCGGCAAGCAGGCTGCCGTCGTCGACGAGGCCCACGCTGCGCGTGCCGGCATCCAGCCAGTCGAAGCGATAGCCCACGCGCCAGCGCGGCATGAACTGGTAGACAGCCTGCGCATACAGGCCGGACTGCCGCGCGGTATAGCGGCCCGCCAGGGCCGTGTGGTCCGCGTCGAAGTGCAGTTGGCCGCTTTCGTCCCGGTAGAAGTACTCGGCTTGCAGGGTGAGGTTGCGTTGGGTGGCGTTGCCCAGCGGCGCCCACTTCCAGATGCCGTCGACGACGAGCGTGTCGCTTTGGCCGGAGAAGGCATTCACCACGCCGTTGCCAAGGCTGTCGACATCCTTGTAGCGGCGATCACGCGGCGCGGTGTTGAGCCATGCAGCCCCGGCGCGCCAGCTCGCGGAATTCCCTGCGTCGCCACCCGAATGCGCAGACAGCACATAGGTGGTGGCGCCGTTCTCCCCGCGATCGGTCGACGGGAACCGGCCGCCGTTCGCCAGTTCAGCGCCAAGCTCCAGCAGCCAGTCGGTGGGTGCGACCCACTTGAGTTGCACGCCATCATTACGAAGCTGGCCACCAAGCATCGCCTTGTAAGCCAAAGGAGCATCCGCGAAATCCCAGGAGTGGGCGTGCTGCTGGTTGAGGTAGCCCACGGCGGACAGGAAGCGCCCTGCCTTGAGCGTGGTGCCATGGCCCAGTCCCAGCGTCTGGATGAAGCCTTCTTCCACGCCCACCTCGCCGGATTCGGGCGGCAAGGCAATGGTGAGCTGGCCACGGAAGAGAGGGTCGATGTTGGCCGCGATGCCGAGTTCGGATTCACCCAGGCTGAAGTTGCGGGCGATGGGGTTTACTTCACCGCCAGTCGGCACGAAGCCTTGCAGTGCGTAGTGGGCAGGGTTCTGTTCGGAAAGGCCGTAAGTGCCCACGAGCACCGCCGAGATGGCGGGATTGAAGGCCGCTTCGCTGGAGGGCTTCTGGCTGGCCGCAACGGCCGCCTTGCGCGCGGTAGCTTCGGCAACGATGGCTTTGGTCTCGGCCGCAACAGCCTTGGCTTCGCTGTGCCCGGTTTTGGTTTCGTATTGGACAAGCTTTGATTCAAGCGCCGTGATGCGCGCTTCGTAGGCCTGTTTCATCTGGGCGATTTCAGTGCGCATGGCGGCGATATCGGGATCAGCCGCCATCGCCGGGCCGGCGCCCAGCAGTAACATCGCCGCGCTCGTGGCAGCAAAAGATGCGTTCATGGTCACTCCACTGTTCAGTGATGGCGCCGCGCGCGGAGGCGCAGCGCGGGTTCGCAGGAGAAGTTGGACTCAGGCGAAACTGACGGGCGGAGCGCGACTCTGGTAGGGCGAGGTGGCCTGCAGGGCAGGCGGGGTGGAAGTAAGCGAGGGCTCGGGGCAGGCCGGCGGGGCCAGGGTCTGCATTGCGGCCGACGCGACGAGGTTGCCACCATCAAGCGCCTTGAGGGCGACGCAGGTGACGCACATGGACTCGTCCTGGACGAGGCCCTGCTTGAGGTGGCTGAGCTCGTGGCCGACCTGGAAGTGCTGCAGCGCCAGCAGGCAGAACGCGATGAATCCAGCGGCCAGCAGGCGCGTGAAGCGTCCACCGGGGGCTGTGCGTCGCAAGCTGTGACGTAGGGTCTGCATGGCCGGAGGTTAACCGAAATTTTTGAAAAGGGGGTGACGGCCCCCGCCTCGACTGTCGTGGTCGGGCGAGACGTGCGAGTCTGCAGGCTCCGATCAGCCTACCTATGCGACCAAGGAGGAGTTCCCATGTTCCGAAGCCAGACTGTGCTCAAGGTACTTTTGGCAGGCCTCGCCAGTGCCCTGCTGGCGGCAGGCGCCGAGGCTGCGTCCACGGCCATCGAGGACGCGCTTGCCGACACCGCGCGCCCCGCAGAACAGCGTGCCGCCGACGCCACGCGGCATCCCGCGGGCATCCTCGCACTCATTGGAATCAAGGCCGGCGACACTATCGCGGATGTCGGTCCCGGTACTGGCTACTACACGCGAATGATGAGCCGGCTCGCGGGCCCGACCGGGAAGGTCTACGCCTTCAACCCGGACTGGGTGGTGAAGATGTTCCCCAAGGCCGCCAACTTCGCCGACACGCTCGCGGCCGCTGGCTACACCAACGTGGAAGGCCGGGTGCAAGCGATGGCGGATATTGCCTTCCACAAACCCCTCGATGTGGTCTTCATCAGCCAGCTCTACCACGACCAGCACTGGCAGCATGTCGACATCGCGAAGATGAACAAGGCGATTTACGCTGCGCTGAAGCCGGGCGGGGTGTACGTGGTCATCGACCATCGTGCGCCGGCCGGGACCACCGACGCGCAGATCGACCAACTGCATCGCATCGATCCGGCGGTGGTGAAGGCCGAGATCCTCGCCGCGGGCTTCAAGCTCGAAGCCGAGAGTGATCTGCTGCGCAATCCGCAGGATCCGCTGACGGCCAATGTGTTCGATGCGAGCATCAAGGGCCACACGGATCAGTTCACCCTGAAGTTCCGCAAACCGGCGCCGTAAAGGCGCGCAGCCTGATCAGGAGCAATGCCATGCCCGTCTTCGAAGTACGCACCTATACCCTGCAACCCGGCAAGATGGCCGAGGCCGTGCGGCTCTATTCGGGCCTTGGCCTGCCCATCCTCGAACGCGAGGGCTTCACCAGGAAGCTGCTGGGCTATTTCCAGGCCGACACCGGCACCCTCAACCAGCTCATCCACTGGTGGAAGTTCGACGACGACGCCGATCGCCGCGCGCACTGGGCGGCGCTCTACGCCAACAAGCCGTTCATCGAGGAGTTCGCGCCCAAGCTTCGCGCGCTGCTGGTTTCACAGGAAGTGAAGCTGCTGGTGCAGGCGCCGTTCGGGCCGCGCGTCTAGGGACAGGAAGGAAACGCCCCGGCACGGCTGCCGGGGCGCACGAAGCACACGTTCAGCTGGCCGTGGGCTCGGCGTTGAAGTGCTTGATGAAGTCCGGCGAGAGCTTGTCCACGCCTTTCTTCGCCGCGTGCTCGGCGATCTTGGCGCCCACCGCCGCAGTGAGTTCACCGCGGAAGCGGTCGTTGTCGAAGCGCAGCCAGGATTCCGAGGCGAAGCGGTTCTGGTTGAGCTTGTTGATCTTCGGGATCGCGAAGCGCGCGATGAGTTCGTAGGAGCGCTTGGTCTCGGCCCAATCCGCCCAGTGGTTGTCGAGGTGCAGGAAGCAGCCGAAGCCGCCGGACTGCGCGGTGAGGCGTTCAATCTGCGCCACGTAGTCGTCCGGCGTGCCGATCACCGCGAAGCCGGTCTCGATCATGTAGTCCACCGGATCGACGCCGGGCGGCGTGCCGAGTGGCAGCGCCGCCACCTTGCCCATGTAATCAATCCAGCGCGTCAAGCCGAACTTCACGTTTTCACGCGCCTTCTCGCGGGTTTCCGCGATATGCACCGGGCCTACGAGGCGCCAGGACGAGCGGTCGACCACCTGGCCGTGCTCGGCCGCCGCTTCCTGTGCGATGGCCCAGTTGGCGGCCAGCATATTGAAGCCACCAGCGGACGTCGCGCCAATCGAGAGCAAGCCAAGCCCGTGTTTGCCGGCGGCCAGCGAACCCGTGGGCGAGACCTGGCTCGCCACTGCCATCTCCACGCCCTGCGGGTTGTAGGGGAGGAACTGCAACTGCGCTTCGTTGAGTTCGAACCAATCGGTCTTCGCCGTGACCTTCTCGCCGTTCAGCAGCGCGACCAGGGGTCCGATGGCTTCTTCCATGCGGTCGCGGCAGCGCGGCGTGGGAATACCCTGCATGTAGGCGTCGGAAGGCAGCGAGCCCGGGCCTACGCCGAACATGGCGCGGCCGCGGGTCATGTAGTCGAGCTGGCGGATTCGATCGGCAAGGATGTAGGGATGGTGGTAGGGCAGGGACGACACGCCGGTGCCGAGGCGGATGCTCCGCGTGCGCTGCGCGGCAGCGGCAATGAAGAGTTCGGGGCTCGCGGTGATTTCCCAGCCGCCTGAATGGTGCTCGCCGATCCACGCTTCGTCGTAGTTGAGCTTGTCGAGCCACTCCACGATGTCCATGTCGTGTTCGAGCGCGAGGATGGGGTTTTCGTCCGGTGGAATATGCGGGGCGACGAACGCGCCGAAGCGCAGCCTGGACTGGGTCATGGAAGTCCTCCTGAAAACTTTGCTGGTGATGCACTGCGGCCTGCGCCGCAGCGGTGATTGGACAGTACACGCTTGCGCAGGCGGCGAAAACCCAGTGTAAAACCCGCTGGGCAAGCCACCCGGGACGACCGTGATTCGCTCGGTTAGCATGGCAGCGCGCCTCACCATGAGTACCCCATGCCTTCGATAATCCACCACGGTGCTGAGTGATTACGCAGCCCTGCGTGCCCTCCTGTCTGCACTGGCCCTGCCGCCCGCAGTTTTCATCGGCAACTCCATCAACTGCATCGGCGGCACCACGGCAGCGCGCTTTGCCTTCGAAGCGCCGGCGCCCGTGCGCGGGCTGGTGCTGGCTTTTTCCCGGTGGATTCACGCAGCACAACGTCGAGACGCGCAGTGTCTGCCGCCTGCAGGCGAGTCGCTTTGCGCTGTCACCGCGCCGCTTCGGGCGTCTCACACCGGGGATTCAGGCGGGCTTCAAAAGGGATGCTGCGACCCGCCGGGTCGGGGACACGCGGTGCTTGTCCACCCGTCGTTGAAGGGCCGGGCAACACCAGGGTAGATGACTGCTGTCCCGTAACGAGATGCTCGGAGATCAAGCTCTGAGGCGCCCCCAAGCCACGCGGCCCTTCCAGACCGTCGTTCCCGCGAAAGCGGGAATCCATCGGGCTGGTCAGGACAAGCGGTGGGCGGAGCGGGATACCACGTGCAGGGAGGAAGTCACCCCCTGCCGTGGTGCCTCAAAAATCAGGCTGCCAATCTAGCCTTGCGGCGACGAAGGCGCAGGGCCGCCGCGCCACTGGCCATCAGCAGCCACGCGGCAGGCAGCGGGACCGGTGTCGCAGTAACCCGGAGGTTGTCGATGGCGAAGGATTCGTCCCCGCCGCCCTGCCAACCCGGGCCACCGGCGAAGAACTCGAGCGTGTGGGTGCCCGCAGCAAGCGGTCCCAGTGCAACCGACAGCCGGTACGCAGCGTCGTAGCCGGAATCGCCGTTCCATTCACCCGCCAGGTTGGCAACCGGGCCAGCCAGCATGCGGCCGTCACGTGGGAAGATCTGGGTATCCGCTCCGTCAAAGCCGGGTACGAAGCTCCAAGTATTGTTGAAATCAGCCTGGAACACCCTTTGGCCATCGAGCGTCACGGTAAAGAGATCGGTATTGCAGCAGCCGCCGCGGGAAGAGTCGCCATCCCAGGAGTCGATCACCGCGAGGTCGAAATCGAGCGTCCCGGCATCCGCAGCCGAGGCGGCGTCAAAGCTGATACTGGTCGACGCCGCAGGATTACCGAATTCGGCGTTTCGGAACATCAGCGAACCGTAGCCGAGGGCGCCATAGCCGCCAGTGTCGGACACGAACCCGGCGCCACTCACACCGGCCGTATCGGTCTCGAAGTCCTGTACGAACAAATCGGCGGCATGGGCGCCAGCAGTGGCCATGGCAGCGGCCAGCGTCAGTGAAATTCGCATGGATTGGGGTTTCATCAGGATCTCCAATGTTCTTCTGTGGAGGTGGCTTGACGTTAGCAAAGTGGCATGCAAATCGAAAACTTTAGGGAGCGTTGTGCGAAGTACTTCCCATCAACGACCTCTATCCGCCATTCCTGCGGTAGCGGGCACGCAGTGCGGACGGACGATGCCGTCCGCAAACCCCTTGCCACGCCGTCGGTTCGGCCGCGTGTTCGCCATGAAGCGCTGGCGATTGGAGAAAATCACCTGGCGTGATTTGCGCTAGTCCGAGAGTCCCACCCGCGCGAGCGTCGCCGCGGTTGGCTGCGCGGTCGTCTTGTCCCACCCCATGATGGCGTAGTACTCCTCGACCATCCCTTTCAGGTGGGGCTTGATGGTCTGGCCCTTGGCGGCGCCGGAGGTCGGGGCTTCGAGCAGTCGCGGGGAGATGTCGTATTCGTCTTCGGGTTTGAAGCCGCGGCTGACCGCGATCTTGCGCTGGAGGTTGACCATGCGCTCGCCGACGGCCATGGCTTCCTCCGCGTTGAAGTCGGTCCAGCCCGTGGCCAGGGCAATCGCGCGGGTGGAATACTCGAGCACGCCGCCGACGCCCCAGCAGGCAAACCAGCACACGCCCAGCGTGTCTTCCCACAGCTTCTTGATCTGCGTCCTGGCAACGGCTTCAGCCTTGCCTTCGGTGGTGAAGGGCGTGCCGAACTCCGTGTAGCCGAGGTCGGGCTCGGTCGCCCACACATCCACTCCGGGTCCTTGCCAGCACACCCCGGCTCCAGCGACCACCTGGCCCAGCAGTACGCTCCAGGCCGCGCGCCAGTCGTGCATATTGTAGCCGCCACCGCGGATGTGCAGCACGCAGTCCTGGGCCTCTGGCCCGAGCAGGCGCGCGGCTTCCTTCAAGCCCTTGGCCAGCACCTTGCCGCCAAAACCTTCGCCGGTGCACATCTGCTCCAGCAGGATTTGCGCGGTTTCGTAATTGCCCCAGCTGAGGTCGAGGCCTTCGGTATGCGTGGTGTCGATGATGCCCCGGCTGAAGAGTTCGTATGCCATGCCGAGCAGCGCGCCGCCCACGGAGGAATCCATGCCGATGCCGTCCATGTAATCCGTGAGGATGATGGCCTCGCTGGGGTCTTCCACCGCGATCAGGCCCGCCGCGCCTTCGATGTTCTCGCCGCCGCCGCACATGCTGGCGGTGAAGCCCGCGTACTTGCCCGTGTTGATCTTGCAGTCGTAGGCGCACGCGATCTGGCAGTTGTAGGACTCCTTGGGCGTGATGGTCCAGTCGCCGCGCTCCACGGTCTCCACAAAGCGATGCGAAAAGCCTTCGCCCCAGGTGGGTTCGGTCAGGTTCTTGGCGGCAAGCAGGTGGGAATCCCCGATGTGCTTGTAGAGCTTGGTCACGCCGCCGTTGTTCAACAGCTTGCCGATCGAGGCTGATCCCTGCCCGGGGAGGGGATCTTTCAGGATGTCCTTCTGCCAGCGTTCGCAGTTATCGATGAAGGCATTCGCATCCGCGAGCGCGACCTTGCCGGTGCCGCGTACGGCCACGGCCTTGAGGTTCTTCGATCCCATCACCGCGCCGACGCTACCTTTGGAGGCGCCATGGTTACGATCGTTCTTGATCGATGCACCATGCAACATGGCTTCGCCGGCGGGACCGATGCAGGCCACGCTGATTTTTTCTTCATCCCCGAGTTCGCGCTTGATGAGGCGTTCCGTGTCGCGCGTGTCCTTGCCCCAGACGGCGCTCGCGTCCCGGATTTCGACATGCCCGTCATCCACCCACAGGTAAACCGGCTGGTCCGCGCGCCCGGTGAAGTAAATGCCGTCGTAGCCGGCATGGCGCAGGTAGGCTGCCCAGTAGCCATGCGTGTGGCCGGTCGCCACCGCATAGGGCGTATTCACGTTGAGGCTGACGATGGCGAGGTTGGACGAACTGGGCGCCGGCGTGCCGGCCAATGGGCCGGTCATGAAGAGCAAAGGCGCGGCCGGCTCCGTAGGCGTGGTGCTGGGCGGAATTTCATCGAGGATGAGTTTCATCCCGAGCCCGATGCCACCCAGGTATTCCCGCAAGACAGTCTCCGGCGGCAGCGGCGCCTTCGTGATCGTGCGGGTGGTGAGGTCGACGCGCAGCAGGGTGCCGCAAAAGCCTGTCAATGCCATGGTCATCTCCCTCTCTTGCAACCGCCGGAGACGGTGCGTGGCCGGTCATTCTTATTGCTTCCTGCGTGCAGCCAGCGGGGCAGCATAAGCCTCGCGCCGGCCTTTCGGGTAACAGTACTGGAGCCGGGAAATATCCTCAATGCTGCGAATCAAGGTGTGCAGTGCGGTAGCAATGTCGCGCACTGGTCGGAGGTCGCGGTCACTTAATGACAGGGTCTGGAGTTCTCGCGGCCCGGGTCCCGCGCGGGCGCTTCGTGGCGCGTCAGCTTGCCTCCGCCGCTTCCGCCGGGATGGCGCAGGAAGCGAGGCCACCGGCCTTTCACCGCTTGAATCCGCGCACCGGGAAAATGAATTCGAGCCCCTGTGGCGGATCACGGAAATGTGGGTCGAACCGCGCTACAAAGGCAATCGACCGGCGGTCCGATTCCTGGTGGGCCCACACGCTTCTTCATCACCGTCTCACGGGCTTCGACGCCGCCACGGCGGACCTCAAATTCCAGTGGGCTGCCGATGTCTTGCGGGCGCTACGAGTCCGCAAAGTCGCCTGCGAATGGGCACTCCTATTTGCTGCCCTGCGCCAACGAAAATCTCCTGCGTCACGCGCTACACTCGAAGCCGCACGGGCCTCCCGCCCTTGTCCACGCCACCCAGACAAAGGAGTCCACGCATGCCACAGATCACCGGCACGTTCGAAGACCGCGAGCAGATTCGCGAGCTCTATGCCCAGTACGCCCTCACCGTCGACGCCTCGCGTTTCGAGGAATGGGTCAACTGCTTCACGGCCGACGGTGTCTTCGAAAGTCCGCTGATGGGCCGCTTTGCGGGACGGGAGGAATTGTGCCGCTTCTCGCGTGAATACGAAGCTTCGTGGAATGGCGGTGGCGTGCGCCACATGATGGTCAACGTGAGCTTCCAGGTAGACGGGGACACTGCCACCGGCACCTGTCACCTGATCTATTTCAAAGTGCACGATGGCAAGAGCGAGTACCTCCTCACCGGGGGGTATACGGACAAGCTCCGCAAGGAAAACGGCGAGTGGCGGTACACCCACCGCAAGGTGCACATCGACGGTTGAACGGGTGCCCAGACCAATGCTCCTCACCCTCAAGCTCCTGGCCACGCTGTCTGCAGGACTCTTCGCCGGCGCTGCCGGCTACATCACGGCAGTCGAGCATCCGGTACGCGCTGGCCTCGATACCCTGGCGGCGGCCACGCAATGGGCGCCGAGTTACCAGCGGGCAACCTGGATGCAAGCGCCGCTGGCGCTATTGGGACTGCTGGCCGGAGCCTGATCGGCGCATTGCGCCATCCAGCACGCGGCTTCGTTTCCCGCTGCCCTCGTCGCTGCCAGCTCATCACGAGAATCGCGAGTGCGCGCTGCGCGAAATCCGAACCCGCCGCGGCCGTGATTATTCCCGGGATGAGCGCTAGCTCCGGCCCCTGGCACTCAGGTCGAGAACGCGAGGAACCCGCGCCGGATGGCGTCGGTGCCGGTGCTGGTGGCCACCGAAAACGCGACCACCCCATTGCCTTCCCCCTCGACCTTCACGGTCAAGGTCTCCGGCATCAACACCATGCCGGTAAAGCGCCCGCCGAGTCGCGTGACGCGCCGCGGATCCCCGCCCAGGCAGTGGTCCACCAATCGGGACACCGCGAGTGCCAGGGTGGCCGTGCCGTGGAGGATGATGTCCGGGAGTCCGGCGGCCAGCGCGTGGGCGCGGTCGGTGTGGATGGGATTCCAGATGCGCGCGCATTCCGTATAGACATGCGCGGCTGTGCTGGCGACGGGGGCGGTGAATTGCCGGGGCGCGTCGCCAGTGGCGCTTGGCCACGCGGGCGCCTGTTCGATCGCGGTGTCGCCATCGGTCACTTTGACGCCTCGATACAACGTGCCCTGGTAGGTGCGTGCCACCAGGGTCCCTGCGTCATCCGTCGTGTCGAGGCGTTTCAGCAGGTAGGCACCGGGCGTGCGCTGCTCGACGGCAATGGCGGTTGCAGTAGTGTGCAATCGACTGCCGGGGGTGATTGGCGCGAGGAGGTGCAGGTCGTGATCTGCGTGCACGGCGCAGGCCTGTTCCGCGGCGCTCATCGACGTCGTGCCCGGCCCGAAGCGGAGCGCGAGAATGGGATCCCACTCCACGCAGACCGGGAACACCGGATGCGCGGCGAGCGTGGAGGTTGAATCGAAATAACACGCGGCGGTTTCAAAGAGTCCCGCCGCGTAGGCCATCAGCCAGCGGTTGTCGACAGTCTTGGTGAACGCGGCGGTGCTGGTCCCGACCAGTCGACTGGACAGCGGCATGGCGAGGTCTCCTTCGGCTCAGCGTTTGGCGAGCTGTTGCTGGGCAGCCCAGGCGGCGCGCACGTCGTCGATCGTCAGGGTAGCCCGCACGTTGCCGGCGTCGTCCATGACATCGAGCACGTTCGGTTCGTCATCGCAGCGCATGCTGTAGAACACCACCGCGCCTTCCGGGCCGCCGCCTTCGCTGTGCGTGTCGCCGGTGCGGCCCCGGTAGTAGCGTCCGGCCGGGCGCGACTCACGGATGCTGCCGTCGGGTTCGTAGATGCGCAGTTCGCCCTGGATGATGAGCATATTGGTTTGCGCGAGGTGGTTGTGCATGGTCACTGTCTTGTTGGGTGCGAAGCGCACCATCAAATCAACCACGCGGCGTGCCTCGTCGATATCGCACAGCGTGAGTTCGAGGTTCTCGATGCCCGCGAAAGGCAGCCAAGTGATCTCGTGGTCGTAGAGCTTGAAGCCGGGCAGTGGGGCGAGTGCTGGGGTGTTCATGATCGAGTGCTCACAGTGGATGGGTGCGGCCGATTATAGGGGACACTCGTGCGGACGATCTTCGACAATTGATGCCGCAGTGCGGGAGGATTTCGCGCGCAATCAAGTGACTGACGTTCCTTCGCTTGCCCTGCTAGCCTCAACAGGGGAAACCATCCCCCCGGCCGCGCCCGACGCCTCACAATCTCCAGGAGACCTCCATGAAGTACTCGCCAATCCTTGGCCTCGTGATCGCAGTTGCCACTGTGACAGGCGCGGAAGCCTCCGACCGCGACAAGCTCGTCGGCTCCTGGGATCTCGTTTCACTCGAGAACCGCGGCGCCAACGGGCAGACCTTCCACCCGCTGGGCGACGACCCGATTGGCCGCTTCACCTACACGCCGGACGGCAAGATGCATGCGCAGTTGATGCGCGGCGATCGCAAGCCGTTCAAGACGGCTGATCTCTACAGCGGGACCGCGGAAGAAAAGACCGCAGCCTACGACAGCTACATCGCCTACTACGGCAGCTATACGGTGGATGAAGCCGCCCACACCCTCACCAACCACGTCGTCGGCAGCCTGTTCCCCAACTGGGTGGGCGGCGACCAGATGCGCTTCTATGCTGTGAAGGGCGATGAATTGGTGCTCTCCACCAAGCCGTTCCATGCGCAGGGCACGGAAGTGACTGCGCACGTGGTGTGGCATCGGGCGCCGTGAGCCCGGTAGTAAACCCCACGGTTCGCGGTGCCGGGCACGACAGGAAGACGCGTATGCCGGCGGCGCTCAGCGCTGCCGTCGGATGACGAAAGCGGTCTCCGCCTTCTCGAAGCCCACTTTCGGATAGTAGGCAACCGCGTTGGCGTTGGAGAGGAGGATGAGCGTCACTTCGTCACCGATCGACTTGCGGGTTTCGGCGATGAGGCGCGTGCCGATGCCGTGCCGCTGGAAGCTGGCTGCAACGGCAAGGTCCGATAGGTAGCAGCAGTAGCAGAAGTCGGTCAGCGAGCGGCACACGCCGACGAGTTCGTCGTGGGACCAGGCGGAGATCACCAGATCCGCCGCGGCGAACATGCGCTCGACGCGGGCAGGATCCTGGGTGGGACGCACGATGCCCGACGCCTCGAAGACGCGGATAACGTCGTCCGTGGCCAGGGGTACGTTGCGCCGGTAGTCGATCATGGCGGGCTCCGTCGGCGGCGTCGCGGGGGATGGACTTGATTAGACACCAGCGACCGGATCCGGGGATATGCCGGGTCCACGACCCCTGGCGGGGTAAGCGCGATGCGCCACACCGGGCCTGTAAAAATTTTGCGTTGCCCTTTACCACCTGCCTATCAGGCGCCGGCAATGGTCTAGCATTGGCCAACCCCCGCCCGCGAGAACCTTGTTTTGCGCATCCTGCTGGTCTCCGACCTCCACTACACCCTGCCCCAGTTCGACTGGGTGGTGGGCGTGGCGCCGTCGTTCGATCTGGTGGTGCTGGCGGGCGACATGCTGGACATCAGTTCGACGGTGCCGCTGAACGCCCAGTCGGTCGTGGTGCTGCGCTACCTCTCCCTGCTCGAAGCCGCCGGCAAGGTGGCCGTGGCGTCCGGCAACCACGACCTTACGGGCCCGGATGCCAATGGCGAGCAGTCCGCGCTGTGGTTGGTCGAAGCAAAGCGCGCAGGCGTACCCTGCGACGGTGACACCCTCGCGCTTGGCGACACCGTGGTGTCCATCTGCCCCTGGTGGGATGGACCGATAGGGCAGGCTGGGGTGCACGCCCAGCTTGCCGCCGTGGCCGCGAGCCGCCCCGCCCGCTGGCTCTGGGTCTACCACTGGCCGCCGCTGGGCTCGCCCACCTGCTGGACCGGTCGCCGCCACTACGGCGACACCGAGCTTGGTGCCTGGATCGAGGAATTCCAGCCCGACGCCGTGCTCGCGGGCCATGTCCACGAACCCCCGTTCAAGCCTGCCGGGGCGTGGGCGGATCGCATCGGGCGCACCTGGGTCTTCAATGCGGGACGCCAGATCGGGCCCATGCCGGCCCACATCGAAATTGATTTTGGCGCGGAAGCGGCGACGTGGCGTTCCTTGCTGGGCGAGGAACAGGTGGATTTGCGTGCGCCTGCAGGGCCCGCGCGCACCGTCTTCTAAATCGCCGTTCCGGGCTCTCGGTCAGCCTGGCGCCCTTCACCCTTCGACGGGCTCAGGGCGAACGGTGTGTGCGGCTGAAGTGGTTGAAAGCGGTTGAAGGCTTGTTCGTCCTGAGTAACCGTGTTCGCGGTCTAGCCCGGAAGCCCGGAAGCCCGGAAGCCCGGAAGCCCGGAAGCCCGGAAGCCCGGAAGCCCGGAAGCCCGGAAGCCGGAAAGCCGGAAAGCCGGAAGGCCGGAAAGCCGGAAAGCCCGAAGGCCCGAAGGCCCGAAGGCCGGAAAGCCTGAAGCCCGGAAGCCCGGAAGCCCGGAAGCCCGGAAGCCCGGAAGCCCGGAAGCCCGGAAGCCCGGAAGCCCGGAAGCCCGGAAGCCCGGAAGCCGGAAAGCCCGAAGGCCG
>JAYTTZ010000170.1:0-25438 GCA_043744805.1 Gammaproteobacteria bacterium
GTGGGGGGCGCCACCGCGCGCGCCCCCCCCCCCCGACAGGGGTTTACGGCTGGAGGCGACCTTTGAGCACCAGATCGGCCTTCATTTTCTTGATCGCGCGGGCAACCATATTCTTGCCCAGTGGCACGCTGTCGAGCGATTTTTCGAGTGCGCCAAGGTTAGCCGGCGCACCGTCACCCACGACAATCGTGGCGACCATACCGGTGGTCATGTGCGGAATGCACTTGTAGAGATAGGCGCCTTCCTTGTCGACCTTGATGCTGAAGCCTTCCTCGCCCATCTTCGATTCCCACTGCTTGGCGCCTTCGGGAATCATGCCGTCGATCGACACCGTGTCATGCCCCACCATCTGCTCAAACTTGATCGTGTCGCCCGGCTTGGCGTAGGTCACCATGGGCTCCCAGTTGGTGATGACCGCCCTGACGATGTGCTCTTCGGCCGCGACGTTGAAGCTACCCAGGACGCCGGCAATCAACGCCGACCACAAAACTCTTGAGCTCATTCCGAAACACTCCCGCGAAACTAGTTGTACGGCTGGATATTGATACAAGACCTGCCCGCAAAGCTTGCGCTGACGCAGGCCTGGGCGAGGCAAGCCCTGTGCTCGATGTTTCTGGCAGCGTCGAGGGGGAAAGGTTCCTGCCGCCTTATCCGTCTAAAGAAAACCCGGCACCTCTTTCGAAGTGCCGGGTTCGTGCGGTCTCCGGACCACAAGCCGACTTTGAAAATCGAGCTTACGGCAGGCTGAAGACGCTCAACACACCGCCGAGGCGGGTGTAGCTTCCAAGGCCCTTGTAGGCGCCCACGGCGCCGAGGCCGTCGGTATCCTGAACCAGGCCAGCCGCCATGCCGATACCGGCCCAACCACCTACGCCGGACAGCACGCCGACGTACTGCTTGCCTTTGTGGCCCCAGGTGTTCACGTTGCCGATGATGCCGGACGGGGTCTTGAACTGCCAAAGCAGCTTGCCGCTCTTCGCGTCAATGGCCTTCAGGTAGCCTTCGAGGTTGCCGTAGAACACGACATCGCCAGCAGTCGCCAAGGCACCGCTCCAAACGGAGAAGCGTTCCGGAATCGACCACTTGATCTTGCCTTCACCCGCATCCCAGGCAATGAAGTTACCCAGGTTGTTGTTGTCGGCATTGTTGGCGAACTCGGGGCCCGGCGAGACCTTGCCGGCCGGGAACATGCTCAGCACCGCGTTCACGTACGGCTGGCCCGCGACGTATTCACCACCACTGACCGGTTCGTAGTTCATGCAGACGTGGTTCGTCGGCACGTAGAACAGGCCGGTCTTGGGGCTGTAAGCAGCAGGCTGCTGATCCTTGGAACCCAGCGCGGCCGGACAGATGTTGGAGGCCTGGTTGTCTTCTCCAGTGGCGTGCGTGCTGTACTTGGCGACGACCTCCGGACGGCCCGTCTTCATGTCGACGTGGGTGGCCCAGTTGACCGCCGGGTCGAATTTTTCGGCCACGAGCAGCTCGCCGGACACGCGATCAAGCGTGTAGCCGAAACCGTTGCGGTCGAAATGCACCAGCGCCTTGCGGTCCTGACCCTTCACCTTCATGTCCACGAGGATCATTTCGTTAATGCCGTCGTAGTCCCATTCGTCGTGCGGGGTCATCTGATAGACCCACTTGGCGACGCCAGTGTCGACGTCACGCGCAAAGATGGACATCGACCACTTGTTGTCGCCCGGACGAACGACCGGGTTCCAGGTGGACGGGTTGCCCGTGCCGTAGAACATCAGGTTCTGGTCCTTGTCGTAGGGCCACCAGCCCCAGGTGGCACCGCCGCCAATCTTCCACTGGTCACCCTTCCAGGTCTTCAGGGAAGAATCCTTGCCGATCGGCTGACCCAGCGAGGTGGTCTTTTCCGGATCGACCAGCATGTCCGCATCCGGGCCCATGCTGTAGGCGCGCCAAAGGCGCTTGCCGGTCTTGAGATCGTAGGCGTTCATCCAGCAACGCACGCCGAATTCGCCGCCTGAAATCCCGGTGAAGACTTTGTCCTTGATGACGTGCGGCGCGTTGGTGTTGGTCTGCCCGAGCTTCGGATCACCATTCTTCACCGACCAGACCACCTTGCCGTCCTTCGCGGACAGCGCGACCAGCGTGGTGTCCGCCTGCTGCAGCAGGATCTTGCCATCGCCATAGCCAAGGCCACGGTTGACCGTGTCGCAGCACATGACCGGAACGGTTTCATCGTAGTCCTGCACCGGAACGTATTCCCAAAGCACTTCCAGCGTATCGAGGTCGATCGCGAAGACGTTGTTGGGGAATGCGGCGTGGATGAACAGGGTGTCACCCTTCAGGCCAGTGGCCGACGCCGGCAGCACCAGTGGACCACCTTCATGGCCACGCAGTACGCCGGTGGAAAATGTCCAGGCAGCCTGGATTTTCCCGGCATTCGTCGCGTTGATTTGATTCAACTCGGAATAGCGCCAGTTCCAGTAGTTGCCACCCGGATACGCCCAGTAATTGGCGTCTTTCATGAGCTTCTCTACTTCAGCATTCGCCATGGCCGCCCCGGAAGCGGACACTGCTGCAAGAGAGGCTACTGCGATGAGCCATCGCTTGAACGATGATTTCATGACCACCTCCTTAAATTCACTTTTTTAATAACAGCTCTTTGATCTCTTCGCAGTTTTGACTCCTGGTGGCGCCGAGATCGTGGACGCCGAGCAGAGTTCGGGAAACAAGCACCCGAGGAAGGCCCCGATCGGAACATTCGGGTGGTTTCGAATGTGCAGGTGCTGGAGGCCTGGACGGCGTTGGGACGGGGAGGGATTCCCAAGGTGAAGAGTCGGCAGGCTGGTGGTCATGGCGACTCGCACGCTTTCTGATTGTCCGCCGGGGGCGCTGCGTTGCCTGAACGTCACCCCGTTGGCTGGACTGATTATAGATAAAAACATCTGGGCGGCAACGACTCGGGACACCAGCAAAAGCTGCTGATTCCACGGCATTTCCTGTCCGCACCGCTGGGGAAGAATTATTGCGGCGCAACGATTTTCTTGCCGGGAATCTTGCCCGGCACATGGGTCTGTCGGACGCTCCCCACGAAGCATCGCTTGCGCGCATCAGCCCGTGCATCGGACAGCCGCTTGCCAAGTTCCTTGGCCCGATCAGTGCCGCGGAACAGGCTGCCCTTCTCCCCAGGCATCTGCTGGTACACCTCGTAGGTCCGGGCCTCGTTAAACTCGTCGTAGTCGACCATCTGCATCAGGATGTCCATCTGGCAACTGCAGCGCTGAAGATTGTCGATGTTCTGGCCGCCATTTTCCTTCATGCAGGTCAGGACCTGATCGACGCGGTCCATGGTGGGATAATCGTAGGCCAAGGTCGTTCGGGACATCGCCAATCCGCCAAGCAAGGCGAGGCAAACAAGTGTGATCCGCGTCATCGATTTGCTCTCCAAGCGTCGGGCCCGGTGTGTTCCGCCTGCCCGGCGCCAAGTCTGGTGCGAGGTACGCGGGGCGGCAGGATTCGTTGTGCTTGCATGGTCGTGCGTCACCCTGCCGAGGGCAAGTACCTTTGGCGAACCGGGATTGGCTTTTCTATTTGGACACAGGAACGTTCATGAGCAACATTTTGATCACCGGCGGGGCCGGTTACATCGGTAGCCATACCGGCAAGTTACTGGGCCGCGCGGGACACCGCATCGTTACGCTGGATAACCTCTCGAAAGGTTACGCAGGCGCGGTTCGGTTCGGGGAACTGGTCGAAGGTGATACCGGGGATTCGGCTTTGGTCAGCCGTCTCCTCAAGGTGCACGACATCGATACGATCATGCACTTCGCGGCTTGGACCATCGTGCCGGAATCCGTCGCCAAGCCCCTCATGTACTACCAGAACAACACCAGCAACGCCCGCACTTTGATGGAGTGCGCGGTCCAGCACGGCGTGCGCAATTTCATTTTTTCGTCGACCGCTGCGGTGTATGGCATCCCTCCGGATGGACGCTGTACCGAATCAAGCACCAACGCCCCCATCAATCCCTACGGCAGCTCGAAGCTCATGGCGGAGCAGATCTTGCGCGATGCCTGCGCGGCCAGCGCGATGAAGCACGTGATCCTGCGTTACTTCAACGTCGCCGGAAGCGATCCCGAAGGGGAAATCGGCCAGTCAACAGTGGGCGCCACGCTGCTGGTGAAGGTGGCCTGCGAAGCCGCCACCGGCAGGCGCCAAGGTGTCTCGGTTTTTGGCACCGACTATCCCACCCGGGACGGGACGGGGATCCGGGACTACATCCACGTGTGTGATCTCGCGGATGCCCATCGCCTTGCCATGGAATACCTCGATGGCGGTGGCGAGTCGCAGACCCTCAACTGTGGTTACGGCAGGGGATTCAGCGTGCGGGAAGTGCTGGAGACCGTTGAGCGCGTTGCTGGCAAGGCCCTCGACATCACCTACGCCGACCGGCGCGCCGGCGATCCCCCGGAGTTGATTGCGGACTCCAGCAGGTTGACTGCGCTGTTTGATTGGGTGCCTCGCTATGACGCCCTGGAGACTATCGTGAGGACGTCATACGACTGGGAGTGCAAGCTGGCCACCGGCCAGGTCAAGGACGGGCTCGCGCAAACCCAGGCTTGGATCTAGGTTGGCAGGCCGGTAACTGACATCCCGCACTACGGCAGTTTGCGGACCCCGGGGCGGACGGGACGGACGGGACGGCGGGCTTACTCCACCGTCACCGATTTGGCCAGGTTGCGAGGCTGGTCGACATCCGCGCCCTTCAGCACGGCGACATGGTAGGCCAGCAACTGCAGGGGAACCGTGTAGACGATTGGCGCGACGGCATCGTGGACCGCAGGAATGCTGGTCAACCTGATTGCAGGGTTGGTCGGTACGGCAACCTGTGAGTCGGCGAAAATATAGAGCTGTCCGCCGCGCGCCCGCACTTCCTCGAGGTTCGATTTGAGCTTCTCCAGGAGATCATTCCGAGGAGCGACGGCAATCACCGGCATCTCGTCATCCACCAGCGCCAACGGACCGTGCTTCAGTTCACCAGCGGGATAGGCTTCAGCGTGGATGTAGGAAATCTCCTTCAGCTTCAGCGCGCCTTCCATTGCAATTGGATACATCGCGCCGCGCCCGAGGAACAGTGCGTGTTGCTTGTTGGCGAAATGCTCGGCAAGGCCCGCAATCGCCTCGCTAAGTTCCAGCACCGCGTTGATTTTGCCCGGCAGGCTTTCGAGGGCATGGATGAGCTCCCGCTCGGTCTCCTCCGACATGGCGTGGTAGCGACCGAGCGCTATCGTCAACAACATGAGTGCGACAAGCTGCGTGGTGAACGCCTTGGTCGACGCAACCCCGATTTCCGGTCCGGCCCGGGTCATCAGTACCAGTTCCGATTCCCGCGTCAGTGAACTTTCAGGCACGTTGCAGATAGCGAGGGCGTGGGCGTAACCACGCCGCCGTGCCTCGCGGAGCGCGGCAAGCGTGTCCGCCGTTTCCCCGGACTGGGAAACCGTGACGAACAACGAATCTGGGTTAACAACCGGATTGCGGTAACGGAATTCACTGGCGACTTCGACGGTGCACGGCACGCCTGCAAGTCCCTCGAGCCAATAGCGTGCGACGGTTCCAGCATGGTAGCTGGTGCCACAAGCGACGATCGTCACGCCCCGCACGCGCTTAAGGATGTCGGCTGCATCGTGGCCAAGCAGGTCGCCCGCGAGTCGTCCATTGGAAATACGCCCTTCGAGGGTCTCGGCAATTGCGCGCGGCTGCGTGAAAATCTCCTTCAGCATGAAATGCCGGTAGCCGGCTTTCTCGACCGCATCGGGATTGAGTCGGGATACGGTTTCCGGTCGGCTGACCGGCCGGTGATCTGCGTCGTAGATCTTGATCGCGTGACGAGTGATGTCAGCGGTGTCGCCGTCTTCGAGGAAGATGAAACGCTGTGTCACAGGCAACAGGGCGAACACATCTGACGCGATGAAATTCTCACCAATGCCCAGGCCGATTACGAGCGGGCTGCCTCGACGGGCCGCAACAAGGCGGCCAGGCGCGTCTTTCGAGATTACGCCGAGGGCAAAGGCACCTTCGAGCATGCCGGCCGTCGACTGCACTGCCTGCAGGAGGTCCTGACCGCTGGCCATGAAGGCATGGATCTGGTTGACGGCGACTTCGGTATCGGTTTCCGAGCTGAATTCGTAGCCGACTGCGCTGAGGTCGCGGCGAAGCTGTTCGTGGTTCTCGATGATCCCGTTGTGCACGAGGGCAACATGGTCACGGCTGACGTGGGGATGGGCATTGCGAGTGCTGGGTTCGCCATGCGTCGCCCACCGGGTATGGGCGATCCCCAGGTTGCCATCGAGGGAAGTTGCCTTGAGTTCGCCTTCGAGGCCGGCCACCTTGCCTTGCACACGGACTCGTTCGATGGTCTGGTCAGGCCCGATAACGGCGATCCCCGCTGAATCGTAGCCGCGGTATTCGAGGCGTTTAAGGCCTTCAAGCAGGATTGGGACGACGAACCGCTGGGCTACCGCGCCAACTATTCCACACATATTGCATTACCTGCTCGCGCTGGCCAAAGAGGCGTCGAGTATAACCAAGCAACCGTCGACCGGTACGGCATGGCACCACGTATGGCGGCATACACGGCGCGGTTATTCAGTCCGGACGATTCTGCAAAAGCAGTTGCCGTCCCTTTGCGATCTGGTTGGGAGTCAGTGAATCACCCATCGTGGCAAGATAGGGTTCGGCACGGGGATTACCGGCTAAATGCGCCTTTTCGAACCATACGTAAGCCATCATGAAATCCTGGCGTCCGCCGAGACCACGCAGGTAAAGCAGCGCAAGATTGCATTGTCCATTGGTGTTATCACGCTTGGCGGCCGATTCGAACCAGCGTCGCGCTTCAAGGAAGTCACGTTGGACGCCAATTCCCAGGTAGTAGTGGATACCAAGCGAGTTCATCGCGGCCGGATCCCCTGCGCGAGCCGCCCGGTCGGCATATTTGAAAGCGCTTACGTAGTTTCCGCGGTCGAATGCCTCGCGAGAGGCATCGATTTCACCGCACCCCGTAAGGCATGCGATTGCCACCCCCAGGAGGAACCAGGGGAAAGGAAACCGGAACATCGTTACTGCACCTTCCGATAGGGGGTGGAAGGTAAGGAAAAGTCTGATTGGTCGGGGCGGCGAGATTCGAACTCGCGACCCCCGCAACCCCATTGCGGTGCGCTACCAGGCTGCGCTACGCCCCGACGACAGACAATTTTGGGAATCCGCGGGATTTTCGCGGAGCCGATTCTAAACCGAATAATCAGTTGAGGCCCGATGATCGTTCGATCTGCTAGCTTCTGGATACCGGAAGCGCTCACCGGCGCAGGATGTCTAGCACCTCTTCGAGTTCTATCCGCAACTGCCTCACAATCTGTTGGCTCATACTTGAGTCTGCCTTGACTTCGTCACCCGCCAGACGCTGCCGCGCTCCGCCGATAGTAAACCCATGGTCGTACAGCAGGCTACGGATTTGGCGGATCAGGATAACGTCCTGCCGCTGATAGTAGCGGCGGTTACCGCGCCGCTTGATCGGCTTGAGTTGCGGGAATTCCTGCTCCCAGTAGCGGAGTACATGCGGCTTGACCGCACATAGTTCGCTGACTTCACCAATCGTGAAGTAGCGCTTGCCGGGAATAACGGGCAGTTCGTTATTGTTCGATATTTCCAGCATAAGCTTCCACTCGAGCTTTGAGTTTCTGGCCGGGCCTGAAAGTCACCACACGCCTGGCGGAAATTGGAATCTCCTCGCCGGTCTTTGGATTGCGTCCAGGCCGCTGGTTCTTGTTTCGGAGGTCGAAGTTCCCGAATCCTGAGAGTTTCACCTGCTGTCCCTGCTCAAGCGAGGAACGGATCTCCTCGAAAAAGGCTTCGACCAGTTCCTTGGCTTCGCGCTTGTTGAGGCCAAGGTCGTCAAACAACCTCTCGGCCATATCAGCCTTCGTCAATGCCATGGCTAGGTTCTCAGCGCTCCCCCGATTTCACTCACCAGTGCAGCGACAGTATTGGCTATCGCGTGCTCGACTTCTTCCTCTCTAAGAGTGCTGGATGAGGCTTGGAAAAGCAAGCTTAGCGCCAAGCTTTTTTTGCCTGAATCAATGCCTTGCCCTTGATAGACGTCAAACAACTGAAGGTCTCTAAGGTGGACCCCGGCGGACCGGCGAACAACCCCAAGGACCCGCTGGGCGGGGACTGACACATCAACCACAACCGCCAGGTCGCGACGGACCGAAGGGAATTTTGACACTGGCATGAACGCCGCCGTGACCCGTTTGCGCAGTGCGTCCAGGCTGATTTCAAACGCCAGGGGTGATTCGTCGAGTTCCAGAACCTTGCAAAAGGAGGGGTGCATGCGGCCAATGATCGCCACCGTTTTCGCGGCATCCCGGACAAATGCACCTTGCCCCGGGTGGAACGCCGGGTGAAATCCGGCTTCAAGGGTGAACTCGCTTACCGGTTGTCCCAGCGACCGTAGTACGGCCCAGAGGTCCTGCTTCAGGTCGAAGAAGTCGACATCGCGACCATCGCCCCCCCATTCATTGGGTCTCAACTTCCCCATCGCCACGGCGGCGAGCACGGGTTCTTGCCGCAAGTCTCCGGTCTCCCGCAGGAACCGGAGCCCCGTTTCGAACAGGCGGACATCGGTTTGCTGGCGATTGAGGTTGGCACACAGCGCCTGGAGTAGGCCGGGCACCAGGCTGGGACGCATCACCGCCATGTCCTTGGCGATGGGGTTCTGCAGGCGAATCGGGTCCTGTCCGGGTGCGTACGCGCTCGCAACGGCGTCGCCAATGAAGCTATAGGTGACGGCCTCGAAATAGCCGCGGTCTACCAGGCGGGCCCGCGCGTCGTGCAGCATATCGACGGCACTTGGCAGTGCCAGTTGGACCCTGGCGCTGGGCAGCGCCACCGGAAGTTGGTCCAGCCCGACGATGCGTGCGACCTCTTCGATGAGATCAACTTCGCGGGTCAAGTCGGAACGCCAGGACGGTGCGTGCACCCGCCAGGCGTCATTCGAGGTTTCGACACGCATGCCGAGGCGCTCAAAAATGTCCTGGACGACGGGCAAGGCCACGTCCAAGCCAAGCAGGCGGGCCACGCGTTGGGGCCGAAAGCTTATGACCGCGCCAACCGGCTGGTGGATGCCCGCGATCTCATCAATGCAAGGTCCCGGCTCACCCCCCGCGATTGATCGCAGGAGCGCAGTGGCGCGTTCGATGGCTTGCGCCTGCAGCGCCGGATCGACCCCGCGTTCGAAGCGGTGGCCGGCGTCGGTGTGGAGTGCGAAGTGACGCGCGGTCCTGGACAACTTGATGGGATCGAAATACGCGCTTTCCAGGAGGATGTCGGTCGTGCCCGCCGTAACGCTGGAGCCGAGCCCGCCCATCACGCCGGCTAGGGCGATGGCTCCGGACTGGTCGGCGATCACCAGTGACTCGCCATCCAGGGTGAAGGTTGCGCCGTCGAGGAGTTCGATGGTTTCACCAGGCGTAGCGAGACGCACGATGATCCCTCCAGACAGCTTGGAAAGGTCGAAGGCGTGCATTGGCTGGCCAAGTTCCAGCATCACGTAATTGGTCACGTCGACCACGACGTTGATGGATCTGACACCGCAACGCCGCAGTCTCTCGGTCATCCAGGTCGGGGTAGGTGTCGAAATTGACACGCCTTTGACGACACGAGATGAATACCTTGAGCAATAAGTTGGCGCTGCCAACTGGACGTCAACGCGCTCCAGACTGCAGGGTTCTACCGCATCAAGGACAGGCACGGATAACGGGAGATTGAGGATTACGGCGAGTTCTCGGGCGACGCCGCGGATCGACAAGCAGTCGCCTCGGTTGGGCGTAAGACTTAGGTCGAACACCACGTCGCCAAGCTGAAGGTAGTCAACGAGGTTCACGCCAAGCGGGGCGTCCGACGGCAGCGCCAACAGGCCGCTGGCATCCTCGCTGATGCCAAGTTCGGCGGCTGAGCACAACATGCCCTGCGACAACACGCCGCGAATTTCGGCAATCGCAATCGTAGTGCCATCAGGCAGGGTGGTACCCGGTTGTACGAATGGGTATCGCCCACCTGCCACTACGTTGCCCGCGCCGCAAACAACCGCTGCCGGCAGGGGGCCGCCGAAGTTCACGACACAACATTTAAGACGATCGGAATGCGGATGCGGAACGATTTCCTCAACGCAGGCAATCACCGCAGCGACCTGCATCAAGGCGACGGGGGACACGTCGTCCACTTCGAGACCTGCCATAGTCAGGCGCGCCGACAATTCGTCGTTGTCGAGATCGAGCGACAACCAGTCGCCCAACCATTCTCTTGAGATTTTCATCGGGCTGGCGCCTCAGGCTGGCGGGAAAACATCGATCAGGCGAACTGCCGGAGGAAGTTAAGGTCGTTCTCGTAGAACAGGCGAAGGTCGTTGACGCCGTAGCGGAGCATCGCCATGCGTTCAACGCCAAGCCCGAACGCTAGCCCCTGGTACCGCTCAGGATCGAGCCCGACGTTCGCCAGGACATTCGGGTGCACCATTCCGCATCCCAGGACTTCCAGCCAATCCGAAACCCCGTGTGCGGAAGCCAGGCGGATATCCACTTCTGCCGAAGGCTCGGTGAACGGGAAGTAGGATGGCCGAAACCTGATTTCCAGTGCTTCCTGTTCAAAAAAGAGCCGAAGAAATTCATGCAGCAAACCCTTCAGTTCGCTCATCGTCGTGTGCTCGTCAACCAGGAGCCCCTCGACCTGATGGAACATCGGCGAATGCGTTTGATCGTAATCACAGCGGTATACACGGCCAGGCGCAATGACGCGCAAAGGGGGACGCTGTTGCAGCATCGTTCGAATCTGCACGGGCGAAGTATGTGTCCTGAGCAATAGGCCGTCCGGGAAGTAAAACGTATCGTGCATCGCACGCGCCGGATGATGGTTTGGAATGTTCAGGGCCTCGAAATTGTTGAAATCATTTTCGATTTCAGGACCTGTAACGACCTCGAACCCGGCCCGTTGGAACAACGTGACGATGCGTTCCATCGCGAGCATCACCGGATGCCGACCTCCCGGGATGGGGCCTCGTCCCGGCAACGAGGTATCGATCGTGCTGGCAGCAAGGCCGGCTTCAATCGCCGCTTGCTCAAGGACTTCCTTCCGTTGCAATAGTGCGAGATTCAAGACATCGCGAGTCTCATTCAGCACGACGCCGACGACGCGCCGTGCGTCTTCTGCCAGTCGCCCCAGGGACCTCAAGGCATCAGTCAGCAACCCCTTCTTGCCGAGAAACTTGACCCGAACGGCATCGAGCGCGGCCAGATCCGACGCAGCCGCAACTTCCGACAGGCCTTGATCCATCAGGTTTGGGACAGCAGTCATGCCATTTTCGTCAGATTAGGAGGTCGACAAAATAAAACGGGGTCAAATTGACCCCGCTTCAATCACTCAAGCGTTTGGAACGGTTCGGATCAGGCAGCCAAGGCGGCCTTCGCCCGTTCAGCCAGCGCCGTAAAGGCCTCGGGTTCATGGACAGCCAGGTCGGCGAGGACCTTTCGGTCGATCTCGATGGAAGCACGCAGCAATCCGTTGATGAACCGCGCGTAGTTGAGACCGTTCAGACGGGCCGCTGCGTTGATTCGGACGATCCACAGCGCGCGGAATTCGCGCTTCTTCTGCTTCCGGTCGCGATAAGCGTACTGACCGGCTTTGGTGACGGCCTGCGTGGCCACCCGATAGACATTCTTGCGACGGCCGTAGTAGCCCTTCGCGAGATCAAGCACTTTTTTGTGTCGCGCGTGCGCAATAGTGCCGCGTTTAACTCGAGCCATTTTCTTGTACCCAGCTAGTGATTAAAGGGACGGCAGCATCCGCTCGACGCTGTACTGATCGACGGCAGCAACCATCGAGTTGCCGCGCAGCTGGCGTTTCCGCTTAGCGCTCTTCTTGGTCAGGATGTGATTCTTGAACGACTGGCGCCGCTTGAATCGTCCCGATCCGGTCTTTGCGAAGCGCTTTGCGGCACCCCGATTGGTTTTCAACTTAGGCATTAAACCTGTCCTCTTGCTAACTCATCAGTGACGCTTCGGCGCCACCATCATGACCATCTGCCGGCCTTCCATGCGCGCGTACTGTTCGACCACAGCCAAAGCGCCCAAATCTGCTTCCACCCGCCGTAGCATCTGAGCCCCCAATTCCTGGTGGGCCATTTCCCGCCCCCTGAAGCGTAGGGTTATCTTGACCTTGTCGCCGTCTTCCAGAAACCGCTTCATGTTTCTCATCTTGATGTCGTAGTCACCGTCGTCTGTTCCAGGGCGGAGTTTGATCTCCTTGATTTGGACCTGCTTCTGCTTCTTCTTGGCGGCGTGACGTTTCTTGTTTTGCTCAAACAAGAACTTTCCGACGTCCATCACGCGGACCACCGGCGGATCAGCGTTCGGGACGATCTCAACGAGATCCATTTCGTTCTCGACAGCTTGGCGTTTGGCCTCGCTAAGCGGTACGACTCCGACGTTTTCACCGTCGGCAGCAATCAAACGCACGTGTGTCGCGTTGATCTCGTCGTTGATGCGGTTCTTTTTCTCGGCAGCGATCTGTCAATCCTCCATCAATTAATAGTGCGCGCAGCGATCTCTCGACCCAAGTGCAGGGCGAACTCATCAATGGGCATTGCACCCAGGTCTTCACCTCGGCGGGTTCGCACAGCAACGGTTCGGAGCTCTACTTCTCGATCACCCACCACCAGCAGGAAGGGGGTGCGCTGAAGAGTGTGGTCGCGAATCTTAAGGCCGATTTTCTCGTTTCTCAAGTCTGAATCGACCCGGAATCCTTGATTTTTCAGGATTTCCCCAACTTCAGCCGCATAGACAGCCTGCCGTTCGGAAATATTGATGACCACCGCCTGACGTGGGGAGAGCCAAACCGGCAGGTAACCACTGAAATGCTCGATGAGGATTCCGATGAAACGCTCCATCGAACCAACGATCGCCCGGTGAAGCATGACCGGGATCCGGCGCGAGTTATCGTCTGCTACGTATTCGGCACCAAGGCGCTCTGGCATCGAGAAATCGAGCTGAACGGTACCGCATTGCCAGACCCGGCCGATGCTGTCCCTTAACGCAAACTCGATCTTCGGTCCATAAAAGGCCCCCTCGCCGGGCTGGAGCTCCCACGCAAGGCCGGTGTCGTTCAGCGCCTGCTCGAGGGCTGCTTCCGCCTTATCCCATGTATTTTCACTCCCAACCCGCTTGGCGGGACGCGTAGAGAGCTTGACCTGTAGGTCATCAAAGCCGAAATCCCGGTAGACCGTCTGCAGCAAGGCGATGAAGGCCCCCACTTCAGATTGAATCTGGTCTTCCGTACAGAAAATGTGACCATCGTCCTGGGTGAAGGCCCTTACCCGCATGAGGCCGTGCAGCGCGCCGGACGGTTCGTTGCGATGGCACGAACCGAACTCGGCAAGACGCAGCGGCAGGTCCCGATAGCTCTTGATGCCCTGATTATAAACCTGGACATGGCCGGGGCAGTTCATCGGCTTCACGGCGTATTCGCGAGACTCCGATTCGGTCGTGAACATATGTTCGTGGAAGTTTTCCCAATGCCCTGACTTGTGCCAGAGCGTGGAATCGAGAATCAGCGGGCAGCGGACTTCCTGGTAGCCACTGCGACCGAGGAGGTCCCGGAGGTAGTGTTCGATCTGTTGCCAGACCGTCCAGCCGCGCGGATGCCAGAAGACCATGCCCGGCGCCTCTTCCTGGAAGTGGAAAAGATTGAGCTGGCGCCCGATCCGCCGATGGTCGCGCTTCTCGGCTTCTTCAAGCCGCGTCAGGTAGGCTGAAAGCGACTTCTGGTCCGCCCATGCGGTGCCGTAGATGCGCTGTAACATCGCGTTACGGGAGTCGCCACGCCAATAGGCGCCAGCGATCTTCATCAGTTTGAAGGCACGAAGGTGGCTCGTGTTGGGCACGTGGGGCCCGCGGCACAGGTCCGTGAATTCGCCCTGCGCGTAAAGCGAGATGTCTTCATTCGCCGGGATGGACTCGATGATCTCGGCCTTGTAATGCTCACCAATGCCCCGGAAGTACCGGGCGGCTTCGTCGCGCGGCATGACGGTGCGGGTGACGGCCTGCGCGGCTTCCGCGAGCTCGGTCATGCGGGCTTCGATGCGCTCGAGGTCGTCCGGCGTGAACGGCCGCTCGTAGGAAAAATCGTAGTAGAAGCCATCGTCGATGACTGGACCAATGGTGACCTGCGCGCCCGGGAACAGGGATTTAACGGCTTGCGCCAGCAGGTGCGCAGCACTATGCCGGATGATTTCAAGTCCTTCCGGGTCGCGCGAGGTGATGATGCTTACGGCAGCGTCTTGCTCGACGAGGAACGACAGGTCGACTGCGCGACCGTCGACCCGACCGGCCAGCGCAGCCTTGGCCAGACCTGCCCCGATCGACTGGGCGACCTGGGCCACTGTAGCTGGACTATCAAACTGCTTCTGCGCGCCGTCTGGCAGCGTTACCACGGGCATGGGCTTTCTCCGTGACCTCTACGACCGGTCATCTGGAACCACGCTTGCGCAGGCGCGCTACACGGGTGGCGGGAATGGAACAAAGGGTTAGGCATTGAGATTGGTAGGCGCGATTGGACTCGAACCAACGACCCCCACCATGTCAAGGTGGTGCTCTAACCAACTGAGCTACGCGCCTAGGGTCTCGAAGGGCCGGGAGCGTATCGGAAACTTTCGCGACCTGCCAGCCTTTTGGACGACCTCGTCGCTCAGGCTGGCCGCATTTCCAGATACCGGCTCTTGATGAAGGCGATTTCATCGCGAATCCGTGCCGCTTCCTCGAACTCCAAATCCCGCGCGCGGGCGTGCATGTCCTGCTCGAGCTTGCGAATCCGACCTGCCAGTTGCTCGTTCGAAAGCCCACCGTAGTCGGCTGTGGTTTCGGCTACGTGCTTCACGTTGCGCGTCCGCCCGGCGCCCGGCGCGGTGTAAGCCCCCTCCATGACGTCGGCGATCGACTTCGTGATCCCGCGCGGCGTAATGCCATGTTCGAGGTTGTAAGCCACCTGCGTCTCCCGGCGTCGCGCCATTTCATCGAGCGCGCGTCGCATCGAGCCGGTCATGCTGTCGGCATAGAGGATCGCCCGCCCATCGATGTTGCGGGCTGCCCGGCCAACCGTCTGGATCAGCGAGCGATCCGAGCGCAGGAAGCCCTCCTTGTCAGCATCAAGCACGGCCACGAGTGACACTTCGGGAATATCGAGCCCCTCGCGCAGCAGGTTGATCCCGACGAGGACGTCGAAGGCGCCAAGACGCAGGTCCCGGATGATTTCGACGCGCTCAACCGTGTCGATGTCCGAGTGCAGGTACCGCACCCGTACGCCGTGCTCCCCCAGGTAGTCCGTGAGATCCTCGGACATGCGCTTGGTCAACGTGGTGACGAGCACCCGGCTGCCCCGCCCCACGGTCAGGAGAATTTCCGACAGCAGGTCATCCACCTGCGTGGACGCGGGCCGGATTTCGACTTCCGGGTCGATGAGGCCCGTGGGCCTGACCACCAGTTCAATGACCTTGCCCGTGTGTTCCGCTTCGTAGGCGCCAGGCGTCGCCGACGCGAAAATCATTTGCGGCGAAATCCGTTCCCACTCATCGAAGCGCAACGGCCGGTTATCCAGCGCGCACGGCAGCCGGAAGCCGTAGTTGACGAGGTTTTCCTTGCGCGAACGGTCGCCCTTGTACATGCCGCCAAGCTGCGGAATGGTCACGTGGCTCTCGTCGACCACCAGCAGCGCGTTGGCCGGCAGGTAGTCGAACAGGGTCGGCGGCGGTTCGCCCGGCTTGCGGCGCGACAAGTGCCGCGAGTAGTTCTCGATGCCGTTGCAGTAGCCGATTTCGATCATCATTTCGATGTCGTAGCGGGTGCGTTGCTCGAGGCGTTGGGCTTCCACCAGCTTGTCGAGCTTGCGCAGTTCGTCGAGCCGGTCGCGCAGTTCGTCCTTGATCACTTCCACGGCTTCGAGCACGCGTTCACGGCTGGTGACGTAGTGCGACTTCGGATAGACGGTGAGGCGCGGCACCTGTCGCAGCTGTTCCCCGGTGAGCGGGTCGAACCATGCCAGGCTCTCCACCTCGTCGTCGAACAGCAGCACGCGCACTGCCTCGCGTTCGGATTCCGCCGGGAAGATGTCAATCACATCGCCACGCACACGGTAGTTGCCCCGCGCGAGCTCGATGTCGTTACGGACGTACTGGAGTTCGGTCAGCCGCCGCAGGATCTGGCGCTGGTCGATGCGGTCGCCACGCTTGAAGTGCAGCACCATCGAGTGGTACTCGCCAGGGTCGCCGAGGCCGTAGATGGCCGACACGGTGGCCACGATGATGGTGTCTGGCCTCTCGAGCAGTGCCTTGGTCGCCGAGAGGCGCATTTGTTCGATGTGATCGTTGATCGAGGCGTCTTTCTCGATGTAGGTGTCCGACGCCGGCACGTAGGCTTCCGGCTGGTAGTAGTCGTAGTACGAAACGAAGTACTCGACGGCATTCTCTGGAAAGAACTCACGCATTTCGCCATAGAGCTGCGCCGCCAGCGTCTTGTTGGGTGCCAGCACGATGGTCGGGCGCTGCAGGATCTCGATGACGTTGGCAATCGTGAAAGTCTTGCCGGAGCCGGTAACCCCCAGCAAGGTCTGGTGAGCAAGGCCGTCCTGCAGCCCTTCGACCAGTTGCTGGATTGCATCGGGCTGGCCCCCCGCGGGCTTGAAGGTGGAATGCAGAACGAACTTGGGATCCATGGTCACGCGCTTGTACGGATATCGGGGCGGAATCGGAGGCTGTTGCAGGAACGACCGCCGCCTAGACTACCCTCCAAGCGCCGCTGGCGGCTCAATTTTTTGGCCTCGCACAGGCCCGTTGCGCAGCGCGCAAAATTGGCGCTTCCATTTCATTGACCACCCGGATATCGGTCTGTACGATTGCGCCCTCTCTGCACTCCTCGGTAGCTCAGTCGGTAGAGCAAGTGACTGTTAATCACTGGGTCGGCGGTTCGAGTCCGTCCCGGGGAGCCACTCAAATCAGAGATTTCCCATATCCCGCCCTGATGCCAAACTTGGCAAAGTCCCCAATAAGGCACCAACGAACCTCGTTGGAGACCTGAAGCGATGGCGCTTGCGCCGTCCCGATGGCTCAATTCAGGTGAATGTGCGCGTCCAGCGCTCGCGGCGATGATCCCCTCCTGAGCCTAAGCCCCGCCCTCCTTCGCCACTCTCGGGTAGCTGTCTCGACCGACTCCAGACCAACGTCCCACGCGAGAGCAGGGCCACAACTCCGTGCTTACGTCATGCGCACCCACCGACCGATGAGCCTGGGTTTCCCTGCGAAGGCAGCGGTGGAGATTTGGCTGGGGATCGGGATCGCCCATGCAAGCCGGGGCGTGACCGCTACGAAGTGCGCGACGGCCTGACAAAAGGGAAGCCGCCCGGCGGCGGCTTCACCACGACCCCTGCGGCCCCGCCGTCAGGGCGAACGACGGCGCATCAGGCCAAGCCCTCCCAGCACCGGGCCCAGCAGCCAGATCGCTGCCGGCACTGGAACCGCGCCTACTCGCCCGATTTCTCCCCTATAGGCGAGAGAGACGATGTTGCCGTCGCCGTCCCTGTCGACCACGTCCATGCCGCCAGTCGATGTGAAAATGTTATGGGAGAAGTTACCGTTGATGTCTGACACCGTAAGGCCGAGCGAGGCCCCAAAGGGCGTGACGGTAAATCCGGATTCACCTTGGTCAAGCGACGCGCTGCTGACGAGGAACGGCAGGAACCCAAACAGGGGAGCACCACCGGAGACCGGACGGCCAGCGTGGAAGCCGTCTTCTGCGAAGGCGACCAGTCCACCACCGGCATTGAGGTAGGTGATGAGATCATCGCTACGTGCGTTTACCGCCAGCAAGTCATCCTCGGTCAAAGTACCCCCGTGGTCAGACGGCAGGAACAGCGCGCTGTAGAGCGAAAGATCAGCGGTCGCGAACGAGTTAGCGTCGAGCATTACGTAGTGGTTGCCTGGCGTCACGGCCGCGCTGTAGCCACTGTTCAGGAGTCCCTGTTCGGAATCGACGTGGTCGCCCAGCCCGACGTTGCTGGTATTGGACTGGAGGAAAAGCACCGGGAGGGTGCTGCCGTCCCGTGCAAAAGCGAGGCTTCGATTGATGAGGTTCTGTGCGCCCGCGGCGTTGTGCCCGGCGCTGGCGTGGAAGTCGGGGTCGTGGCCCGAGATAAAAATGCTGCCGGCGAACGCCGGGAGTGTCGTGACGGAAAGACCGAGTGCACAGGCTATGGCCTTGGCGAGGCGCGTGGCGCGCTTGCCGGAATGCTTCGAGTATCGCGTGTTCATGGGGTTACCCCCATTGGTGTACTGCGTAGTTGGCGGTCAGTGACCTGCCGCGCTTAGCTTTCCTGAAATGATTACCCCGCCTCGAAGGTCCGGGACTGGCGGGGCATGCCGACTCGCTTTCTGGCCTCCACTGTAGATTGAGTCCTGGGACAGGAATTGCGACATCGCGACCTTGCCCCGTGCAGGGGGCTGTTTCATTTAGCCACTATGCGAACGGCCAAAGTGTGAACGCCGTCACAAGCCGGGACTCGCGCCTGCAACCGGGGACGCGTGGCCGCGGGTCCCCGGTATGCGTGGCACAAGGCAGGGGCGCCACCGTTTTCAATGCCTCCAGGTTACTTGATGAGGCACTTCGACCCGACACCCTCTGCAATCCCAAGGGCACGGGCAAGGCGCGCACAGATCTCGTCGATCTCCGTTTCCTTGACGATGAGCGGCGGTGCAACCACGAGGCAGCGGCCCGCAGGCCGCGCCACCACACCAAGGTCCAGCAAGGCCTGGTAGACGGCGAGGCAGACGGCGTTGGCCGCCGCCTCGTCGTTCACCAGGCGGTCATCAGCGTCGCGCCGCAGGAAATCGAGGCAACCCGCAAGGCCGAGGCTGCGCACTTCACCCACCAGCGGATGCCCGACGAACTGGCGCAGGCCACGGGCCAGGCGTTCACCCATCCGGGCGGCATGGGTGACGAGCTGGTCCCGCTCGATGATTTCCAGCACCTTGAGCGCTGCTGCCGCGCCTACGGGATGGGCCGCATAGGTGCCGGCATGGGCGAAAGTACCGACGGCCTCCGAGCCTCGCTCCAGATCCGCATAAAGCTGAGGCCCAAGCGCGAGAACCGACAAGGGGAAGTAGCCACTCGTAATCGCCTTGGCCATCACGGCATGCGTCGGTTCGAGGCCCAGGCTGTCGCAGCCAAACCACTGGCCAGTGCGCCCGAAGCCGGTCACGACTTCATCGGCGATAAAATCCACGCCCGTCTCCCGCAGTACCTTGGTAATGGCTGGAAAGTAGGCTGCCGGTGGCAGCTTGAAGCCCGCCGAGAAACTCACGGGCTCGGCGAAGAACGCAGCCACGCTGTCGGCCGGTTCGCGCTCGATGAGGCTCGCGAGTTCGTCCGCGAGGCGCTGCGAGAAGGCCTCGGGCGTTTCACCGGGCACCCGCAAGCCGTGATAGTCCGGTTGCGAGACATGGCGAAAGCCGTCCAGCGGCAGGCCGAACTCCTCGTGGTGCCCGCCGGTGAGGCTCGCCGACCCCAGCGTGCCGCCGTGGTAGCTGCCGTGGCGGCCGATGACGGTGCGGCGCTGGGGTGTGCCGCAGGCGACGGCCTGGAAGCGCAACAACTTGAGCATGAAGTCGATGGCCTCGGAACCGGTACTCGCGAACAGCAGGCGGGCGTTGCGTACCGGCACGCGATCAACAAGCTTCTCCGCGAGTTCCAGCGCGGCCGTTGGCGTGCGATTGAGCGCCGAGACATAGAACGGGAGCTTGCGATACTGGGACGCGATGGCATCGATCAGTTCCTCGCATTGATAGCCCAGCGAGGCGACGTAAAACGAAGCCGTGGCTTCGATGTACTCGCGGCCATCGCTGTCATAAACATAGATGCCACGGCCACGCTCGATGAAGCGTGTGTTGCGGGCCGTGTTTTCTGCAATGCGCTGGAAGCCGAGGATCAGCGGCAGGCGCTCATCCTCGCCGGGTACCGTCGGCAGCGGTTCCAGCGTGCGGTTCATGCGTGGATCTTCCCAAGTCGCAGGCCCCCACGCGTGCGCGCCGTACCCGCCACATCGACGCCCAGGGTCTCGGCCTCCAGGTTGCCAGTGAAGACGACGCCATAGGCCTCGCTGGCATGCGCGAGGGTGATGTAGCGCTCGATGACGTCTTCGAGCACTTTCGCAGGATCCCGCTCCAGCGGGTCGCCATAACCCCCGCCGGCGGTGTCGAGTCCGCGCAGCCATTGGCCGCGCCGGATTTCGACCTGGCCCACGTTGGGCATGCGGGTGGTACCGCCCTGTTCGTCGATGAGTTCGATGCGACCCACGTTGCCGTTGCCGCCCCCCCGGACACCGCGCGCGGGGGTGACCTGCCCATCGGCGGCGAACACCACGTTCATCGGGTGTTCGCTGGGTCCATAGGTGAGCAGCACCCCCGGCGCACCGCGATGGCGTCCAGGACCCATGGTGTCCTGGCTCAGGCGCAACTCGCGGTAGTGGATGGGATAGGAGAGTTCGCTGATTTCCACGCTGTCCCGGTACATCAACCCGGCGACGACGGGGATCCCGTAAGTGATCCAGCCATCGCATTCCGGCGAGCCTGGTCCGCCGTTGCCCCCGATGATCAACTGGTTCACGTAGGCATGATCGGCGTGGCGCGCATCCCGCCCCGAGATCACCGACATGCCCGCGCCCATGCCGATGCCGCCTTCGGCGAGGCCATAGCCTTCGCCCAGGTCGGCCAGGGCGGCCTGCACGTTGTTGAGCAGCCGCTCGGAGACATTGGTGGTGGCGACGGAACAGCTGTGCGGAAAGCTTGGCTTGCCGATGGCAGACCCTTCGCGCAGCTTCATGCGGATGCAGCGATACGAACCTCCGTTGCGCGGGATGTCGCTGGGCAGGCAGTTGTAGACCCCGGCGACGGAATTGCTGATGGCGCAGGCCTCGGAGAGATTGAGCCCGTTGTCCATGCAGTCGATGTTGGCAGTGAGATCGATCTCTACCGTACGTGCCACCGGGTCGATGGTGAGGGTCGTGCGCACCGGGATCGGCGCGTGCCGGAACGGCGGGATGGGATCATGGAAACTCTCGCGCTCGATGACGGCCGCCGGCAGTTCGGAGATGGCTTGGCGCATGCGCTGCTCGCTGTAGTCGAACCACTGCACGACGAAGCGCTTCAGGACGTCCCGTCCGTACTTGCGGCAGATGTCGTGGATGCGCTTCTCTCCCGTACGCACCGAGCCCAGCATCGAGAGGAAGTCACCATGCCAATAGTCCGGCACGCGAATGCGGCGCTGGCACATCCGGATGATGTCCATGTTGGTCTCGAAGCCGCGTTGGACGCGCACGGCGGGAAAAATCAGCGCGCCTTCCTCGTAGAGGTCCCGCGCCGCCGCATGGTAGGTGGAAGGGATGCTGTTCCCGATGTCAGCCTGGTGGGCCTTGGCGCAGACGTTGAAGAGGTGCTCGCCTTCCCAGAACACCGGGACGATGAGCGTGTGGTCTGCCGGGTGCGAATTGCCACTGTAGGGATCGTTGTGGAGATAGGCATCGCCTTCGGCAAGATCAGCATGGAACTGGCACATCGCAGCAGTCTGGAGGTTCAGGCCGTAGGTGTGGGCAGGCAGCCCTTCGGCAGTGGCGAAGAGTTCGTTGCTTGCCGTGGTGATGCCGCAGGAGAAATCCCGTGCGCTGTTGATGACCGCCGAGCGTCCCGTGCGCAGCATCGTGTTGGTCATTTCGCGCACGACTCCGTCGCAGCGGTTGGCCAGCACGGCCAGCAGCAGCGGTGAGAGTGATCCGGTCGCGGGCTGGCGTGGCGTGGCTTGCTCGTTCATGTCCCCTCCTGGTGAAGTTCGATGACATAGGCGCCGGCCGCAGACAGCACCGCGCGACTACCCGGTGGCAGCACTAGGGTCGTGGTGGCCTCCTCGATGATGGCCGGCCCCGACAAGGGATCCCCCACCTGGATATCGCTGCCGCGATAAACCACGGCGTCCCGGCGGTCCTCCAGATCAAACAGCGCTTGCCGGGTCCCGCTTGCGCGGCTGCGGCCAGTGCCAACGCCCATCCCGGCCTGCTGCCCCGCCTGCGGGAGCGGAATCGAGACCCGTCCGGTCCAGTTGAGGAATTCGATCGGGCTTGCCCGATCATCCACGCTGAAGATCCGGCGGTGCACGGCGTGGAACGCCTCGAAGAGCGCGTCGACATCGGCATCGGTCTCGAGTCGACGCCTGGGCAGTTCCACCGTGATGTCCCACACCTGCGCGGCGTAGTGCGCATCCACGCGATAAGACAGCCGGCGCTGGTCAAACCCCCGTTCCGCGAGCCGGCTGGCGAAAGCGTCGAGCGCCTGGTCGATGGCGTCCAGCGCGTGGTTGATTTGATGTCGGTCGAAGCGCGTGGATCGCGTGGGCTGGCTGGTGCTGTGCTCCAGCTGGATTTCGGAGAACTGCATGCCGCAGGCGGACAGGACGCTCGCCGTGCGCGGCACGAGGATGGTGCTGCACCGGAGTTCGCGGGCGATGGGGACGATGCCGAGCCCGGCGGCGCCACCCCCGGCCACGATGATGGCTTCGCTGGGATCGATGCCTTCGCTGACCGTGATGTCCTTGATGGCGTTGATCATGATTTCGTTGGAGACAGCGAAGATGGCATACGCCGTGGCGGCGACGCTCATTCCCAGAGGCTCGGCAACGGCAGCGACGGCCCGGCGCGCGGCCTCGATATCCAGCGGCATGCGCCCGCCCAGGAAGTAATCGGGATCGATGTACCCGAGGACCAGTGCTGCGTCGGTGACGGTGGGCTGCAGGCCCCCTTGCCCGTAGCAGGCAGGGCCCGGCTTCGCCCCCGCGCTTTGCGGACCCACCTTGAGCAGGCCGGCGGGATCAAGCCACGCGATGGAACCCCCGCCAGCGCCCACGCTGCGCGCGTCAACCGCCGGGATGCCGAGGATGTGGCTGGTGAACTGCTCGCCCAGCCAGGTGTCCTGGGTGATCGCAATGCGGCCTTCCCGGATGAGGCTGACGTCAAACGTCGTGCCGCCGGTATCCACGACCAGCACGGGATCGTGACCGCCTTCGAGCTTCGCGTAGTGGCGCCCGGCGACCGGACCCATGGCAGGTCCCGAGCGCACGGTGTGGATCGGCCGTGCTTCCATGCTCTCGATATCGAGGCAGCCGCCCATGGTGGTGCTGACCAGGATTTCCCCGGTATAGCCCGCCTCGCGCAGGTCTTCCTGCAATTGCCTGAGATGCTGCTGCATCAGGGGCTTGATCGACGCATCGATGGCCACCGAGGACGCACGGCGGTACTCGCGCAGGATCGGGTTCAGCTGGTGGCCGAGCGTGTAGGGCACACCGGGCAGGATCTCCTCGATGAGTTCACCTGTCCGCAGTTCATGCCGCGCGTTGGCGGTTGCCCAGAGGAACGACACCGCGCAGGCCTCGAACTTGCGATCCCGCAGGATGGCGAGGGTGCGGCGCGTTTTCTCCTCGTCGAGTGGCAGGTAGATCTGCCCGCGCGAATCGATGCGCTCGGTGATTTCGAAGGTATGGCGGCGTGGGATATAGGGCCCGGGATAGGGCCGGGAAAAATCGTGGGGGTCGAACTTGCCCCCTTCCCGCAGCACCAGCACGTCGGGGAAGCCTTCGGTGGTCAGGAACGCCGTCTTCGCCACGTTGCCGGTAACGATGGCATTGGTCGCGCAGGTCGTGCCGTAGATCAGGATCGAGGTCCGCGCGAGCACCGCTTCGCTCGTCAGGCCGAGGGCTTCGGCCGCGTTGGCAATGGCCGCGCGCAAGCCGCTGAAGATCCGCTCGGGCGTGGTCAGTGCCTTGCCGATGGTGAAGTGGCCTTCGCTGTCGGCGACCACGACATCGGTGAAGGTCCCGCCGGTATCGACGCTGATGCGCCAGCCCGATGGCTGTCCTTCAAGCTTCATCGCGACCTCTCGACTGCGTTGACGAACGCCTCGAACTATAGTGATCTGTGATCACAGTGGTCAACGAGGCCAAGCCTGATGCGCGCACTGCCAGACCCGCTGCCCGAGCACCAGGCCGGGACGCTCAACGAGCAGGCCTATGCGCGTTTGCGGGATGCCTTGCTCTCGGGCCAGATCGAGCCCGGCACCACGCTCACCCTGCGCCAGCTCGCGGCGCAACTGGGCACCAGCGTCATGCCGGTGCGCGAAGCCGTGACCCGGTTGTCCGCGGAGCATGCGGTGGTCGTGCTGCCCAAGCGGGGCATCAGCGTGCCGCTGCTTGGCGAGGAGGAAGCGGACGATATCTGGTCACTGCGCGTGCAACTCGAAGGCGAAGCCAGCGCGCGGGCGGCGAAGCACGTCACGGCGGCGGAACTCTCGAGCATCCGCCAGCGCTGCGCGCACCTGCGCCGCGCGGGCGAGGCCGGTGACCTGCACGCAGTGCTCACCCAGAACAGTCATTTCCAGTTTGCCGTCTATGCCGCCGGGCGCAGTCCCGTCCTGCTGCAACTCATCGAGCTGCTGCGCCTGCGCAGCGTGCCTTACTGCACGGCCGCCATCCGGGTGATGCTGCGCGAGCGTCCCGCCTATTTCCAGGACTGCTGGAGCAACCACGACGCGCTGGTCGATGCGCTCGCGAACCGTGATGCCGGCGCAGCGCGCACCATCAAGCAGGCGGACATCCGTGCCTTTCGGGATTTTGTCCGTGACCTCAACAAGCGCGGCGCCGGCTTGCCACCGGCCGGACCGCGACCTGTCGAGGAGGATTGACCATGAACCATCCGAACCTGCCACTTGCCGGGACCGCGCTCGAGGGCTTTGCCCGCTCACAGGCGCTCGATGCCCGGGCGCGGCGTTTGTTTCCGGATGGCGTCGCGGCCTATTCGCAAACCCGCGAGCCGCATCCGCTCTATCTTGAGCACGCGCAGGGTGCCCGTCTCTTTGATGTGGACGGCAACAGCTACATCGATTTCATGCTGGGCGCTGGCCCGGCCATCCTCGGCCACCGTCATCCGGCCATCGTCGAAGCCGTACAGTCGGCGCTGGCGCGTGGCCTGCCCAACATCGCGGTCGGCGAGCAGCAGATCGAACTTGCCGAAGTCGTCACGCGGCTGGTGCCGAGCATCGAACAGATCCGCTTCCTGCCCACCGGCACCGAAGCCGTCCAGGCGGCGATCCGGGTGGCGCGCCGGGCGACCGGGCGCATGCTCATCGCGAAGTTCGAAGGTGCCTATCACGGGCAGGCCGAGAACGTCATGGTGTCGGTCGGGGTGCCGGCGGCACTGCGCGGTCCGCGCGAAGCGCCGTTGCGGGTGCCCTACCACTGCGTGCTGCCGGACGCCGTGGCCGCCCAGACGCTGGTGCTGCCGT
>JAYTTZ010000171.1:0-6767 GCA_043744805.1 Gammaproteobacteria bacterium
GGGCTTGGCCGCAGCCGTGCAGCGCCGTGAGCGAGGCGAGACTGAAGCCGCGTTGGTCCTGCTCGACGCGCTCGCCGGTGCCGACCCTGGCTGGAGCGCGCCGCGCCGCGAGGCGGGGCGCTGCCTGGCGCTGCTGGGCCTGGACACACCTGCGCTGCAAGCGCTGGCACAGGCAGTTGCACTGGAGCCCGGTGATGCGCAGTCGCATTACCACCTGGGGGTCCAGCAACGGAAACTGGACGACTGCGCTGGCGCGCTCGCCAGTTTCGAACGCGCCAGCGCCCTGGATGCCGGGTTTGCCAACGCGTGGTACCGGCTGGGCAACCTGTGTTTCGAGGCTGGCAATCCCGAACTTGCGCTGGACCGGTACGACCACGCCATTGCCTGCGACGACCGTCTCGCCGCCTTCCATTTCAATCGCGGCGTCGTGCTGAAGGTCCTGGGTCGCGAACTCGACGCCATCGAGGCCTATGCGCGTGCCCTCGAGCGGGATCCCCGCCATCTCGACGCGCGGTTCAACCGCGCCAACACGCTGGCCGGACTCGGCCGCCTGGACGAGGCCCTGGCCGGCTTTGGCGAGGCGCTGGCACAGCAGCCAGATCACGCGCCCAGTCAGTTCAACCGCGCGCTGGCGCTGCTGGCGAAGGGCGATCTGGTGGCAGGGTTCGCGGGGTACGCGTGGCGCTGGCGTGTCCCCGGCGCCGCGCCGGCCCCGCGCGAATTCACGCAACGTCGTTGGACCGGGGTGGAGCCCTTGTCCGGCAAGGCGCTGTTGGTCCATGCCGAGCAGGGCCTTGGCGATTTCATCCAGTTCAGCCGTTATGCAAGGACGCTGCGCGAACGGGGTGCGACCGTACTGCTCGAAACGCCCTCGACGCTGCTGGGGCTCATCCAGTCGCTGGACGGGCCCAGCCAGTGCCTTGCCGTGGGCGCAGCGCTGCCTGCCTTCGACTACCACTGTTCAGTCATGGATCTCGCCGGTGCGTTGGGCACGCGCCTTGACACGGTGCCGGCAAGCACGGGCTACCTGCGCGCGCCGCCCGCTCACCTGGGACGCTGGCAGGCCACGCTCGGCCTGGCCCGCCAACCGCGCATCGGCCTCGTCTGGAGTGGGGCGTCCGCCCATCGCAACGATGTCGCGCGCAGCATTGCCGTCGAACAACTCGCGCCCTTGAGCCGGCTGCCGTTCGAGTTCCATTGCCTGCAGCAGGAAGTCCGCGAGCGTGACGCGACGGCGCTGGCGTGCTGGCCCGGGCTCGTGCGGCATGCAGCCGGGCTCAGGGATTTCAGCGATACGGCCGCGCTGGCAAGCCTGATGGATCTCGTGATTGCGGTGGATACCTCGGTGGCGCATCTCGCCGGCGCGTTGGGTCGCCCGGTCTGGGTGTTGTTGCCCCGGGTGCCTGACTGGCGTTGGCTGCTCGATCGCCCCGACAGCCCGTGGTATCCGACGATGCGCCTGTTCCGGCAATCGACGGTGGGCGATTGGCCGGGTGTCGTCGCGGCCCTGGTGCAGGCACTCCGGGCCAGCCCACCCGACATGTCCCGGAATTTACCTCTGACTTAATGCTTGCTTGTTGCAAACAAATAATTGAGCCCCGCATAATCCGGGCATGAATCTCGCCGCCCGCAACCTGACCGTACGCCGCAGCCATGCGGAGCGCACGGCCTTGTCAGACGCCCGGATGCTGGATGCCGCCGTGCAGCTCATCGTGAGTCGCGGGGCCGCCGGCACCACGCTGAAGGAAGTGGGCGAGCTTGCCGGTTACAGCCGCGGACTGGCCAGCGCACGGTTTGGCAACAAGGCCGCACTGCTGGCTTTCATCGTGCGCGCGGTGGGCGAGGAATGGCTCGACGCCCTGCAAGTTGCGGTCCGCGACAAGGTGGGCCTCCAGGCCATCCACGCCGCCACCGACGCCCACTATTGTTTCGTGCGCGACGGGGCCGAGCGCATCCGCGCGTTCTACAGCGTGTGGTTCGATTCCATCGGCCCGGATCCCGACCTCAAGCAGACCATCGCCAACGTCCACGAACGCCGCCAGCGCGACATCGAAAGCTGGGTCCGCAGTGGGATCGCGGCCGGGGAGATCTCGCCGGACGTGCCGGTGGCCGCCATCGCCCAACAGTTCTGCGCCGCCATCATCGGCATCGTCTACCAGTGGCTGGTGCGCCCCGAGGCCACCGACCAACTGCTTGAATTGCACGAAGGACTCAAACAACAAATGACCCGGGCACTCGAGACCCGGATTTAGAGGAGAGACCCCATGAGTACGCTCGCCCAGGACGTGTTGAACGACACCGACCAGCGCCTGCAGGCCGCCCCGCTGCGTTTCGTCACGGCGGCGTCGCTGTTCGACGGCCATGACGCCGCCATCAACGTGATGCGCCGGCTGATCCAGGGCGCGGGCACGGAAGTCATCCATCTCGGCCACAACCGCAGCGTGTCCGACGTGGTGAACGCGGCGCTGCAGGAAGACGCCGACGCCATCGCCATCAGCTCCTACCAGGGCGGCCACAACGAATACTTCCAATACATGGTCGACCTGTTGCGCGCAGCGGGCGCGGGCCACGTGCGGATCTTCGGCGGCGGTGGCGGCACTATCACGCCAGAGGAAATCGCCGAACTCCAGGCTTACGGCGTGGAGCGCATCTACCACCCCAACGACGGCATGAAGATGGGCCTGCAGGGCATGATCGACGACCTCGTCGAGCGCGCGCTGCGGCATCGCCGTGAAACCGTGGTGCCCTCGACCGTGGAGGTGGCGAACCCGCTGTCCGTTGCCCAGATGCTCTCGGCGCTGGAAGACGGCGTGCTGTCGGAAGCCCAGATCGAAAAGCTCCGGCGCGAGTGGAAGATTGCTGGTGGCAAGGTCCCGGTCATCGGCATCACCGGCACTGGCGGCGCCGGCAAAAGCTCGGTTACCGACGAAATCCTGTCGCGCTTCATGCAGTACTTCCCCGCGATGCGCATCGCAGTGTTGGCCGTGGATCCGACGCGTCGGCGCACCGGGGGTGCGCTGCTTGGTGATCGCATCCGGATGAACAGCCTGCGCCACGACCGCCTCTTCATGCGCTCGATGGCCACGCGCCGCCAGCATCTGTCCACCAGCGCCATGCTGGGCGATGCCGTGGCCTTCCTGAAGTCGCTGGCCTTCGACCTCGTGATCGTGGAGACGGCCGGGATCGGCCAGAGCGATTCCGAAATCGTCGACCTCGTCGATATCCCGGTCTACGTGATGACCAGCGAATACGGGGCCCCGAGCCAGCTCGAAAAAATCGACATGCTCGATTTCGCTTCTCTCATCGTGCTCAACAAGTTCGACAAGCGTGGTGCGGAAGACGCACTCCGCGACGTGCGCAAGCAGTGGAAGCGCAACCACGTGGCTTTCGAGACGGTCGACGCGGACATCCCGGTCTTCCCCACGATTGCCAGCCAGTTCAATGATCCGGGCCTGACGTGGATGTTCATCAACCTGTGCAAGGCGCTGGCGGCCAATACGGGGGCGGACGAAGCCAAATGGCACCCGCAGCTTGCAGTGGGTAACCGCGAACCGCGTGCCACCGTCCTCATCCCCGGTAACCGCACGCGCTACCTGGCCGAAATCGTGGAGCAGGGGCGCGGCATTAACGCCTTCGTGGAACGCGCGGCAGCAGCAGCCAATCTGGCGCAACACTGCTGGAGCGCGCTGGAAGTGGTGGCCGACCCGACGCTGCCGGCGCCGTGCGAAGCCTTTGCGGAAGCCCAGTTGGGCACCGACCTCATCGGCAAGCTGCGTCGCCGATACAACGAGGCGCTGGTCGCCATCGGTGGCGAAGCGCAGCAACTGTTGAAGGAATGGCCCGCGCGCCTGGATAGCATCACCGCCGACAAATACTCCTACAAAGTGCGCGACAAGAACGTCGAAGGCGACAACTACCGCGTGACGCTGAGCCACAACCGCGTTCCGAAGATCGCGCCGCCGAAGTTCGACGGCTGGGGCGATCGCCTGCGCTTCCTCTTGAAGGAAAACCTGCCCGGTTACTACCCGTACACCGGCGGTGTCTATCCCTATCGCCGCACGGGCGAGGACCCGATCCGGATGTTCGCCGGCGAAGGCACGCCGGAACGGACCAATCGCCGCTTCCATTACGTCTCCGCGGGCCAACCGGCCGCGCGCCTGTCCACGGCCTTCGACTCGGTGACGCTGTACGGCGAAGATCCCCACGAACGCCCGGACATCTTCGGCAAGGTGGGAAACGCCGGCGTGTCGATTGCAACGCTGGACGACGCCAAGAAGCTCTATTCGGGCTTCGACCTCTGCTCGCCGACCACTTCGGTGTCGATGACCATCAACGGCCCGGCGCCGATTATCCTGGCCTTCTTCATGAACGCGGCAATCGACCAGCAGGTTGAAAAGCACCTGCGCGAAACCGGGAAGTGGGAGGCGGCGCAGCCTCGGATCGACAACTGGTTCAAGGCGCGCGGCGAGCCACGCCCCGTCTATCGCGGCGAACTCCCGGAGGGCAATACGGGCCTTGGCCTTGGGCTGCTGGGCATTACCGGCGACCAGGTGGTCGACCCCGAGACGTACGCGCGCATCAAGGCGCGGACCGTGGCCACCGTGCGCGGCACGGTGCAGGCCGACATCCTCAAGGAAGACCAGGCGCAGAACACCTGCATCTTCTCGACCGAGTTCGCCATGAAGATGATGGGCGACGTGCAGGAGTATTTCGTCCAGCACGACGTGCGCAACTTCTACAGCATCTCGATCAGCGGCTACCACATCGCCGAAGCCGGCGCGAACCCGATTTCCCAGTTGGCGTTCACTTTGTCGAACGGCTTCACCATCGTCGAGTACTACCTTGCGCGCGGCATGGCGATCGATGATTTCGCGCCCAACCTGAGCTTTTTCTTCAGCAACGGGATGGATCCGGAGTACTCGGTGATTGGTCGCGTGGCACGCCGCATCTGGGCCCGCGCGATGCGCGACCGCTACGGCGCGAGCCCGCGCAGCCAGATGATGAAGTACCACATCCAGACCTCGGGCCGCAGCCTCCACGCGCAGGAAATCAGCTTCAACGACATCCGCACCACCCTGCAGGCGCTGTACGCGATCTTCGACAACACGAACAGCCTGCACACCAATGCGTACGACGAAGCCATCACCACGCCGACGGAGGAATCCGTGCGCCGCGCGGTGGCGATCCAGCTCATTATCAACCGCGAGCTTGGGCTCAATTTCTGCGAAAACCCGCTGCAGGGTTCCTTCATCATCAACGAACTGACGGACCTCGTGGAGGAAGCCGTGTTTGTCGAGTTCGAACGCATCTCCGACCGCGGCGGCGTGCTGGGCGCGATGGACACCATGTACCAGCGCGGCAAGATTCAGGATGAGAGCATGTACTACGAGCACCTGAAGCACGACGGCAGCCTGCCGCTGATCGGGGTGAACACCTTCCTGCCGAAATCGGGCCAGGAAGACCAGGTCACCACCATCGAGCTCATGCGTTCTACGGACGAGGAAAAGCGTGACCAGATTACGTCCGTGCACGCCTACCAGGCGATCCGGGCGGAAGATCGCCCTGGCGAACTGGGTCGCCTGCAGCAGGTGGCGCGTGAACGCCACAATGTGTTCGCACAGTTGATGGAGTCGGTGAAGGTGGCCTCGCTGGGCCAGATTTCAGGCGCCTTGTACGACGTCGGTGGGGAATACCGCCGGAACATGTAGGCAACGTCGTGCGTGGGTGGAAAGATGCTGGAGGCACCTCGCACGCCGCGTGCGGCGGGGACGCGCGCATCGTGTCCCTGGTGCCGAGCCTTACCGAACTGCTGTTCGACCTTGGGCTCGGCGCCCAGGTCGTCGGCCGCACCGGCTTCTGCATCCATCCGCGCGAGCAGGTGCGGGCGGTCCCGAAAGTGGGTGGCACCAAGGATCCCGACTTCGCGAAAATCCGCGCGCTGGCGCCGACGCACGTCGTGCTCAATATCGACGAGAACCGGCGCGAAGATGCCGAGGTGCTGCGCGAGTTCGTGCCAAACCTCGTCGTCACGCACCCTAACGCCCCGGCAGACAACCTTGGCCTGTATGCGCTGCTGGGTGGCATCTTCCAGCGCGAATCGGCAGCCCTTGCCCTGGCCGCGCAGTTCGAGCGGGCGCTTGCCGCCGTGCGGCCTGGGGCGGCGACGCCGGGCGAGCGCGTGCTTTACCTCATCTGGCGCGAGCCGTGGATGGGCGTCAGCCGCGAAACCTATATCAGCCAGATGCTTGCCCTGGTGGGCTGGCAAACGGTGCCGGTAGCCCCTTCGCAGCGATACCCGGTACTGCAGCTTGAAGCACTTGCCGGTAGCGTGGATCGCGTCCTGCTCAGCAGCGAGCCGTATCCCTTCCGGGAACGACACCTCGACGAAGTGCGTGCGGCGCTGCCGGGCTTGCCGGTGCAGTTGATCGACGGGGAGATGATCTCCTGGTATGGCAGCCGCGCGATTGCAGGCCTCGACTACCTTCAGCACTTCCATGCGGCCAACGCCGCAAGCACTTTGGACGCATCGCGATCAATATGAGCATTGAAAGTCCCTGCATCCAGCTTTGTGAAATCGACCGGGCGCGAGGACTCTGCCGTGGGTGCGGCCGCAGCCTCGACGAGATCGCCACGTGGACCCGTTTCTCACCGGCCGAGCGCCGGCGCATCATGGATCAACTACCAGCACGACTAGCAGCCTGTCGGACTTGGGGCGTCGATAGCGAGAATCGGCCCCAGCCAGGACAGTTGGTGCCGGATTTGCAGGC
>JAYTTZ010000172.1:0-1763 GCA_043744805.1 Gammaproteobacteria bacterium
GCCCGGCGGGAGCTCTACCGGGACGTCCTTCATGGAATGCACGGCGAGGTCGGCCTCGCCGGCCAGCATGGCTTGTTCGAGTTCCTTCACGAACAACCCCTTGCCGCCAATCCTGGCGAGCGGGGTATCGAGGATGATGTCGCCGGTGGTCTTCATCACCAGCAGGTCTACCTGCAGGTTGGGACAGGCCGCCAGGAGGCGCGCCTTCACGTGTTCTGCCTGCCACAGCGCGAGCTGGCTGCCGCGGGTGGCGATGCGCACGCGTGGAGATTGCGACTGGGTCGTCATGCGTACCTCGCGCTTGCTGGTTCAGCTGAAAACGGGCCATATGCTAAGGTGCCCCCCCAGGCACGGCAACCAGAAAGCACGAGTGCAATGACCCTGAGACTTGGCGTGATCATGGATCCCATCGCCGGGATCAATCCCAAGAAAGACACCACGCTAGGCCTTTTGCTGGCAGCGCAGGCGCGTGGCTTCGAGCTCCACTACATGGAACTCAAGGACCTCACGCTCCGCGATGGCCACGCGCTGGCCAGCATGCGACCGCTGGTCGTGCACGATTCCCACACGCACTGGCACGACTTCACGGGCGAGCCGTCGCGCCGGCCGCTGAAGGAACTCGACGTGCTGCTCATGCGCAAGGATCCGCCCTTCGATACCGAATACATCTTCGCCACCTACCTGCTGGAACGCGCCCAGGCCATGGGCACCCTGGTAGTGAACGACCCGCGCAGCCTGCGCGACGCCAACGAAAAACTCTTCACTGCGTGGTTTGCCGACGTCTGTCCGCCCACCCTGGTCGCGCGGCGCATGGACAACATCCGCGAGTTCCTCGCCGAACACGAGGATATCGTGTTGAAGCCGCTGGATGGCATGGGCGGGTCGTCGGTGTTCCGCATCAAGCAGGGCGATCCAAACGCCAGCGTCATCATGGAAACCCTGACCGCGCTCGAAACCCGCTTCTGCATGGCGCAGCGCTACCTCCGCGCGATCCTCGATGGCGACAAGCGCATCCTCGTCATCGACGGCGAGCCGGTGCCCTACGCGCTGGCCCGCATCCCGGCGGCAGGCGAGCTCCGCGGCAACCTCGCCGCCGGTGGTCGCGGCGAAGGCCGCCCACTCACGGCACGAGATCGCGAGATCTGCGCCCGCGTGGCGCCCGAACTGCGCGCCCGGGGCCTGTTGTTCGTGGGGCTCGACGTGATTGGCGACTACCTCACCGAAATCAACGTCACCAGCCCCACCTGCGCGCGTGAACTCGACGCCCAGTTCGGCTTGAACATTGGTGACCAGCTGATGGGCGCCATCCTTGGCCGGCTTGGTCGCACCGAATGAGGGCCACGCCCGGGGCATGAACGCTGCGGGTTCGATTGCGCCGCCGATCGATGCCGCCGATCGGCTCGCCGCCACGTTCTGCTTCGCGCTCATCATCCACGTGATGATCATCCTGGGCGTGAGCTTCATGCCGCACCCACGGCCGCCTGCCCAGTCGTCCTCCCTCGACATCACGCTGGTGACCGCGCATTCGGCCACTAAACCACAGGATGCGAAGGTCCTCGCCCAGGCCAACCTCGAAGGCGGCGGCGACACCACCGAAAAGGTGCGGCCCAGCACCCCAATCGCAGCCCCGATCCACGCGCCGCTACCCGCGCTTGCGGTGCCGGACGCGGTGCCCGCCCCCGGGCCACTCGCCGAGGAACCCACTGCCACGGCGGCTGCCGTCGAGCCCCCGAGCCCGGCCCCCAGCGCACCTGCCGCCAGGC
>JAYTTZ010000173.1:0-25332 GCA_043744805.1 Gammaproteobacteria bacterium
GGGCCTTCGCTGCCTTCGGTGACCGCCAGGGTCACGCGTTGCGTGAGCGTGTGCTGGGGAAGCACCTGTTCGACGCAGGCGCGGAGCGCGGGATCGGAAATCTTCGTCGTGTCGTAGGTGGGGGTAGCCTGAGCCGGCAGGCCAATGGCGAGGGCCGTGAGGAAGTACAGTCGGCTCATCCTGACCACAGTGCGTCTCCCCGTCGTGTTCTTATGGGCGCCATAGTAGACGCAAGGACGGGTCGACTGAACGTGCGCGTGGGCATTTGCGGGTGGAACGCGCAGCAGGCCGCGAGGGCGGGCGGCGGCGTGGGTGGCGGGCAGCCGACGTCGAGGGGCCGTGCGTGCTCAATGCAAAGCCGCCGGCTTGCGCGCGCGGCACTGCTGCGGTATCCAGTGGGACACCCTCAAGACCACCCCCAAAGGGCACACCCCGGGAGGAACCGGATGCGCTGGTTGTTTGTACTTGCCCTTGTTGCGCTGGCTGGCGCGGCGTTGCCCGCGGCACCCCACGGGCAGGGACTCGCCTGCGAAGCGGTCAAGTACCCCACGGCCAAGTACCCGACGACCAGGTACCCCCGCGCAAATTATCCGGGCAGGTAGGCGGCGACTTGCCGCAACCAGGGCACGGGCGACTGGTACAGGGCGCGTGGACAGCGGACGGCGCGCCAGCGCGATGAACTGCCGCTGCCCCTTGCGGGGGGCCTGCATCTACCGACCGACTGACCTACTCGCGCCTGTTCAACGGCGAGCAGAGGCAACGTGAGCGAACCCGCGAATCTTTCAGAGGCTGCGCCCGGCCCCGCCGCCACGGCACCCGCCGACCAGGGCGCGCGGATCAAGGCCATCCTCGTCGGCTCCGCCGGCAACCTGGTGGAGTGGTACGACTTCTACGTCTACGCAGCGTTTGCGCTGTACTTCGCGCCCGCGTTCTTCCCCGGCAAAGATCCGGTAGTCCAGCAACTGAACGCGGCGCTGCTGTTTGCGTTTGGCTTCCTGGCGCGACCGCTCGGCGGCTGGTTGTTCGGGCACCTGGGCGATCGCCATGGTCGGCGCCGAGCGTTGCTGCTTTCGGTATTGCTGATGTGCGCGGGCTCGCTGGTGATTGCGGTGCTGCCGGACTACGCGAGCATCGGTATCGCCGCGCCCATCCTGCTGGCTGCCGCGAGGCTGTTGCAGGGCCTGAGCCTCGGCGGCGAATACGGTGCCAGTGCGACCTATCTGAGTGAAGTGGCCGATCGCCGCCACCGCGGCTTCTATGCCAGCTTCCAGCACGTGACGCTTATCGGCGGCCAGCTCTGCGCCCTCCTGGTGCTGCTGGTGCTGGAGAAGTTCCTCCTCACCGATGCGCAACTCCACGCCTGGGGCTGGCGCATTCCTTTCGCCATCGGTGCGCTGCTCGCGCTGGTGACGCTTTATATGCGGCGAGATCTCCCCGAAACCGCGCAGTTCGAGGCGGCACGGGCCAGGGCGCCGGCCCCAAGCGTGCTTCGCGCACTGGCCCGCCATCCGCGCGAAGTGCTGGTGGTGGTGGGCCTGACGATGGGCGGCACGGCGGCGTTCTATACCTTCACCACCTACATGCAGAAGTTCCTGAAGCTCACCGTAGGGCTGACGGCGGGTGAATCGACGGCGGTGACGGCGGCGTCCCTGGTTTTTGCGCTGATGCTCCAGCCAATCTATGGGGCGCTCAGTGATCGCATTGGCCGCAAGCCGTTGCTCATCTGGTTTGGCGTGGGCGGCACGCTGTTCACCGTGCCTTTGCTCGATGCCCTGGCCGCGACCCGCAGTCCCTACACCGCCTTCCTGCTGCTTGCTGCCGCGTGGCTCATCATTGCGGGCTATACGTCCATCAACGCGGTGGTGAAGGCGGAGCTGTTTCCCGCGGCGATACGGGCTACGGGCGTGGGTTTGCCGTACGCGGTGACGGTGTCGATCTTCGGCGGGACCGCCGAGCCGGTGGCCTTGTTGTTCAAGACCAACGGCTTCGAGCGCGGCTTCTACTACTACCTGACGGCCTTGTTCGCGACCTCGCTGGTGGTCTATCTCTGCATGCGGGATACGCGGCGGACGTCGGCCATCGAGCGCGAGGACGGCGAGACTCGATAGCGCCCGTCACGCCACCCGATAGCGACGCGGGCGCATGCCGCGCGGCGCTGGCGGAGACTTCGAGGTGCCCGTTGTCAGCTCACGGTGCGCTAATCAACCGCGCGCAATCGGCGGCAATCACGGCCTCCTCATCGGCGGGGACCACCACGCAGGCGATCTGGCTCCTGGCGCTTGAGCACAGCCACGCGTCGCGATCGTTCAAGCCGGCGTCGAGGTCACAACCCAGCCAGGCGATCCGCTCGACGATGCGCGCGCGTAGCACTGCGCTCCGCGCGCCGATGCCGCCGGTGAACACCAGCGCGTCCAGCCCTCCCAGCACGGCGGCCATCGCGCCCATCTCACGCACCACGTGGTAGGCGAAATACTCAAGGGCGAAGCGCGCGTTGTCGTCTTCATGCTCACGTGCCAGCAACGCACGCATGTCGCCCGTCGTGCCCGACAGTCCCAGCAGTCCGGAACGGCGGTAGAGCAGGTCTTCCAGCGCCTTTTCGTCCAGACCGCGCGTTTGCAGGGCGAGCAGGATCCCGGGATCGAGATGTCCGCACCGCGTCGCCATCGGCAGCCCGTCCAGCGCGGTGAAGCCCATGCTGTTGGCAAGGCTGTGTCCTGCCTTCATGGCGGTGAGGCTGGAGCCGCTGCCGAGGTGCGCCACGATCACCCGGCCTGCAGCCAGCCGTGGCGCCCGTGCCGTGAGTTCGGCCAGCACGTGCACGCAGTTGAGGCCGTGGAAACCGTAGCGCTGGAGGTCCTCCCCGCGCACGGCGGCGGGCAAGGCCACGGCCTTCGCCACGGCAGGCTGGTCGCGGTGGAAGGCGGTGTCGAAGGCGGCCACCTGCAGCAAGCCAGGCAGCAGCCGGGTGAGTTCACGAATCGCCGCAAGCCCGGCCGGTTGGTGCAGGGGCGCCAGCGCGACGAGATCTTCGAGTTCGTGCAGCAACGCCGGATCGATCACGGCTGACGTCCTGTGTTGCGGGCCGCCGTGCACGATGCGGTGGCCCACGCCGCGGAAAGGACCAAAGCGCTGGAGCAGCCAGGGCAACAGCACATCGACACCGTGCGCCACAGTGTTGCAGTGCTGGGCAGTGAGCGCTGGCCGGTCACCGTCCGCGAGTGGCGGCGTGGCGTGCCATTCCGGTTCCGCGCTGCCGAGGCTCGATACTTCCACGCGCTGCAGGCAGGTTGGCGCCCCGATCCCGAGGACGTAAACGGCGCACTTCAGGCTGGACGATCCGGCGTTGAAGACCAGCAGTCGGCCGGCTGCGGCAACCATCAGCGCGCCGCGTGGTACTGCTGTCCCACGCCCTTCACCCCGGCCACTGCCAGGTGTTGATTTCATCGCTATCCACGCCATGCGCATGCGCGTAATGCAGGTGGCGCAACTGCGCGTCGCGCAGCCGATCCTTCAGGTGCGCGCCAATGGCCTGCAGGCGCGGCACGCGATCCAGCACGTCGATGGCGAGGCTGAAGCGATCCACTTCGTTCAGGATCGCAAGCTCCAGCGGTGTGTTGATGCTGCCTTTCTCCTTGTAGCCCCGCACGTGCAGGTTGTCGTGGTTGGTACGGCGATAAGCGAGGCGATGGACCAGCCAGGGGTAGCCGTGGAAGTTGAAGATGATGGGTTTGTCGCGGGTGAAGAGGCTGTCGAAGTCGCGATCCGGAAGGCCGTGTGGATGTTCGGTGTCCGGGGTCATCTTGTAGAGGTCGACCACGTTGACGAAGCGCAACTTGAGGTCCGGAAGCGCGCTGCGCAGGAGTGCCACGGCGCCAAGGGCTTCCTGTGTCGCGATGTCGCCGCAGGCCGCCATCACCGCATCCGGCTCGCAGCCTTGGTCGCTGCTGGCCCAGTCCCACAGACCAATGCCTTTCTCGACGTGGAGGATGGCGCTTCGCACGTCGAGGTACTGCAAATGCGCCTGCTTGTCGCAGACGATGACGTTGATGGTGTCGGTGTCGCGCAGGCAGCGATCGGCCACCGCCAGCAGGCAGTTGGCGTCCGGCGGCAGGGTGATGCGCGTGACCTTCGGGCTCTTGTTCACCACCAGATCGAGGAAGCCCGGATCCTGGTGGGTAAAGCCGTTGTGATCCTGGCGCCAGACGGTGGAAGTGATGAGGAGGTTGAGCGAGGACACCGGCGCGCGCCACGGGATCTGGCGCGCGGCGTCCAACCACTTGGCGTGCTGGTTGAACATCGAATCGATGACGTGCACGAAGGCTTCGTAGGTAGAGAAGAAGCCGTGGCGGCCGGTCAGCAGGTAGCCTTCGAGCCAGCCTTCCAAGGTGTGTTCCGAGAGCATTTCCATCACGCGGCCATCCGGGGCGAGGTGCCCGCCGTCCGCGTCGATGGGCAGGATGTCCGCCATCCAGGTCTTGTCGTTCGCTTCGAAGACCGCACCGAGCTTGTTGGAGGTGGTTTCGTCCGGACCGAACAAGCGGAAATTGCCCGGGTTGCGGCGGAGGATGTCGCGGAGGAACGCACCGAGCGGCGCGGTGTTGGACACGCGAACCTGGCCCGGCGCGGGCACGGTCATGGCGTAATCGGTGAAGGCAGGCAGCTTGAGCGGCACGCGCAGCAGGCCGCCGTTGGCGTGGGGATTGGCGCTCATGCGACGCTCGCCCACCGGCGCGAGATCGCGCAGTTCCGCGCGCAGTTCGCCCGCCTCGTCGAAGAGCTCCTCCGGGCGATAGCTCTTCAGCCAGCTTTCCAGCTGCTGCAGGCGCTCTGGCGCGCCAGTGGGATTGGGAATCGGTACCTGGTGCGAGCGCCAGTAGTTCGCCACCGCATGCCCACCTGCGCTTACCGGGCCGGTCCAGCCCTTGGGGCTGCGCAGCACGATCATCGGCCAGCGCGGACGCGTGGCGTGTTTCGCATCGGTCGCGGAGCGGCGGATTTCCGCCAGTTCATGCACGACCTTGTCCAGCGTTTCGGCCATCAGGCGATGCATCGTCATCGGATCGTCGCCTTCCACGAAATGCGGCGTCCAGCCGTAGCCGCGGAACAGGGCTTCGAGTTCTGCATGCGAGATGCGCGACAGGATCGTGGGATTGTCGATCTTGTAGCCGTTGAGATGGAGGATGGGCAGCACCGCGCCGTCGCGCGCGGGGTTCAGGAACTTGTTGGAGTGCCAGGCCGTGGCCAGCGGGCCGGTCTCCGCTTCGCCGTCGCCCACTGCCACCGCCACTACGAGGCCCGGGTTGTCGTAGGCACAGCCGAAGGCGTGCGACACGCTGTAGCCGAGTTCACCACCTTCATGGACCGAGCCCGGGGTTTCCGGCGTGCAGTGGCTGCCAATGCCGCCGGGAAAGGAAAAGTCACGGAAGAAATGGCGCATCCCGTCGAGGCCAGGACCCTTGGCCGGATAGATTTCGCCGTAGCGACCTTCCAGGTACACCGGCCCCAGCACGCCGGGCGCCCCGTGGCCCGGACCCGCGAGGAAAATCATGTTCAGGTCGTGCTGGCGGATGATCCGGTTCAGGTGCGCGTACATGAAGGCGAGGCCAGGGCTGGTACCCCAGTGACCCAGCGGTCGCTGCTTGATGTGTGCGGCCACCAGGGGCTCGCGCAGCAGGGGATTGTCCTGCAGGTAGATCATCCCCGCCGAGAGGTAGTTGCAGGCACGCCACCAGGCGTCGAGGCGGGTGAAATCGGGGGCTTCGGTAGAAGTAGGGCAGGGCGGGATGATCGGCATGGCAGCTTCCGGTGGCTTCGAGGCCTGTTCAGTGTGCCTGAGCCGGTCGTGCAGTTTCTTGACCTGACAGCAGCGCGCTTGTGCCTGGTCAACGATGACAGGTTTTCCGCGAGGGATTGCAGCTTCCCGTCCCGACGTGTCGGATTCGAAAGCAAGACCCGGGGTGCTTGGCACCGGGCGCGGGCTTATGGTCTTACTTTGAACAGCACCACGAGGGACATCTCATGCGCCGATGCATCCACCGGGCGGGAACACCCGCGGGCACCTTCCGGGTAGGCACCGAATGAACCTCGATGAACAGGTAGCACTCCCGCTGGGGATACCCGACGCGATCGGGCAGCGTATCGCCGCCGCCGATTGGCACCAGGTGGAATGCGATCTCGACGCCCAGGGCAGCAGTGTCATCGCAGGCCTACTCACGCCAGCCGAATGCGCTGCGCTCGCGTCGCTATACGGCGGCGTGGACGCGCCACTCGCCCCGCTGTTCCGCAGCCGCGTGGTCATGGCCCGCCACGGCTACGGGCGCGGCGAGTACAAGTACTTCAGCTATCCGTTACCCGACCTGGTAACCAGCCTGCGCGGCGCGCTGTATCCGCGGCTAGCGCCGATCGCCAACCGCTGGCACCAGCAGATGAACCTCGCTGTGCAGTTCCCCGACAGCCACGACGAATTCCTCGCCCGCTGCCACGCCGCCGGGCAGCGCCGGCCCACGCCCCTGTTACTCAAATACGGTGAAGGCGACTACAACTGCCTGCACCAGGATCTCTACGGTGAGCACGTCTTCCCCTTGCAGGTGGTGCTGTTGCTGTCGGCGCCTGCCAGGGACTTCGAAGGGGGCGAATTCGTCATGACCGAACAGCGGCCGCGCATGCAGTCGCGCGCCACGGTGCTGCCACTACGCCAGGGCGACGCCGCCGTGATCGCCGTCCACCACCGTCCAGTGCAGGGCACGCGCGGGGTGTACCGGGTGCAACTCCGTCATGGGGTGAGTCGCGTACGTGCCGGGCAGCGGATTACGGCGGGGGTGATTTTCCACGATGCGACGTGAGGGCGGGCGAGGCAGCTTCGCCCTTTGTCGCGCGCCATGCACCAGGTCCCGCGCCTCGTCATCCCGCGAAAGTGGGGACCCAGGTCAGGGGATTGCAAATTGGCGCCACGCTAGCCGTGACTGCGGCATGACGTGATCGCGGGAAAGGACGTATTGGTTGATGGGCTTCGGCGTCACGACGAGGCCTTTGCGTGCCACAGAGCGCGAAGGAATCCGCCAGCGCGGATTAAGTGGTACTCCCAAGGGGAATCGAACCCCTGTTTACGCCGTGAGAGGGCGTCGTCCTGACCGCTAGACGATGGGAGCGCATGGCAGAGGACGGGGAGTATAGGGGCTTGGCCCGGCTGTCGTCAGTCGGTGCAGCGGGGCGGCCCCGTGCCTTGGGCGGTGGCAGATGTTTTTCAGCCGGCTACCCCCAGCCAGCCCAACGCGAGGGGAATGCGTGGAATCGCCGGACCTGCGTCTGGATTGCGGCGGAAGGCACGGGCCTGGCCGAACATGCGCCAGGCCTGGGGTGAACCGGCGCCGCGGAGGAAATACCCCAGGGCCGCCCGGAACTCGCCCTGCTTCAACGCAAGCACGCCGTAGTTCACGTTCAGATAGGCCTCGATGACTTCTAGCGACGGCGCCTCTGCGCGATAGCGGGGTGACAGCAGTGCGTGCATCTGCTGCTTCAAGGACAGCTGGTATCCGAAGCGCGTGGCGAGCGGGAATTTGTGGACTGCGCCGCCGTCCCACAGGGTCCGGTAGCCCAGGCAATCATTGATGAACAGGGCATCCCCGAACTGGGCAATCCTGAACCAGGAGTCGATGTCGTCGGTGATCGTAGGCAGGCCGACGGTCCAGCCGCCGGTCTTCAGGAAGGCGGCCCGCTGGGCCGCGACCTGCACCGGCGTTCCCATCGGGGCCATGTCCAGCAGCATGGCGAAATGGATGGCCTCCTGCGGGATGTAGAACACGCCGCCGTGCCCGGTGATCGGGGTGCGCCAAAGTTCCTGGGCGTGTTCGTCGACCGAAATGGCCCGGGACGAGCAGATGACCGCCTGTGGCCGCTGGGCGATGGCCGCGACCATGACCTGGACGCAGTTGGGCGCGAGGTAGTCGTCGTCGTCCAGGAACTTGATCCAGTCGCCGCTGGCCAAGCCAACGCCCACGTTCACCGAGGCGGCGTGGTTCACGTTATCAGGGTTGCGGGAGTAGACCACCCGGTCGCCAAGGCTCCTGGCATAGGCTTCAGTGCCGTCGCTGGAGGCGTCGTCGACGATGATGATTTCGCAGGGCACCGTCTGCGCCAGGGACGAGTCCACCGCGCGCTTGAGGAGCTCAACCCGGTTGTAAGTCGTGATGACGATGCTGAATTTCAAGGAATTCCAGTGCTGTTTTTCAAGCCCCGTAGAACTGGTTTGGAGCGTAACAGGGTGGCCGAGGTCGGGACACCGCGAGCGGACCGGCCGCGCCGGGTGCGCTGGCCAGCTGGACGGCCAGCATCACGAGCGTCCCGCAGGCTCCGAACCCCCACCCTTTACAGCTGCCCCTGGCAGGCGTCCCCGGAGAGGGCACTGGGGTCGCGGATGGGCGAATCCGGTGTCTTCGGGGTGCGCCGCGACCCCTGTCTGCCCCGCCAGTTTCCTCCGTTCAGGGGAGGCATGGTGGGGCCATCGACACCGCGCGGGATCCAATGCCCGCACAAAGTGATTAGAATCCAGCCTCCACTACCCACTCCTGATGACCCCGCCCATCTGTGGCCGAGGGTCCGGCGCCCGCCGTTACAGCAAAGGGAATCTGCGTTTGACTGAAGCTGCCGAAACCACCGCCTTCCCGGAAGGCGTCGCCCACCCGCAACCTCGCATCTACACGCGGGACGAGCACGAGGTGTCCCGCAAGTTCATTTCCGATGCCGCGCTGAAAGTGCTCTACCGCCTGAACAAGTCGGGCTACCAGGCCTATCTCGTCGGTGGCAGCGTCCGCGATCTGCTGCTGGGACGCGAGCCCAAGGATTTCGACATTGCCACCGACGCGCTGCCCGAGCAGGTGCGTGAGCTGTTCCGCAACTGCCGGCTCATCGGCCGGCGCTTCCGCCTGGCACACGTGCAGTTCGGGCAGGAAATCATCGAAGTCGCGACTTTCCGGGCCCAGCACGACGGCGAAGGCGAAGGCTCGTCGGTGACCGACGAAGGTCGCATTTTGCGCGACAACGTCTACGGCTCCCTCGAAGACGACGTCTGGCGCCGGGATTTCACCGCCAACGCGCTCTACTACAACATCGCGGACTTCTCGATCGTCGATTTCGTCGGGGGCGTGGAAGACGTGCGCAATAGTCGCCTGCGGCTCATCGGCGATCCGGACAAGCGATACCGGGAAGATCCGGTCCGCATGCTCCGCGCCATTCGCTTTGCCACCAAACTCGGTTTCCAGCTGGATTCGGCCACCCTGGATGCCATCCCGCGCCTGCGCCACCTGCTGGAAGACATTGCGCCGGCGCGGCTCTTCGACGAAATGCTCAAGATGTTCCATGGTGGCGTGGGCCTGCAGACCTTCGAGTCGCTGCGCCATTACGGGCTGTTCCACTGCCTGTTCCCACGCACCGACGACTTCCTGGACAGCCAGGAAGGCGAACTGGCCGGTGCGCTCATTGCCTCGGCGCTGGAAAGCACGGACGCCCGCGTAGCGGACAACAAGCCCATCACACCCGCCTTCCTGTTTGCCGCCCTGCTGTGGCACGTGGTGGAAGACGAAGCTGCCGCGCTCACCGCCAACGGTATGGCGGCGCCGGACGCCCTGGAACGTGCCGCGGATGAAATCGTCCACGCGCAGATTTCCCGTATTGCGATGCCACGGCGCTTCACCAACGTCACCCGCGAAATCTGGTCCCTGCAGTCGCGCCTGTTGCGACCTTCCGCCAAGCGGGTCGACAAAGTGATGGAGCATCCGCGCTTCCGTGCGGCCTATGACTTCCTACTGCTCAGGGAAAAGGCCGGTGACCCAGTGGAAGAAGCCGCCGAGTTCTGGACCCGCTACCTGGGCACGCCGGAAGATATCCGCGGCGCCCTGGTGGAGGATCTCGGGCCTGGGGCGCCCGAGTTGGCCGCAGCTCCCGAAGACGCAAAGCGCCGGCGCCGGCGCCGGCGGCGCAAGCCGTCCGGTTCTGCCGGCGAGTAAATGGCGCGGGTGGAGTCCCTGCCGCACGAGGTCTACGTCGGTCTGGGCAGTAACCTCGAGGACCCGCGCGACCAGATCTCTCGTGCGCTGGACGAACTGGCGGCCCTGCCCGACAGCGCGCTCTGCGCCCGATCATCCCTTTACCGCACGCCACCGATGGGACCGCCGGGCCAACCGGACTACATCAATGCGGTGGCGATGCTCCGCACGGCGCTCGCGCCCCACGCTTTCCTCGACGCACTCCAGGCACTCGAGCAACGGCACGCGCGGGTGCGGGCCGGGCGCTGGGGACCGCGCACCCTTGATCTGGATCTGCTGCTCTACGACACGGCCCGGATTGCCGATTCGCGCCTTACCGTCCCGCATCCCGGCATCGTCGAACGCGCTTTCGTGCTGGCGCCGCTCGCCGAAATCGCCCCGGCGCTGGAGATCCCGGGCCATGGACAGGTGATGAATCTCCTGGCGGCTGTCGACCTGCAGGGAATCAGCCGCGTATGACGACGTCCACCGAAACCGAGCGCAAGCTGCCCGACACCCTGCGCTTCATCGCCATAGAAGGGCCCATCGGCGTGGGGAAGACCAGCCTGGCGCGCAAGCTTGCCGGGCTCTGGGAAGCCGAAACCCTGCTGGAGCTGGCCGACGGTAATCCCTTTCTGCCGCGCTTCTACGAAGATCCCGCCCGCTATGCGCTGGCAACCCAGCTCCATTTCCTGTTCCACCGCTCGCGCGAACTGCAGGCGCATCGGCAGGGTGATTTGTTCGCGCCCCGGCTGGTGTCGGATTTCCTGTTCGAAAAAGACCGCCTGTTCGCCAAGGTCGTGCTCGACGACGAGGAATTCAGCCTCTACCAGGACATCTACGAGCGCTTCGTGGCCAACATGCCGCGCCCTTCGCTGGTGATTTACCTGCAGGCATCCGTGCCTACGCTCCACCGCCGCATCGCGAGGCGCGGGATCGCCTACGAGCAGGGCATCGACAGCGACTACCTGGGCCGGCTGTGCCGTGAGTACGTCGAGTTCTTCCACTATTACAGCGACGCCCCGGTGCTGATGGTCAACGCCGAGGCCCTGAACCTCGTCGACAACCCAACGCATTTCGACCTCCTGGTCGCTGAGATCGAACACGGCGTGGTGGGCCGGCAGTATTTCAACCCAGGTGTCGGGGAGGGCGCGTGACCAGCGGAATCGGCCCGTGCCTGCGCTACACTGCCGGCCCGATCAAGGCTGGCGGCTGAGGCCCTATGAAGTCCGTTTATTCCGTGGAAGATCTCCGCGCCCAGGTGGCCACCTGGCGCCGCGCCGGCGAATCCATCAGCTTCTTGCCCACCATGGGCAACCTGCACGACGGGCATATCTCGCTGCTCCTGAAGGCGCGCGAACTGGCAATCCGCTCGGTGGTGAGCATTTTCGTCAACCCGATCCAGTTCGGGCGGGGCGAGGACTATGCCAAGTACCCGAGCACCCTCGATGCCGACAAGGCCAAGCTCGAAGCCGCCGGCCTCGACCTGCTGTTCGCCCCCAACCTCGACGCGCTCTACCCGGGCGGCTTCGAGGAAGACACCCGGGTCACGGTGCCGGGACTGTCGTCCATCCTGTGCGGCCAGTTCCGACCGGGGCATTTCTCAGGCGTGGCGACCGTGGTGGCCAAGCTGCTGATGAACGTACAGCCGGACATCGCGCTGTTTGGCGAGAAGGACTACCAGCAGGTGCTGGTCATCAAGCAGATGGTCCACGACTTGCTGATCCCGGTGACGATCCTCGGCCAGCCCATCGTCCGCGAAGCCGACGGCCTCGCCATGAGCTCGCGTAACGCTTACCTGAGCCAAGCCGAACGCGCACTGGCGCCGTTGATCCACCAGACCATGCAGGTTGCGCGCGGGAAGGTGCTGGCGCAGAAGGCTTCGACCATCGCCATCGAGACCGCCGGCATGGCGGAGCTGGCGGCGGCAGGATTCCGGCCTGAATACTTCAGCCTCCGCCGTGCGTCCGACCTCGGCGCGCCGCAGCCTGGTGACACCTGCCTGCAACTGCTGGTGGCCGCGTGGCTCGGCCCGGCACGCCTCATCGATAACCTGCGCATCGAACTTCCCGCGCCGCCCGGCCCCACGTGAATACCCCCACGCCGGGTGCTGCCGTGCTCGTGATCGGGAATGAAATCCTGTCCGGCCGCACGCGCGATGCCAATGTGCAAACCCTCGGTGGCGCGCTGGCGGCGATGGGTATCCGCCTGCGCGAAGTGCGGGTGGTCGAAGACCAGGAACCGGCCATCATCGAGGCCGTGAACGCGCTCCGCGCGCGCTTCGAGCACGTCTTCACCACGGGTGGCATCGGCCCCACGCACGATGACATCACCACCGACAGCATCGCCGCGGCCTTTGGCGTGACAGTGGCCCACGACCCGGAAGCCGTGCGTCGCCTTACGGCCTATTACGGCGAGTCCGAAGCCACCGAAGTGCGCCTGCGCATGGCGCGCATTCCCCGGGACGCGACGCTGATCGACAACCCCGTGAGTGCCGCACCCGGGTTCACGCTGCACAACGTCCACGTGTTGCCAGGCGTGCCACGCATCCTGGCCGCGATGTTGCCGAACGTGCTGGCGACCCTGCCCGGCGGCGCACCGATCGTGAGCCGCACGGTCACGGCGTGGATCCGCGAAAGCGACATTGCCAACGAACTGGCGGCGGTGCAGGCCGAACATCCGGATCTCGATGTCGGCAGTTATCCCTTCATGCGCGAAGGCCGTTTCGGCACTTCGCTGGTGGTGCGTGGCGCGGACGAACCTGGCGTGGCCGCCGCCGCCGCCGCGATCGCTGTTTTCCTCAAGGCGCGCGACGCGAGCTTTGAGCCGCCGCTGGCCTGAACGGCCCGGCCCTCCAGCGCTTTGAACTGTCACCAGCTTCTGTTGTAGCTTTGGATCCCGGAAAACGCCCGCAGGCCATGAGCAGACGCGTCTACATCAAGACTTTCGGTTGCCAGATGAATGAGTACGACTCCCGCAAGATGGAGGAAGTACTCGCGGCATCGCATGGCTTCGTGCCCACCGATACGCCGGAAGACGCAGACCTCTTGCTCATCAACACCTGCTCCGTGCGCGAGAAGGCGCAAGAGAAACTCTTTTCCGAACTCGGCCGCTGGAAGGGATTCAAGGACGCACGGCGCGGCGTGATGATCGGGGTTGGCGGTTGCGTTGCCAGCCAGGAAGGCGCCAGCATCTTCACCCGTGCGCCTTATGTCGATCTGGTCTTTGGTCCGCAGACCCTGCACCGCCTGCCTGAACTCCTGGACGCCGCCGAGGCCGGCCAACGCCGCGTGCTGGACATCAGTTTTCCCGAAATCGAGAAGTTCGACCGCCTGCCGGAGCCCCGCGCCGACGGACCCACGGCCTTCGTCTCGATCATGGAAGGCTGCAGCAAGTACTGCACCTTCTGCGTGGTGCCCTACACGCGGGGCGAGGAATTCAGCCGGCCGTTCGACGACGTCATCGTGGAAATCCTGGCGCTGGCAGGACAAGGCGTGCGCGAAGTGACCTTGCTCGGCCAGAACGTGAATGCCTATCGCGGACGCATGCACGACGGGCAGATCTGCGATCTCGCGGCGCTCATCCGGTTTGTCGCCGCCATCGATGGCATCGAACGGATCCGCTACACCACTTCGCATCCGGTGGAGTTCTCCGATCGCCTCATCGACGCCTACGCCGACGTGCCGGCGCTCGTAAGCCACGTGCACCTGCCGGTGCAGAGCGGTTCGGACCGCATCCTGGCGCTGATGAAGCGCGGGCACACCACCCTCGAATACCTCTCCAAGATCCGGCGGCTGAAGAAACTCCGGCCGGATATTTCCATTTCCACCGATTTCATCGTGGGCTTCCCCGGCGAAACCCAGGCGGACTTCGAAGCCACCATGAAGCTCGTCGAGCAGGTGGATTTCGATCACTCCTTCAGCTTCATCTACAGCCCGCGCCCCGGCACGCCGGCGGCGGCGTATCCGGATGAAGTGACCCTCGAAGAAAAGAAACACCGCCTCGCCATCCTGCAGCGGCAGATCGAAAGCCAGGCCCAGGCCAAAAGCCGGCAGATGGTGGGGAGCTTGCAGCGCGTGCTCGTCACGGGCCACGCGCGCAAGGACGCCAGCGAGCTCGCCGCCCGCACCGACAACAACCGCGTGGTGAATTTCGCGGGCGCACCTGAACACATCGGCACGTTCGTGGAGCTCCGAATCACCGCAGCATTTCCCAACTCGCTGCGCGGCGAACTGCCTGCGACCAGCGCACAGGCCCTGTGAATTGAGCGAAACCAGCACCAGCGAACTCACCCTCGACCCTCCGCAAAACGACCGCCTGGCCAATCTTTGCGGCCAGTTCGACGACCACCTGCGCCTGATTGAGCGGCGGCTCGGGGTCGAAATCAGCAATCGCGGCCACGTCTTCCAGCTCACCGGCGGCAAGCTCGAACGCGACACCGCCAGCGACATCCTGCGTGACCTCTACGCCACCGCCGGCAGCAAGTTTCTGGCGCCCGCCGACGTGCACCTGCGCTTGCAGGATGCGGCCGCCACCCTGGCGCGAGTGGACGGCGAACTCGACGACGAGGAAGTGGTGGCGCAGACGCGGCGGGTGATGGTGAAGGCGCGCGGCACCAACCAGCGCCTGTACCTGCGCAACATCGAAAGCTGCGACATCAGTTTTGGCGTGGGGCCCGCCGGTACCGGCAAGACCTACCTCGCGGTGGCGGCGGCGGTGGCGGCGCTGGAGCGTGACGAGGTGCGCCGGCTCTGCCTGGTGCGACCGGCGGTGGAAGCGGGCGAACGCCTTGGCTTCCTGCCCGGCGACATGGCGCAGAAAATCGACCCCTACCTGCGTCCGCTGTACGACGCGCTGTATGAAATGCTGGGCTTCGACCGCGTGGCCAAGCTCATCGAGCGCAACGTCATCGAAGTAGCCCCGCTGGCCTTCATGCGCGGACGCACCCTGAACGATGCCTTCATCATCCTCGACGAAGCGCAGAACACGACCATCGAACAGATGAAGATGTTCCTGACCCGCATCGGTTTTGGCGCGAAGGCCGTCATCACCGGCGACATCACCCAGGTGGACCTGCCGCGTGGGCGCGAGTCCGGGCTGCGGCATGCGATCGAAGTGGTGCGCGAGGTCAACGGCATCAGCTTTACGTTCTTCCGTTCGCAGGACGTGGTCCGCCACGCGCTGGTGGGCCGTATCCTCGACGCTTACGAGGCGTTCGAGAGCAAGCTGCCATGAGCGTGGAAGTCGCGTTCCAGCGTGCCACGCGGCAGCGCCTGCCCAGCAACCGCGAGATGGGCGCATGGCTTACCCATGCCCTGCGCAAGCTCAAGCCCGACGCAAGCCTCACGGTACGGCTCGTCGACATCGAGGAAGGCCGTGAACTCAACGCGCGCTGGCGCGGCAAGACCGGCCCCACCAACGTGCTGTCCTTCCCGGTGAGTGGGCTCGAAGCCATCGCCCCGGGGATGCTTGGTGACATCGTGTTGTGTGCGCCGGTACTGAAGGCCGAGGCCAGTGCGCAGAAGAAGACCATCGCCGCGCATACCGCCCACCTGCTCGTGCACGGCGCGCTCCATTTGCTGGGCTTTGATCACTCGGACGACGAACAAGCCGCGCGGATGGAAGCGCTGGAGCGCAAACTGATGGCCGAACTCCAATTCCCCGACCCTTACGCGGAGCGTGAGACGACCTCATGACGGACGAACCTCCCCAGTCGACGCCGCGTGCGTGGCTGAATCAAACCCTTGATCCCCTGCGCGCGCGGCTTGCCCACTGGTTGCGGCCTCCGGCCCGTACCCGGCAGGACCTCATCCGCCAGTTCCACGACGCTGAACAGCGGAACCTGATCGACAACGACACCGCGGCGATGCTGGAAGGCGCGTTGCTGGTCTCTGAAATGAAAGTGCTGGACATCATGATCCCGCGCGCCGAGATGGTGTTCATCGAAGCCGAAGCGACGCCAGCCGAGTTCCTGCCGGCAGTACTCGAGTCCGCCCATTCGCGTTTCCCCGTACTCGACGCCGGCCACGAGCGCGCACTCGGTATCCTGCTGGCCAAGGATCTGCTGCCGCTGGCCGGTGATCCCCAGCAGGCCTTCAGCATCCGTGACGTGCTCCGGCCCGCCGTGTTCGTGCCCGAGAGCAAGCGGCTCAACATACTGCTCCGCGAGTTCCGGCAGAGCCGCAACCATCTCGCGATCGTGGTGGATGAGTACGGTGGCATCGCGGGGCTCGTCAGCATCGAGGACGTGATCGAACAGATCGTCGGCGAAATCGACGATGAGTACGACGTGGAGGACGAAGCCTTCGTTCGCAGCCATCGGTCCAATCGCTACACGGTGAAGGGCCGCGCGCCCATCGGGCAGTTCAACGAGTACTTCAAGAGCCGCCTGTCCGACACCCAGTACGACACCATCGGGGGGCTCGTGGTGCACGCGTTCGGGCGACTCCCCGAGCGGGGCGATGAAATCGAGTTCGGGGGCTTCCACTTCAAGGTCCTGCGCGCCGATCCGCGTCGCGTGCAACTGCTGCGCGTGATGCGCACCGTGGATGCGCGCACCGCCGCCGGGGAGCCCTGAGTGCAGCGCGACTGCGCCTGAAGTCCCATGCGTCCGTGCCTTGCGCTCGTCCTTGGTCTCATCCTTCCCTTTGCCTTCGCGCCCTACGGGCTGTGGTGGCTCGCGCCGCTGACCCTCGCCGGGCTGTTCCAGCTCTGGCGCGACACCACACCTGCGACCGCCGCCTGGCGTGGTTACCTGTTTGGCCTCGGCTACCTTGGGCATGGCATTGCCTGGGTGCAGATCAGCATCCACCAGTTCGGCCTGCCGCTGTACGCGTTCTCCGTGTCGATGACGGCGCTGTTCGTGATGTTCATTGCGCTTTATCCCGCGCTGGCTGCGTGGCTGTCGCGCCGCCTGCCCGCGGGTTCTGAACTCGCGCGGCTAGGCCTGCTGGCGCCTGCGTTGTGGACCTTCAGCGAGTTCGCCCGGGGCACGCTGTTCTCGGGTTTCCCCTGGTTGCTGGTTGGGGACAGCCAGATTGATTCGCCGCTGGCGGGTTTCCTGCCGGTAATCGGAGCGCAGGCCACCACCTTGCTGCTGGCCACGAGCGCGGCAGGCCTGGTGGCCGCTGCGACCGCCGCCCGTCGCTGGCCGTTCCTCGTTCTGGCGCTGCTGCCGTGGGCCGTCGGCGCCGGCCTGCGGGGCGTGGAGTGGACGGCACCCGAGGGCGCACCTGAGTCGGTCGCCCTGGTCCAGGCTGCGATTCCCCAAGCCATGAAGTGGTCGCCGGAGGCGCGGGATAACACCCTTGAAACCTACGCCCGGCTGACCGAGCCACATTGGGGCAGCAAGATCATCGTGTGGCCGGAAACCGCCGTGCCGGCCTTTCCCCAGGAAATCCCCGACTACATGCAGGCCCTGCGGGAACGCGCCAGGGGGGCCGGCAGCGCGCTCCTGGTAGGCCTGCCAACGGCGGAGACAAGCGAACGCTACTTCAACAGCCTGCTATTGCTCGGTACCGGCGAAGGGGTGTACCGCAAGCACCACCTGGTGCCTTTCGGTGAGTACCTGCCGTTCGATGCCCAACTCCGTCCAGCGCTCGATTTCCTGTCCATCCCCATGTCCAGCTTTACCCCGGGAAGTGACGAACCCGTGGTGCTCCGCGCTGGCGCGCTGCGCTTTGGCGCCACCATCTGCTACGAGGACGCCTATGCGAGCGAAGTAACCCGCCCGCTACCGACAGCCAATGTGCTGGTGAATGTCAGCAACGACGCCTGGTTTGGCGACAGTGCGGCCCCGCACCAGCATTTGCAGATCAGCCAGGTGCGTGCCGCCGAGGCGGGCCGCGAGACCCTGCGTGCCACCAATACCGGGATCTCGGCCATCATCGACCACCATGGTCGCGTCGTGGCGCGCTCACCGCAGTTCAAACCTTATGTGCTCACGGGAACGATCACACCGCGCAGTGGAGCAACGCCGTTCGTCATCCTGGGCGCGGGGCCAGGGCTCCTGTGCGGTCTTGCCATGCTGGCCGCGGCGAAATATTTCCGGGGGCTTGACGCTCTTCAGCGATTGACTAAAGTACAATCCCTAACACTTTGATTAACCTGTCACTGCAGGCAAGTTGACGCTGGAGGTCTGGATGCGGTTCAGGTGGTTGCTGGTGCTGATGTCGTTCCTGCTTGGCGGTGCCGCGGTGGCTGCCCAGAAACCCGAATCCCAGTACAAAGCGCATAAACCCGTTGCCGCGAAAGCCATCGCCAAGGCCCAGGTGGCCGCGGCCGCCACAGTGACGGCCAGCAAGGCCGCTGCACGCAAACCCCCGCGCAAGGCCACGCGCAGCAAGGCGCCACGCAAACCCCAACTTGCCACCGCACGCCGGGCCTCCGGCAAAGCGCGCACCGTGGTCATCTCCCACACGCGAGCGCGCGCAAACAAGCCGGCCCGCTACGCCGCGGCGACCGGTCTTGTCGCTGGCGCCGGCGCTGGACTCCCGCAAGATGCCAGCGGGCTGCACCTGCAATCGGCATCCTTCGTCGTGATCGACCGCAGCCGCAACCAGGTGTTGCTGGCGCGCAAGCCCGACGAGCGCACCTCCATCGCGTCGATCACCAAGCTCATGACAGCCATGGTGATCTTGGACGCGCGCTTGCCGCTCGATCAGTCGATCACGATCGACAACGCTGACGTCGATCACTTCAAGCGCACCAGTTCTCGACTTGCCGTGGGGACCACCTTGCCTCGCCGGGACATCCTGCGCCTTGCGCTGATGTCCTCCGAGAATCGGGCGGCCGCCTCGCTGGCCCGAACCTACCCTGGTGGCCGCGCCAGGTTCATTGCCGCCATGAACGCCAAGGCCCGGCAGCTTGGCATGGCGAGCAGCAGCTTTGCCGACCCGGCGGGTCTCAATCCGAACAACATATCCACGGCCAACGACGTCGCCAAGATGGTCCAGGCGGCCAGCGGCTACCTGCTGATCCGTGAATTCACCACCACGACGGGTCGCACCGTGAGCATCCGCGGTGGCCGGTCAATGCAGGAGTACAACAACACCAACCGGCTGGTCCGCTACAAGGATCCCGACTGGCAGATTGAACTGTCGAAGACCGGATACACCGCCGAAGCCGGACGTTGCCTGGTGATGCAGGCGCGCGCCGCCGACCGTCCCCTGATCCTCGTGCTGCTGGATTCCCCCGGCAAGCTCACGCCGATTGGCGACGCCAACCGGGTGCGGCTCTGGCTCGAATCCCATCGCGTCGCGCGCGGGCTCGCCAGCAACTAGCCCTGGTGGATGCCCCGCGGATCCAGCTCGCGACGCTGGCAGATCTGCCCGGGCTCGTCGCGCTGCTTGGAGAACTCTTCGCACAGGAAGCCGAATTCCTGCCGGACCCGGAGGCCCAGTCCCGCGGCCTGCGGCTCATCCTCGAAAACCCCACTCTCGGTGAATGCCTGGTGGCCCGCCGGAGAGGCGACGCTGTCGGCATGGTGATGTTGCTCTACACCGTCTCCACCGCGCTTGGCGCGCGGGTCGCGCTGCTGGAAGACATGATCGTGGCCAGGGACTTGCGTGGGAGCGGGCTTGGCGGGCAACTGCTCGACGCCGCGATTGCCCATGCCCGTGGGTGCGGCTGTGGCCGCATCACCCTCCTGACCGACGACACCAACCTCGACGCCCAGCGCTTTTACAGTCGCCGCGGTTTCAACCGTTCAGCGATGCTCCCCTATCGGCTGATGCTCAACTGATCCGGCCGTTCGCCACTCATTGGCCCGCATTGGGGGCGATGAATTCGTGGTGCTGCTGGACGAACCGGGAATGGATTACGGCTCGGCCCTTGCCCTTGCCCTTGCCCTTGCCCATGCGCGGGACGTGGGCGACAAGCTGCTGGAAGCACTGCGTAGCGTGTGCGCCGGTGACCTTCGTTGCACGGCTAGCCGCGGGTTGACGGTGTTTTCGGAGAGCGTGCGGTCGGTGGACGAGATGTTGAGCCATGCGGACCGGGCGCAAGCAGCCTCAGTCATGTGGGGGGAATGGGGTTAGCGGTGGCCCGCTTGGACCGCCGCCACCAGCGCCGCGACGTGGGCGGGGTCGATGTCCGGCGTGATGCCGTGGCCCAGGTTGAAGATATGGCCCGGTTGCGGGCCGAATGCCGCCAGGGTAGCCGCCACTTCGCGTTCAATGACGGGGATGGGCGCCCGGAGGATCGCCGGGTCGAGGTTGCCCTGCAACGCGACGCGGTCACCGATACGTCGACGCGCGTCGGCAGGGTGCACCGTCCAGTCCAGCCCCACCGCGCTGCAGCCGGTCGCGGCGATGTCCTCCAGCCATGGCCCACCGCCTTTGGTGAACAGTATCGTAGGCACTGCGCTGCCGAGTTCGTCCACGATGCGGGCCATGTACTGTAGCGAAAAATCCCGGTAGGCCTCGGCCGCAAGCACACCACCCCAGGTGTCGAACACCATCAGCGCATCCACGCCGGCCTCGCGCTGGGCCTTGAGGTAGGAGATGACCGAAATGGTCACGACCTCCAGCAGCTTGTGGAGCAGCCCCGGCTCGCCGTAGACCCAGCCCTTGGCGCGCTTGAAGTCGTGGTCACCACCGCCACCTTCGATCATGTAGGTGGCGAGGGTCCAGGGGCTGCCGGCGAAACCAATCAGTGGCACATGGCCGTTGAGCTCGCGCTTGATGAGGCGCACCGCGTCGCAGACGTAGCCCAGTTCGCCGTGCGGATCCGGTACGCCGAGGCGGGCCACGTCTGCCGCCGAGCGCACGGGGTTGGCAAGGCGCGGGCCGACGCCTTCGTCGATGGACAGGCCGAGGCCCATCGCATCGGGAATCGTGAGGATGTCGGAAAACAGGATGGCCGCATCCAGCGGGAAGCGAGCCAGCGGCTGGAGGGTGACCTCGCAAGCGAGTTCGGGGGTCTTGCACAAGGTCAGGAAATCACCCGCCCGGGTGCGCGTCGCGCGGTACTCCGGCAGGTAGCGACCCGCCTGGCGCATGATCCAGACCGGTGGGCGATCCACCGGCTGGCGGGCAAGCGCGCGCAGGAAGCGATCGTTGGTGAGGACGGTCACCGGCGCGCGATGTTCAGGATAACGGCGCGGGCAGGTCGGTTGCCCCCATCAGGAAGCGGTCGATACCCGCCGCCGCCGAGCGGCCTTCCGCGATGGCCCACACGATGAGCGACTGCCCACGCTGCATGTCGCCGGCAGTGAAGACACCCTGCTCGGAGGTCATCCAGTTGCGGTCTCGCCAGACGTTGCCGCGATCCGTCAGCTTCACCTTGAACTGGTCGAGCACCGGGCGTTCCGGCCCCACAAAGCCCATGGCGAGCAGCGCGAGCTGGCAGGGGATCTGGCGAAGCGAGCCGGGGACTTCCTCGAAGACCAGGCGTCCGTCCTGCTGCTTTTGTTCCACCGAGACGATTTCCACTGCGCCGACGGCACCGGTGCCGTCATCGACGAAGCGCTTGGTGGAAACGGCGTAAACGCGCTCGCCACCTTCCTCGTGGGCCGAGGTCGTGCGGAAGATGCGTGGCCATTCCGGCCACGGATTGTCGCCGCCGCGCGCGGTGGGCGGCTTCGACATGATTTCGAGCTGTTCGATGTGGCTGGCGTGCTGGCGGTGGGCGGTCCCCAGGCAGTCCGCGCCCGTATCGCCACCGCCAATGATGACCACCGGCTTGCCTTTGGCGTCGAACTCGGGCTCTGCGGGGAGCGTATCGCCCTCCATCCGGCGATTCGAACGCGTGAGGTAGTCCATCGCAAAGTGAACGCCGCGCAGTTCACGGCCGGGCAGCGGAATATCACGTGGTGCAGTGGCACCGCCGGCCAGCAGCACGGCGTCGAATTCGCGCTGCAGTTCCGCCGCGTCCACGTCCACGCCGACGTTGGCGCCGGTACGGAAGACCACGCCTTCGGCGCGCATCTGGTCGAGGCGGCGATCGAGGACGTTCTTTTCCATCTTGAATTCGGGAATGCCGTAGCGGAGCAGGCCGCCAATGCGGTCGTCGCGCTCAAGTACGGTCACGGCATGGCCGGCGCGGCGCAGCTGCTGGGCGGCAGCAAGGCCCGCGGGGCCGGAGCCGATCACAGCGACCTTCTTGCCCGTTTCCTGGGCCGGCGGCAGCGGCTTCACCCAGCCTTCGGCGAAGGCGCGGTCGATGATCGACAGTTCCACGGCTTTGATGGCCACCGGGTTGTCGTTGATGCCGAGCACGCAGGCGCCTTCGCAGGGCGCGGGACACAGGCTGCCGGTGAATTCCGGGAAGTTGTTGGTGGCGTGGAGCCGTTCGATGGCTTGCGCCCAGCGGTCGCGATAGACAAGATCGTTCCAGTCCGGGATGAGGTTGCCCAGCGGGCAGCCCTCGTGGCAGAACGGGATGCCGCAATCCATGCAGCGCGCCGCCTGCTGGTTGAGCGCCTTGGGTTCCCAGGTGTCCATCACCTGCGACCAATCGCGCAGGCGATGCTCGACCGGGCGATAGGGCTGCTTGGCGCGCTCGAATTCGAGGAATCCGGTGACCTTAGCCATGGGAGGCCTCCATTACGGCTTCGTCTTCATTGAGGCCGGCAGCGCGGGCGCGGGCGATCGCCGCCAGCACGTGTTTGTAGTCCCTGGGCATGACTTTCACGAATTGCGTCCTGGTCGTGGCCCAGTCGCGCAGGATCCGCTCCGCGACGGGGCTCTGCGTATAGCGCAGGTGGTTGCCGAGCAGGCGCTGGACGTGGGCGTCGTCTGCGGTGTCGGCAAGCCTGTCGAGGTCCACCATGTCGGTGTTGCAGCGACCGGCAAAGGTGTTGTTCGGGTCATAGACGTAAGCGATGCCGCCCGACATGCCGGCCGCGAAGTTGCGTCCGGTGCCGCCGATGATGATCACATGGCCTCCGGTCATGTATTCGCAGCCATGGTCGCCCACGCCTTCCACCACCGCTTCCGCGCCGCTGTTGCGCACGCAGAAGCGTTCGCCGCCCACGCCGCGGAAATAGGCTTCGCCGGACGTGGCGCCATAGAGCGCGACGTTGCCGATGAGGATGTTCTCTTCTGCGACGAACGTGGCCTGGCGCGGCGGGAAGACGATGATCTTGCCGCCCGACAGGCCCTTGCCGATGTAATCGTTGGCGTCGCCTTCGAGGGTCATCGTGATGCCGCGTGGGACGAAAGCGCCAAAGCTCTGGCCGGCGGAACCGGTGAAGTTGAGCTTGATGGTGTCGTCCGGCAGGCCTGCACCGCCATGGCGGCGAGTGAGTTCAAAGCCGAGGAGGGTGCCGACGGTACGGTTTACGTTGCGCACCGGGAAGTCGAGCGTGATCGGCGTCCCGTGTTCCAGCGCGTCCATGCAGCCCGGCACGATCACCCGACGGTCAAGGGAGCGGTCGAGGCCGTGGTCCTGCTGGCGCATGTTGCGCACGGGGGTTTCCGCCGCAAGGGTGGGCTGGTGGAGGATTTTCGAGAGGTCGAGCCCCTTGGCCTTCCAGTGGTCGACGGCCTGGTTCACCTGGATGCAGTCGGAACGGCCGATCATTTCGTCCATGGTGCGGAAGCCGAGCTTGGCCATGTATTCGCGCACTTCCTCTGCGATGTAGCGGAAGAAGTTCTCCACGAACTCGGCCTTCCCGGCGAACTTCGCGCGCAACTGGGGATCCTGCGTGGCAATGCCGACCGGGCAGGTATTGAGGTGGCAGACGCGCATCATGACGCAGCCCAACACGACCAGCGGTGCGGTGGCGAAGCCGTATTCCTCGGCGCCTAACAGCGCACCGATGACCACGTCGCGGCCGGTCTTCAACTGTCCGTCCACCTGCACCACGATGCGATCGCGGAGGCCGTTGGCCACCAGCACCTGCTGGGTTTCGGCGAGGCCGAGTTCCCATGGCACGCCGGCGTGCTTGAGCGAGGTGACCGGCGAGGCACCGGTGCCACCGTCATAGCCGGAAATGAGCACGACGTCGGCGTAGGCCTTCGCGACGCCGGCCGCGACCGTGCCCACGCCCACTTCGGCGACCAGCTTTACGTGCACGCGCGCCAGGGGATTGGAGTTCTTGAGATCGTGGATGAGCTGGGCCAGATCCTCGATGGAGTAGATGTCGTGGTGCGGCGGCGGCGAGATGAGGCCGACACCGGGCGTGGAATAGCGCACTTTCGCGATCCACGGATACACTTTGTGGCCGGGCAGCTGGCCGCCTTCGCCGGGCTTCGCGCCCTGGGCCATCTTGATCTGGATGTCGTCGGCGTTGACGAGGTATTCGCTGGTCACGCCGAAACGACCTGACGCCACCTGCTTGATCGCACTGCGGCGGGAGTCGCCGTTGGCGTCGCGCTTGAAGCGGGCCGGTTCTTCGCCACCTTCGCCCGTATTGGAGCGACCGCCGATGCGATTCATGGCGATGGCAAGGGTTTCGTGGGCTTCGGCGCTGATGGAGCCGTAGGACATGGCGCCGGTCTGGAAGCGCTTCATGATGGAGTCGACAGCTTCCACTTCCGCCAGCGGCACGGGGATTGCGGCTTCCTTCAGGGTGAACAGTCCGCGGAGCGTGGCCAGGTGCTCGCTCTGCTGGTCAACGAGACTGGTGTACTCACGGAAGATGTCGCTGCGGCCGGCGCGGGTGGCGTGCTGCAGCTTGAACACTGTTTCCGGGTTGAAGAGATGGTATTCACCGTCGCGCCGCCACTGGTACTCGCCGCCCCAGTCGAGCTCCGGCTTGCCCACCTGGCGCTGCGGGAAGGCGTGGTGGTGGCGCAGGTTGATTTCGCGCTCGATGACCTCGAGGCCGATGCCGCCGATACGCGTGGCCGTCCAGGTGAAATACCGGTCGACCACGGTCTGGTCGAGGCCGACAGCCTCGAAAATCTGCGCGCCGCGATAGGACTGCACGGTGGAGATGCCCATCTTGGACATCACTTTCACCAAGCCCTTGTTCACGGCCTTGATGTAGTTGCGCACCGTGGTGTCGTGGGTGGATTCCTCTCCCTTGCGACCCTTGACCGCAGTGGACTTGATGACGTCCTGCTGGATGAGGTCGTAGAGGGTCTCGAAGGCAAGATAGGGATTGATCGCATCCGCACCGTAGCCGAGCAGGGTGGCGAAGTGGTGCACTTCGCGCGGCTCGCCAGATTCCACTACCAGGCCAACGCGCATGCGCCGACCGTTGCGCACGAGGTGGTGGTGGGTGCCGGCGGTCACCAGCAGCGCCGGAATCGGCGCATGGGAGCCGTCCATGCCGCGGTCCGAGAGGATGACGAAGGCATGGCCCTCGTCGATGGCACGGTCGGATTCCTCGAACACCCGTTCCAGCGCGGCTTCGAGGCCTGCC
>JAYTTZ010000174.1:0-6703 GCA_043744805.1 Gammaproteobacteria bacterium
CTGATCGAGCGCACGGGGCAACCCGTCGCGGCGGCGTATTACGTCATCTTCGGCGCCGCGATGGGTCTGGTGGCGACGATGTTCCTGAGGGAGGGCGCCGCCCGCGCATGAAGCACGTGGACCGTGGTGTCTGACGAGGGCAAGCGTCCGCGCTCGATCGACGCTCCACCTGGCGGGCGGCGTACTTGAGCATTGCAGGATCGAGGCAGGCCGCCTGCCTCTGGTACCCGGAGTTTTCGATGCCGGCGAATGGCTGGTGCGCGTCACCCGGCAGTGCCGGTTCCGCGCTGCCGAAGCCGCGCTCGATCTGCAGGTCGGCTCGCACTGCCAGCAGGCCTACCTGGGTGACGACTGCCAGATTGCACAAATCCTGAACAAGCTGCTCGGCAATCCGATCACGTTCTCCCGCCACGGCGGACAGGTGTGCTTGCACGTCGAGGAAGACATCAGGTTGGACGCACGGCTCCAGCTTCACTTTTCGGTCACCGACAACGGCCTTGGCATCAGCGAACCTGCACTCTCCCGAATCTTCGAGCCTTACGCGCAGGCCGCGACCAGCACGTCACGCCGCTTCGGTGGTGCGGGCCTTGGGCTCAACATCTGCCGTGAGCTGGTGGCGCTGATGCACGGCAAGATCTGGGTGACCCGCCTGGAAGATGCGGGTTCGGCCTTCCACTTCACGGTCTGCATGGACGCAGCCCTCCGGCTGGTCCCGCGCGTCGAGGCGCTCAAGGCCTTGGGCAAAAATCGTGCGCGCTGCGTGGCGGTGCTCATGGACTGCCAGATGCCGGTGATGGACGGTTATGAACGCACCCGCCTGCGCCAGGCGGAAAGCGAGCATCCGGAACTGGGACGCGTGAGGATCATTGCGCTGACAGGCAACGCCATGGCGGGTGATCGCGAGCGCTGCCGCGCGGTGGGCATGGACGACTACCTCGCCAAACCAGTGGATCCGCAGCGTCTGGCGGCGCTGTTGGACCCGCTGTAGCTGGCGCGCTCGGCGCGCCAGCAGGGGCAAAGCGACCGACAGGGAACGCCCCTGCCGGCCACCCGTTCAGGTCGCCCGGCTGAAGTCTGCCACCGGGTAGTAGGGACGCTCGAGGTTGGCGTCGACCGCAGCCCAGAAGTCTGGACCTGCGTTCAACTGCCCGATGCTGCCCGGATCGAGCATCATCGACTGGCGGCGATAGTTCCAGCTGTCCGGGTGCAGCCGCGAGGCTTCCCGGAAGTGCTGCTTGGCCGCTTCCAGCGCGCCTTGATTGAAGAGGAAACGTCCCAGTCGTGCGTGGTTCGCGGCGAGCACTTCGGCTTCGCTCGGTCCCCGCATGCGCTGTTTCACTTCCGCCGGGCTGAGCGCATAGCGGCTTGCCGCCCCGTGTTCAACCCAGTCCTTCAGGGCTTCGATGTAGCTGTTGCGCACCGCCGTGCCTTCGGCCACCGGCGCATCCGGGATTTCGAAGGTTTCGCGGTTCATGTGCCGCACCATGTCGCTGGTGCCCGCCGATTCCGCCGGCCGCACGATTTGACCCTGCTCGTCGATCCACACGCCCTGCGGCACGTTGACCATGCCATAGAGTTCGGCCAGCAGGTGGCCTTCATCGATGAGGCAGGGATAGGTCGGCGGCGACTGGCGCGCCCACAGTTCCGGCGCCCAGCCCATCAGGCGCGCCAGTACTTCGGGACGCTGCTGGCAATCGACCGCACGGATGCTGGCCTCGACCGCTGCCTTGCCGCCGGTGTCGAACGCTACGGCGATGATTTCCAGTCCTGAATCCTTGAGGTCTTCGTAGATTGCCTGCCACACGGACAAGTCGAAGCTACAGCCTCAGTAGGAACCCCAGGAATAGAGGAACACCTTCTTGCCGCGATAGTCGGACAGCGAGTGCTGCTTGCCGTCCAGATCGGGCAGGGTGAAATCGGGGGCCTGCAGCGAGAACAGCGCGTCGCGACGCGCATTCACGCTGGCGCCGACGGCCCAGGCGTTGACTGAAGGTTCGCGGGTCACGGGTTGCCCCATGTAGCGCGCGAACGCGGAGAGATCGACGTTGCCCTCGGCATCCAGCCAGGCGGCCTGGGTACGCACGCAGGCGTCGCCCTTGCAGAGCCCTTCGGTGTCGAGTTTCCAGCCGGTGGCCGCACGCAGGTCTTCCGGCTTGAGCCACAGGTGCTCGCCGTCGACCTTCGCGTTTGCAATGTCGGTCACCCGCTCGTCGTAGAGGACGGTCGCCATGCTCATGACGTTTTCCTTGTTCGAGTTGTGGTGGAGTGGAAGGCCGGCAGTAGGTACCGGCCTGGCAGGGAGGTTATGTCAACGATCCGCCTCGGGCAAGCCGAAGACCCAGAGCACGCCGCCCTGCGGGACGTTGGTCCTGGTGCCGAAGGCCTTGTCGAGGAAGTCCTGCTGGCGCTGGGCGTCGACCCCCCAGCCGGACTGCACGGCGATGTACTGCTGGCCGTCGAGCGCAAAGCTCACCGGCACGCCGACCACGCCCGAGTTAGTGCGCTGCTGCCAGAGGATCTTGCCGGTCTTCGCATCGAAAGCACGGAAGTAGCGATCGTTGGTGCCGCCACTGAAGACGAGATCCCCGGCCGTGGCCAGGACCGGGCCCCAGTTGTGTGACTTGAACTTGGTCGTCCACACTTTCTTGCCGGCGGCCAGATCCCAGGCCTGGAGTTCGCCGATGTGATCCCGGGCTTCCGGCGTCGGGAACACTTCCATCTTCGCCAGCGGCACGCCCATATAGAGCTCGCCCGGACGGTACTTCACCGCTTCGCCGGTCAACGCACTGCAGAGGTTTTCGTTGGCGGGGATATAGAGGTAACCCGTGCGCGGACTGTAGGCCGAAGGTGGCCAGTCCTTGCCGCCCCATAGGCTCGGGCAGAACTCGGTGCGCTTGCCGACGCGCGGCACGTGGGCCTCGTCGTAAGTGGGGCGACCGGTCCTGGCATCGATGCTGGTGAACACGTTCTGCTTCACGAACGGCTGGGCCGCGACGAAGCCGATGCCTTTGTCCGTACGCTCGAGGAGCCACAGGTAGCCGTTACGGCCTTCGTGCACCAGGCCCTTCACGGTGCGACCGTCGCGCTTGAGGTCGATGAGGAGCGGCGCCACCACTTCGTCCCAGTCCCAGGAATCGTTCCAGTGGTACTGGTGGTAGCTGCTGATCTTGCCGGTTTCCACCTCCACCGCGATGACCGATGTGGCGTAGAGGTTATCGCCAGGACGCGCGTCGCCCATCCATGGTCCCGCGTTGCCGGTGCCCCAGTAGCTCAAGCCCGTGTCCACGTCGTAGCTGCCGGTCACCCAGACCGGCACGCCGCCGTGCTTCCAGGTGTCGCCGGGCCAGGTTTCGCTGCCGGGCTCGCCGGGCGCCGGCACGGTGTAGGTCTTCCACTGCGCTTCGCCGCTGTTGGCATCAAAGGCGGCGATGAAGCCACGCACGCCAAGCTCTCCGCCCGAAGTGCCCACCATCACGTGGCCCTTCACGATGAGCGGCGCGAGGGTCATGTAGTAACCCTTGAGGTAGTCCTCCACCTGTTTTTCCCACAGGACTTCGCCCGTGCGGGCATCGAGGCAGACCAGGAAGGCATCCACGGTGGCGAGGTAGACGCGATCGCCATAAAGCGCCACGCCCCGGTTGGTGGGGTGCAGCTGGAAGAGATCGTCCGGCAGTTCGCGGCGATAGCGCCAGCGGATGTTGCCGGTGCGGGCGTCGATCGCGATGACCTGGTTGCGCGGGGTGGAGATGAACATCGCCCCGTCGTTCACCAGCGGCGGCGCCTGGTGGGCTTCCTCCATGCCGGTGGACACCGCCCACAGGGGCTTCAAGCGGGCCACGTTGCCCGCGTTGATCTGGTCCAGCGGGCTGTAGCCCTGGCTGTCGTAAGTGCGGCGGTACTGCAGCCAGTTGCCCGGCTCGGGCTGCTCCAGCCGGGCGCCGGTGACCGCGCTATAGGGTGTCTTGTCTTCGGCCGGTACGGCAGTGGCGAGCAGGAGCAGGAGCAGGAGCAGCGGCAGCAGGGCGGGAATACGCAGCATCGGGTTGCCTCCTCAGGCGGGTTTGGCGCCACCGACACGCGCCGTGAACGGTCCCGCGACGAGCAGCTTGCCGGCTTCGATCTTGAGCGGGAGGGCCGGCAAGGGCCGCGGTGCGGGGCCGGTGATGCGGAGCGCGGCGCTGGCCGGATTGAATTCGGACAGGTGGCAGGGACACACGAAGTGCAGCGCCTTGTCGTTCCACTCGGTGACTGCGCAGCCCGTATGCGTGCAGGTACCCGCGTAGGCCACGATGCCGTCGGCGGCATGGGCGGCGGTGGTTTCGTCCAGCTGCCCCGGCGCGAGGCGCAGCAGCAGGATCTGGTTCAGGCGCGAGCCTTCGCGGGTGAGGCCGCTGGCCGGATCCTGCGGGAACACCATCAGGGGTCGGGCGTCCAGCATGAGGTCCGCCGGGGTAATCACCCGCGGCGCGTCGTCCCAGGAAGGTGTGGCCAGCAGATCGCCGGCCCGGGGCGGGAGCTTCCCCGGCGCGGGCGCGGCATGCGCGCCCAGCGGCAGCGCGGAGCACAAGGCGATGCCCGCCAGGCTTTCGAGCAGCCGCCGGCGTCCGGCGCAGCAGTCGGTGTCCTCCTGGCCGTGCATGTCAGGCGTCCAGGTTTTTGATCATGCGCGACGGCGTGAACACCATCACCAGTTCGCCGCGCTGGTTGCGCACTTCATTGCGCGTGGTGACCACGCCGCGATCACCGCGCGAAGTGAGCCGCGCGGCGGTGACCTCGAGCCACACTTCAAGCGTGTCGCCCACGAACACCGGCGCCTTGGTTTCGATGTTGCCGCCGAGGAACGCCATGCCGACGCCAGTCAGCGCGCCACTGGAAATCACCAGGCCTTCGGCCAGCGACATGGTCAGTGCGCCGGGCACGAGGCGTCCCGTGAAGCCCAGTTCCGCCGGCGCCTCGGCATCGAGGAACAGGCTTTCGCCGAAGCCACAAGTGGTGATGAAACTCATCAGGTCGAATTCGGTGACGGTGCGGCGCCCGGTGCGCCAGCGCAGGCCCACGGGTTGCTGGTTGAAGCCCTGGGCATGGGTGAAGAGCGGGGGACGGGAATCGGTCATGCGGCACTCCGGGGTCGGATTCACGAACCTGCCGGGCGGCAGGTCGCTGCGCATGCTAGCAAGGCATGGGTGCTGGCTGCACCCAGCGGACACCACCGCGCGGGACGGCAGCGGTGTCCGCCCTGGTTATCAGGCCTTGCGGCGACGACCCACCAGCGCCCCCAGTGCCGGCGCCAGCAGCCAGGCGGCCGCCGGGAGCGGCACCGGGGTCACCCGGAACTGGCTGATGATCGTCGGGTTGCGACCGGCGATGCCCGCCGGATCGGCCAGCAACTGTGCGGCGTTGTACGCGTCGATGCCGTAGGTGGTCACCGTCAGCGCCTGCGTGGCGGCGTCGATGTCGAACTCGGTCCAGCCGTAGGTGAAGAGGTTGGCATAACCGCCCTGGAGCAATTGCACCGGCAGGCCTGAGTCCTGCAGGCCCACCGGGCTGTAGCCGAGCGGGACTATCTGCTGGTTCAGCAGGTTGGTGAGCGCGGCATCCTGGACGGACTTCGGCAGGAGGGTCAGGAACTGCTGCAGGGTAAGGCCCGGGATACCCACCTGAGCGCCGACCTGGGCAAGGAAGAACTGCTGCAGGTTGAGGTCGGGCGCCACCGGCACGCCAGCGGCGAGCTCCAGCACCGTAGGGCCGAAGGGCTTGTCGTAGGCCACCGAACCGGTGCTGATTTCCCAGGCACTCGTCGGGTTCTGGACGATCCCGCCAACGCCGAGCGTCTGGTAGCCGAGGTTGTTCACCAGGTTCCCGTGGATGTCAGCCGTGACGAACACCGTGTTGTTGATGTTGTTGTCCTTGATGAACTTGAGCAGTTCGGTGCGCTCGTAGGCGTAGCCTTCGTAGCGGTCGGATGCGCCCAACACGCCGAGGTTCTGGATGGGCTCGGGCAAGGCGATGAACTTCCAGGTCGTGCCGTTGGCCTGGGCGGACAGCAGATCCGCCTTCAGATCCGCCATCTGCCGGTCGCCGAGCATGGTGCGCGGCGTGAGCAGCGAGGTGGCGAGGTAACCGCCGATCTGGGCCGGATCCGTGGGGTTGGCCACGTCTGGCAGTTCCTGATCGCGAAAGGAGCGGGCGTCCACCATCATCAGCTTGGCGTCGCTGCCGAACTGGCGCGCGCGATAAAATCTGGTTTCACCGTCCATGCGTGGGTCGCTGCCCGTGTTGGCATAGGTTTCGTGGGCAATCGGGTGGTATTCCTCGAAGGCCCGGACACCGTTCTCGAACAGCGCCGAATCGTTGCTCCGATCGGTCGGCGCGCCGCCGAATCGCGGGTCGCTCGCAATCGGCGCGCCACCGGCGAAGTCGTTCGTCACTTCGTGATCGTCGAGCATCGCGAAGACGGCCGTCGACTGGCGCACGTCCACCAGCGAGTTCAGGCCCGCGTGGACGCTGTTGATCTCGTTGTGGCGAATCCGATAGTCGGCGAGGGTGCTTGCCTGCGCGGTGGGCAGGGCCGGCGTGGCGACGTCGCCGTAGATCGTATCGCCCAGCGCCACGAAGAAGTCGAGGTTGCGATCCGGAACATTCCTGACCGCCGGATAGGATGCGAGTTCGCCGCGCCAGTCGCCGGTCACGCCAAAGCGCAAGC
>JAYTTZ010000175.1:0-25230 GCA_043744805.1 Gammaproteobacteria bacterium
GTTTGGCCAAGCTCTCCCAATTCTCATCTGATAGCATCGTCCTCGGCATGATGGGCTCGCTTATTTTGATGTTGTAGCGACCCCAATGTTACCGGGTCCGTCATGCCGACTCCCCTTCTCTTTCCTGAAAGATCAACAGGCACTAGGACGTACCAGAAAATGAAGATGGGGAGCGCGACGATGGCCTTGAACCACAAGCAGTTTGGCGCCTCCGCCATCAGCACCCTCACGTGGCTGGCGGTGGCGATCCTCGGCGCCTCCGCCATCGGCGGCATCGCGCTCTCGCGTGGCGAGACCATCAACAGCCTGTGGTTCGTGGTGGCGGCGCTGTGCACCTACGCGATCGCCTACCGCTTCTACAGCCTGTTCATCGCCACCCGCGTATTGATGCTGGATGCCACCCGCGCCACCCCGGCGGAGCGCCTGAGCGACGGGCGCGACTACGTGCCCACCAACCGCTGGATCGTGTTTGGCCACCACTTCGCCGCCATCGCCGGCCCCGGCCCGCTGATCGGCCCGACCTTGGCCGCGCAGTTCGGCTACCTGCCGGGCACCCTGTGGATCCTCATCGGCGGCGTACTGGGCGGCTGCGTGCAGGATTTCGTGATCCTCTTCTTCTCCATCCGCCGCAACGGGCGCTCGCTTGGCCAGATGGCGCGCCAGGAACTGGGTGTGGTGGGCGGCAGCGCCGCAACGCTCGGCGTGATGACCATCATGATCATCCTCATCGCGGTGCTGGGCCTGGTGGTGGTGAACGCGATGAAGCACAGCCCCTGGGCCACCTCCACGGTCGCCGCCACCATTCCCATCGCGGTGCTGGTGGGCGTGTACCTGCGCTACCTGCGGCCGGGCCGCGTGCTGGAAGGTTCGGTCATCGGCGTGGTGCTGCTCATGGCTGCCGTGGTAGGCGGGGGATACGTGGACCACCACCCGGATTGGCGCGTCTGGTTCGATTACGACGCGAGCCCGCTCGCGCTCATGATCATCGCCTACGGTTTCTGCGCGGCGGTGCTGCCCGTGTGGTTGCTGCTCGCACCGCGCGACTACCTCTCAACGTTTATGAAGCTCGGCACGATCATCGCGCTGGCCGGCGCTATCCTCATCCTGCGACCGACCATGCACATGCCAGCGCTCACCCAGTTCATCGATGGCTCGGGGCCCATCTTCGCCGGGCCGCTGTTTCCCTTCGTGTTCATCACCATCGCCTGCGGCGCGATCTCGGGCTTCCATTCACTCATCAGTTCCGGCACCACGCCCAAGATCATCGCGAACGAAGCCGATGCCCGGATGATTGGCTACGGCGGCATGCTGATGGAAAGCTTCGTCGCCATCATGGCGATGATCGCGGCCTGCGTGCTGGAGCCCGGGGTTTATTTCGCGATCAACAGCCCGGCCGGCGTGGTCGGCGCAGACCCAGCGGCGGCGGTGGCCATGATCAGCAGCTGGGGCTTCCCGGTCAGCGTCGAGCAAATGGCGACGCTTGCGAAGGAAATGGGTGAAACCACGCTGTTCGCCCGCACCGGCGGCGCACCCTCGCTGGCCGTCGGCATGGCCAACCTCTTCTCCAGTCTCTCGGGCGGCAACCTGCTCGCGCTGTGGTACCACTTCGCGATCATGTTCGAGGCGCTGTTCATCCTCACCACGCTCGACGCCGGCACGCGGGTCGCGCGCTTCATGCTGCAGGACATGCTGGGTAACTTCTCGGCAAAGCTTGGCCGCACCAGCTGGTGGCCCGGCGTGCTCATCACCAGCACCGCCGTGGTGGGCGCCTGGGGCTACTTCCTCTACCAGGGCACGCGCGATCCGCTGGGCGGGATCAACAGCATGTGGCCGCTGTTCGGCATCGCCAACCAGATGCTGGCCGCGATTGCGCTGTGCGTGGCCACCACCATCCTGATCAAGTCCCCCAAACCCCGGCATGCGCTCATCACCGGGCTGCCGCTGGTGTGGCTGGTGGCGGTCACGACCAGCGCCGCCTGGCTGAAGCTCTTCGACGAATCGCCGCGCCTCGGCTTCCTGGCCCACGCGGCGGATCTCCAGCACAAGCTCGACGCTGGCCAGTTGCCCGCCGCGCTCGCCGCGCAGGCCCCGCGCCTCATCTTCAACGACCACCTGAACGCCGGGCTGACTTTCCTCTTCCTGGCGATTGCCTGGGTGGTCGTGTTCGAGACGCTTCGCACCGGCGCCCGCGTTCTGCGCGGCCTGCCTACCGCGCCGCTGTCCGAAGCGCCCTACCTCGCCAGCACCTTGCTGCGGCCATGAGTGCTCGTGTCATGGAAGGACTGCGCTGCGTGCGCTTGCTGCTCGAACACCTGAACGGTGGTGCGGCCTATGCGCGCTACCGGGCGCACCTCGCCGCGCACCACCCGACTGCGGTACCGCTGGCGGAAGACACGTTCCATCGCGAGGAAATGCAGCGCCGCTGGAACGGCGTGCGCCGCTGCTGTTAAACGTGCCTCAGGGGGCTCGCGGCGGCGGCGGCGGTGCTTCCGCGTTGCCCTGCTGGTTCTGCAGGTAGGCGAGCGGAAGCGAAATATCCATGTAGAGCGTGTAGCCCTTGCCGTCCCGGGTATTGGTGACGTCCAGTGCTTCGCATGGCTGTTTGCCGTCGCACAGCAGATTGTGCTGGCCTTCCAGCTTGAAGCCATTCATGACGAGGAAGAAATGCTCTTCGTCGATCGACAGCACCTTGCACGGCCGATCTTCCGCCAGGCCATGCCCTTCGGCGCAGATTGAATTGAACAGACCATCCACCACCGCGTTGTGGAACTTGGCCTTGTCGGCGTGGCCGGTCTTTTCTTCCACCCGCGCAGCGCCGAGGTGCGCAAAGGGATTGAGGTAGTCCTGGGCGAGCCAGGTCTCGAGCAGCGGCCGGGCGACGTCGAATTTTCCATCCTTGAGCGCGACTTCCACTGCGCGACGCGTTTCCAGCAGCGCGACGCGGTTCGGCGAATAGCCGGGTGATGTCGCATAGGCCATGCGCAGCGCGAGGAAGTCGATGCTGGTGTCGCCAGCGTCAAGCCTGGCCTTGAGCGCGGCGTAATCGTCGGCTGCGTGCACTGCGGGCTGCACGCCTGCAAGCGTCAGGAGCAAGGTTACGAGAATCAGTCTGGGCTGGGACATCGTGGCTTCCTTGGGACTTATGGCGCACGGTCCAGCTGGATACTGCCCGTGACCGTGAGGCTGAGGTTCTGGGTGGCGGGTTCGATTTGCGCGGGCGCCGCCGATTCCGCCATGTCGAGCTTGGCACTGCGATACCTCATGGGCGGCATCGGCTGGCCCAGTCCGCCCACGTCGAGCGTGATCAGCTTGTAGCTGCTGCGGCCCAGCGCCTGCGCAATTTGCTGGGCGCGCTGCTGGAAGCGCGCGAGTGCCGCGCTGCCAAGGCGGTCCTCGGCGGCAGTGCGGGTGTCACTCGACACCGTGTAGTCCATGGCTTCAACCGCCAGGCGTTCCTGCAAGGTGCCCACGAGTTCGCCCATCACGCGCGGGTCGCGTCCACTCAAGCGCAAGACCTGCCGCACATGCCAGGCGCTGATCTGGCCGGGCTTGCTGCCATAGACGGGATAACTCGTGTACTGGCCGGTCTCGGTCTTGATGCCGTCGATCTTGCGGGCTTCGGCCAGCGCCCAGGCCATGGCTTCGTTGACGGCTGCCGCGAGCTTTGACGTGCTGCTGCCTTCGCGTTCGACGAACAGGCTGGCCGTGACGAGATCGGCCGGTACTTCAAGTTCGGCGCTGGCCGAAAGCTGGATGCGATCGAATTCCATCGCAGTGCCTGCCGCCCGCACGGCAGGTGCGAAGGCAAGCAGCACGGCAAGGCAAGCGGCGAGTTTTTGCATCACGAGGGTTCCTCTTCTTCCCTGAGTTTTGTCGCGGTCTCGCGCAGCGCCTGCCAGGCGGCGTCCAGGTGCTCGCAGGTGGTGGCGGCCTGCCCTACGCAAAGCCGCAGCACATGGTGTCCGCGCAAAGCCGTATGGGAGATGAACAGCCGCCCTTCGGCATTCACCCGCGCCTGCAGCCGGCGATTGAAATCGTCACTGCCACGATGGCGAAAGCACACGAGGTTCAGCGAGACCGGCGTCACGAGTTCGAAGTCCGGATCGGCCTCCACCATGCGTCCGAACCCGGCGGCCAGATCGAGGTGCAGGCGGACCAGCGCCCGCAGGCCGGCAAGGCCAAAGCCGCGCAGGACGAACCACAGCTTGAGCGCGCGAAAGCGGCGCCCCAGCGGCACCTGCCAGTCGCGGTAGTCGAAGACCTCACCGGCGTCGCTGGCGTCGTTGCGCAGGTATTCGGGGGTGACGCTGAGGGCGGAGATGAGATCGCGGCGCTGCGCGACATAGAAGCAACTGCAGTCGAAATTGGTGAGCAGCCACTTGTGCGGGTTGAAGCAATAGCTGTCGGCGAGTTCGAGACCGTCGAAGCGCGCGCGCTCCCCTTCCAGCAGCGCAACGCTGCCGGCCATCGCGCCGTCCACGTGCAGCCACAGACCTTCCGACCGGCAGAGTTGGCCTAGCGCCCGCAGGGGATCGCAGGCGAGCGACGAGGTAGTGCCGACGGTGGCGCAGACGAAGAACGGCGTGAGTCCGGCGGCACGATCTGCGGCGATGGCGCTCGCGAGTGCGACCGGATCCATGGCGAAGGCTTCGTCCACCGCCACCTTGCGCAGGTTGGCGCGACCAAGCCCCGAGAGCATGGCTGCCTTGTCGAGCGAGGAATGGGCCTGCGAGGAGGTATAGGCCACGAGTCCACCGCGATAGCCGGTCTCGTTGCTCGTACCGCCGGTCGCGCGCTCGCGTGCCGCGATGAGCGCGCAGAGCGCGGCGCTGGAAGCCGAATCCTGCAGCACCCCACCGCCTGCACCACCTGCGCGGAATACGGCCGGGAGGCCGCAGGCATCGGCCAGCCAGTCGAGCATGCGGGTTTCCACTTCCGTGCAGGCCGGGCTCGTCTGCCACAGCATGCCTTGCACGCCCAGCGCTGCCGAGAGGAGTTCGGCCAGCATGGACGGCGCGGAGGTATTGGCCGGGAAATAGGCAAAGAAGCTTGGCGACTGCCAGTGCGTGAGGCCCGGCAGGATGATCTGGTCGAGATCGCGGACGACGTCACCAAAGGCTTCGGGGAATTCGGGGGCAGTCGCTGGCAGCGCATTGAACACCGCGCCGGGGCCCACTTGCGACAGCACCGGGAGTCCGGGCAATCGCACGTAATAGGCACAGATCCAGTCGGCGAGTTGCGCGAGTTGCGCGCGGAACGCCGTGGCTTCAAAGGCCTGTGCGGGAGTCTGCACTTGGGGGACGGGCTTCGGCGATCGCGCCTGCGATCGCCGAAGCCCAAGTGCGTCAGAGGTTGGCGAGCACGTGCTCGGCAGCGCTGACCTTGAACTCCATCGGTGCTTCGATGAAGAGGTTGGACACCACGCCGTCAGTGACGACGATGGCGAAGCGCTGGCCGCGGGTGCCCATGCCGAAACCGCTGGCGTCGAGCTCGAGGCCGAGCGCCTTGGTGTAGGTGGCGTTGCCATCGGCCAGCATCATGATCTTGCCGTCAGCGCCAGCGTGCTTGCCCCAGGCGCCCATAACGAAGGTGTCATTGACGGCGACGCAGGCGATGGTGTCTACGCCCTTGGCCTTCAACTGATCGGCGAGTTCGAGGTAGCCCGGCAGGTGCTTGGCGGAGCAGGTGGGGGTGAAGGCGCCGGGCACCGAGAACAGCACCACTTTCTTGCCGCCAAAAAGGTCGTCCGTGGAAAGGGAGCCAGGACCCTTGTCCGCCATCTGCCCGAACGAACCTGCGGGCATCTTGTCACCAATCTTGATCGTCACTGAGACCTCCTCTCTTGCTTGAATAAACGAGCCCGCATTCTGCCACCGCAGGCGCGTGGGCGGATAGCGCCGCGGTGCTTTCAGGCGACGCGATCGGGCACCGCCGCGCCGGCGAAAAAGGCTTCGAGGTTCACCAGCACACGCAGGCCCATCTCGATGCGCGTCGCGTCGGTAGCGCTGCCGAGGTGCGGTAATAACACTACATTCTCGAGGGCTTTCAAGGCGGCCGGCACGCACGGTTCATCGGCATAGACGTCAAGCCCGGCACCGGCGATGCGCCGCGTGGCGAGCGCATCGATCAAGGCAGCTTCGTCCACCACTTCACCGCGCGCGGTGTTGATGAGGAAGGCAGACGGCTTCATCGCCGCAAGGCGCTCGCGGTTGATGAGGTGGCGGGTGTTCGCGCCACCCGGGCAATGCAGCGAGACGAAATCCGAGCGCGCCAGCAGTTCATCGAGGCCGACGCTGGTGGCGGGTACGCCGGCCGCCGTGACCTCGGGTGGTGTCCGCGTGTGGAAGAGGATCTCCATCCCGAAGCCTTGGTGCGCGCGGCGCGCAACGGCCTGGGCGATGCGACCAAAGCCCACCAGGCCGAGGGTCTTTCCCGTCACCTGGGTGCCCACGAGATGCGTGGGGCGCCAGCCGGTCCAGGCGCCTGCACGCACTTCACGCTCGCCTTCGCCAGCGCGCCGCGCGGCCATCAGCAGCAAGGTGAGCGTGAGATCCGCGGTGGCGTCCGTCAGCACGCCGGGCGTGTTGGTGACCGTCAAGCCAAGCCGACGCGCGGTGTCGATGTCGATGTGGTTGATGCCAACGCCGTAGTTGGCGATGAGCCTGGCGCGGCGTGGTGCGACCTCGAGCACCTTGGCGTCAATCCGGTCGGTCACCGTGGGACAGAGCGCATCGGCGGTCGTGAGCGCCTCGCACAGGGCGTCCGCGGCAAACGGCACGTCACCGGGGTTGCAGACGAGATCGAAACGCGCGGCGAGGCGCGCTTCCACCGCCTCGGGCCAGCGCCGCGTCAACACGACGCGGGGTTTGCGCATCGCCACGCGCTGCGCTCAGCGCGCCGCTGCGTGGGTGTCGCGCAGGTAGGTCTGCACGACACCCACGCCGCAGCCGGGCGTCACGTCGATGCCCGCATCGAGCATGGCCATTTCAACGCCGGTGAGCGCGCCGGGGAGCATGAGTTCGTTCAGATCGCCCAGGTGCCCGATGCGGAAGACCTTGCTCGCGACGTCGGTGAGGCCCATGCGCAGCGACAGGTTGTAGCGTTCGTAGGCGCTGTTCACCACCGTGTTGCTGTCGATGCCGGGCGGCACGACGACGGCGCTGACGGTGTCCGAATATTGCGAAGGATCCTTCGCGCAGAGCGGCAGGTTCCATGCGCGCACGGCACGGCGGGAATACTGCTGGTGACGCCGGTGGCGGTTTCGTGGTGGGTGACCAGCACGGCCTTGATCCGGTGGTGGGTGTCGGCAGCGAGGATTTCACGGTAGCGCGCCAGTGGCACGCCGTTGCCCCACTCCACGGCTTTGATAGGGGGGTCGAGGCCGAGTCGCTTGCAGAGTTCGCCCCACCGGTGGCTGAACTGGCCGAAGCGTGCGTTGAGCACGCGATCGCCGGGCGACAGCGTGTTGGTGGGTCCGGGAATGAACAGGAAATTGCGGCCAGGCATGCGGGATCTCCGGTGGAGTGGGCGTACCGGTAATCGATCCCTCGCGACGGCAGACGGATTACGGGAAAGCAGGCCCCGGTGGGCGGCACTCTACAGGCGGTGGCAGCCGGGCGTAAACGCCGGCCGCACGCGTCAGGGGACGAGCGCGCGGTCCAGATCGCGCAGCAGGTCGTCCACGTCTTCGAGTCCCACCGAAAGCCGCACCAGGCCTTCACGGATGCCCATGGCTTCCTTTTGCGCACTCGGCAGGCGGCCGTGGGTGGTGGTGCACGGATGGGTGACGATGCTGCGCGTGTCACCGAGGTTGCCGGTGATGGAGAAGAGCTTGAGTCGATCGATCACCTGCCAGGCGGCGGCACGGCCGCCGGGCATTTCGAAGGACACGATGCCGCCGAAAGCGCGCTGCTGGCGTGCAGCCAGTGCGTGCTGGGGATGCGAAGCGAGCCCCGAGTAGAACACCTGCTCCACGCGGGGGTGCTGGTCGAGGAAGGCCGCAAGCGTGGCGGCACTTCGGCTGTGTGCGTCCATGCGCAGGCACAGAGTTTCGAGTCCCTTGAGGAACACCCACGCATTGAACGGGCTCATGCACGGTCCTGCGGTGCGCAGGAACTGGAAGAACTTCTGCTGGCAGAGTTCGGCAGACGCCACGATGGCGCCGCCCACGCAGCGGCCCTGGCCGTCGAGGTACTTGGTGGCGGAGTGCATGATGACGTCCGCGCCGAACTTCAAGGGCTGCTGCAGGGCCGGCGTGCAGAAGCAGTTGTCGACCACACACAGCGCGGCGTTGGCATGCGCGAGCGCAGAGAGCGCGGCGATGTCCGAGACTTCGCCCAGCGGATTGGACGGCGTCTCGGCGAACAGCATCCGCGTGTTGGGCTGCATGGCGGCTTCCCAGGCGACCAGATCACCGGGCGGGACGAAGGTGGTGGTGATGCCGAAACGCGCGAACATATTGAACAGGCCCACCGTGGTCCCGAACACGCTCCGCGAGCACACCACGTGATCGCCCGCCTGCAGCAGCGAAAGCACGACGGTGAGGATGGCGCTCATGCCGGACGCAGTGGCGATGCCCGCTTCGCCGCCTTCCATCGCGGCAAGCCGGTCTTCGAACGCCCGCACCGTGGGGTTGGTGAAGCGCGAATAGACGTTGCCGGGTTCCTCGCCTGCAAAGCGCGCGGCAGCCTGCGCGGCGTTGTCGAAACTGAAGCTGGACGTGAGGTGGATGGGCGGGCTGTTCTCGTGCTCGGCGCCGGGTTCCACGCCTGCGCGGCAGCCCAAGGTGGCTAGGGCAAGCGCCCCGTCGAAATTCTGATCGTGCATGTCTGGCCTAGTGGGTGTCCGCCGTGGCGCCGGAGGAAGTGTGGAGGTCCTGCAGCGAATTGCTGCCCGCCGCGCGCTTCGCCATGGCTTCGTCCGAACGCATCGACTTGACGTGGTGGAGGTAGCCGTCGCTGACGTCGCCCGTGACGTAGCGCCCGTTGAAGCAGGACACGTCGAATTCCTCGATCAGCGGGTTGTCCTTGCGCGCGCAGGATACGAGATCCTCGAGGTCCTGGTAGATGAGTTTGTCGGCGCCAAGCAGGGCACAGACTTCGTCGTTGCTGCGGTTGTGGGCCACCAGTTCGTCACCGGTCGGCATGTCGATGCCATAGACGTTGGGATAGCACACGGGCGGCGCCGCAGAAGCCATGTAGACACGTCGCGCGCCCGACTCACGCGCCATCTGGATGATCTGGCTGGAGGTGGTGCCGCGCACGATGGAGTCGTCCACCAGCAGTACGTTGCGGCCTGTGAATTCAAAATCGATGGCGTTCAATTTCTGGCGCACTGATTTCCGGCGCAAGGCCTGGCCCGGCATGATGAAGGTGCGCGGGATGTAGCGGTTCTTGATGAAGCCTTCGCGGTAGTCCACGCCCAGCGCGTGCGCGAGTTCCATGGCGGCCGTGCGCGCGGTGTCGGGAACGGGGATGACCACGTCGATGTCGTGGTCGGGCCACTCGTGCGCAATCTTGGCGGCGAGGGCCTCGCCCATGCGCATCCGGGCGCGGTGCACCGACACGCCATCGATGATGGAATCCGGCCGCGCCAGGTAGACGAGTTCGAAGATGCAGGGGGACAGCTTGGGGTTGGCCGCGCACTGGCGGGTGTGGATTTCGCCCTGTTCGCTGATGAACACCACTTCGCCCGGCGCGATGTCGCGGTCGAGTTCGAAGCCGAGCACGTCGATGGCGACCGACTCGGAAGCGATGATGTATTCGCGGCCTGCCGGGGTTTCGCGGCGGCCGAAGACAATCGGCCGGATGCCGAAAGGATCGCGGAAGCCGATGATGCCCACGCCGCTGATCATCGCCACCACCGCGTAGCCACCCTCGCAGCGCTCATGCAGGCGCGCCACGGCGGCGAAGATGTCTTCCGGCCCGATGCTGACCTTGCCCAGCGCTTGCAGCTCGTGGGCCAGTACGTTCAGGAGGACTTCGGAATCGGAATCGGTGTTGACGTGCCGCAGGCCGTCTTCGTAGAGCTCGGACTTGAGCTGTTCCGAATTGGTGAGATTGCCGTTATGTGCCAACACGATGCCGTACGGCGAGTTGACGTAGAACGGCTGGGCCTCCGCCGTGGAGCTTTCGCCGGCGGTGGGATAGCGCACGTGGCCGACGCCCATCCGGCCTTTCAGGTTCAGCATATGGCGGGTGTGGAAGACATCCCGTACCAGTCCTTCGGACTTGCGCAGGTAGAGGCGACCGCCTTCGCAGGTGACGATGCCAGCGGCGTCCTGGCCGCGGTGCTGCAAGACGGTCAGTGCATCGTAGATGGCCTGGTTGACCGCTGATTTTCCGACGATACCGACGATGCCACACATGCTGGGATTACCTCTCTGCCAAGCCCGTGACAGGGGCTGAATCGTACCCGAACTAGCCGCCGAATTCCGGCCGCAACAAGGCCACCAGCCACTTCGACAGCACCACGAGCTGGGGCAGCAGCAGCGAGGAATGCCACCACGGCTCCGCTGGCAGCGGCGTCAGCCCGGCCAGCGCCACCAGTGCGAGCACGATGGCGAGCCCACGCAGCGCGCCGAACAGCATGCCGAGCAGCTTGTCCGTGGGCCCGAGTCCGCTGCGTTCGAGCACGGCATTCAGCAGCGCATTGAGCAGGCCAAAGGCAACGAGGCTGCCGACCAGCAGGCCAACGAAGGCCAGCGCGACGCGGGCCGGGGCCTGCGTGACGATGCCACTGAGGTGATCGGCCGCAAGTCCGCTGTAGCGAAAGGCCACCCAGAAGGCGACCACCCAGGCCAGCAAGGACAGGATTTCCTTCACCAGTCCGCGCAGGAGGCTCAGCAGGGCCGAAAGGCCAATGACCGACAGGATGACGATGTCTGCGACGTTCATCGGGCGTGCACCGCGGCGGCTGGTCGACGCCTATTCACGGACGAGGATGCCGCGCAGGTCCGGGGATTTTGCAAGCCAGTTGCGGAGATCGAGCGCTGCTGCGCGCCCATCCGTAGGGCCGGCGCGGACACGGAAGCTCACGCCGTGGGCTTCCTTGATTTGGACGATATGGGCCTTGGTGCCGACGCTTTCAAGCCGCCGAACGAGGAGATCGGCATTGTCCCGGCTGGAAAAGCTGCCGAGCTGCACGGCCCAGCGCTCCACCGCCGCAGGCGGGACCACGGCTGACGGCGGCGGCGACCGCTCGACGCGGGACTCGATCTGGGCTGGCTGCTCGACCGGGCGCGGTTTGCGCACGGGCGGGACGGGCGCGGCTGTGGTGACGCGCGGTGGCGGGACTTCCAGCGAGGATTCAAGCTCGGTGGGCGGTGCCACCACACCGCGGTCGATCACGTCCACCGTCTCCGGGGGTAGTGGCTCGACGGTCTGGGGAAGCTGGTCGGCGGGCATCGGTGCCATGTCGCGCGTGTTGACGTTGGGCGGTCGGTAGCCCCCGTCGAGCAGCATGGGCACGACGATGACTGCCACCGCCACGAGCACGGCAGCGCCGACCAGGCGTTGCTTGAGCCCGGCGTCCATCAGTGCGTGCCCCCATCGGCTTCAATGAGCCGCAGCACTTCGCCCACCGTGACGAACGAACCCACCACGAGGATTCGTTCTCCTGCCGTGGATTCCGCCAGCACCGCGCGCCAGGCATCGGGGATAGACGCATGCGTGGCAAGCGGCGCACGCAGGCCCAGGGTACGCAAGGTTATGCACAGGTCATCCGCTGTCGCGCCGCGGGCCGCGGCGACGCTGGCCAGGTGCCAGCAATCGACATGCGGTGCGAGGGCCCGCATCACGCTCAGGTGGTCCTTGGTCTTCAACATGCCGAGCAGTACGTGGGTGCGCGGCGTGTCCGGCAGGGCAGCAAGGTTGGCGGCGAAAGCAGCCACCGCCTGGGCGTTGTGGGCAACGTCGAGAACAAGCTCCCGCCCTGACACCTGAAGTCGCTGGAAGCGACCACGCAGGCTCAAGGTCAGCAGCGCCCGGGTGATGGCTTCGAAGGAAACCGGATGGCGCGGCTGTAGCAGGTCCACCACCTTCAACACGCCGGCGGCGTTGCGGAACTGGTAGCTACCGGACAGGGCGGGACGGGGCAGGTTTTCGAGCATCGCTTGCCCCGACCACCAGTGCCAGCCTGCGTTCGTCTCGACGAAATGGAAGTCGACGCCGAGCAGCAAGAGTCCTGCGCCCACTGCCTGCGCGCATTCCACGAGGCTCGCGGGGACTGCGGGATCGGAGCACACGGCGGGCCGTCCCGCGCGCAGGATACCGGCCTTCTCGCGGGCGATGGCTTCGCGCGTGTGGCCCAGCCATTCCACGTGGTCGATGTCGAGCGTGGCAATCACGGCCACGTCGGGATTGACGATGTTCACGGCGTCGAGCCGGCCGCCCATGCCCACTTCGAGGATGACGATGTCGAGCGCGGCGGCCTTGAAGATCACCAGCGCGGCCAGGGTACCGAACTCGAAGAAGGTCAGCGGCGTGGTGCCGCGCGCAGCTTCCACCTGTTCGAAGGCCGCGCAGATTTGGTCGTCGCTGGCTGGCTGGCCGTCGAGCTTGATGCGTTCGTTGTAGCGCAGGAGATGCGGCGAGGTGTAGGTCCCCACCCGATTGCCGGCGAGGCGGTAGATGGCGTCGAGCATCGCGACCGTCGAGCCCTTGCCGTTGGTGCCGGCGACGGTAATGACGGTGCCACCGGGTGCGAGCACGCCGAGGACCTGCGCCACGGACTGGCAGCGCTCCAGCCCAAGTTCAATCTCGGCGGGATGCAGGGATTCCTGCCAGGCCAGCCAGTCCGCGAGCGGGCGCCGCGCGGCGGGCGCCGGTTCAGCGGTCGTCGGGGCCATCAGGCGTCAGGCCTTCGTGGCGACCGGATCGGTGGCCACCGGCGCTCCGGCGTGGGTCAGGATGCTCAGGATGCGCGCAAGCTGCGGGCGGAGTTCCCGCCGGTCCGCGATGAAATCAATGGCGCCGTGCTCCAGCAGGAATTCACTGCGCTGGAAGCCTTCCGGCAACACCTGGCGCACCGTCTGCTCGATGACCCGCGGTCCGGCAAAGCCGATCAGCGCGTTGGGCTCGGCCACGATCACGTCACCCAGCATCGCGATGCTCGCGGACACGCCGCCGGTCGTCGGATCGGTCAGTACGGAAACGTAGGGCAAGCGGTGCGCGCGCAGTTCCGCGAGCGCAGCACTGGTCTTGGCCATCTGCATCAAGGACACCAGGGCTTCCTGCATGCGGGCGCCGCCGCTCGCGCAGAAGCAGATGAAGGGCGCGCGCTCGTCGATGGCGCGCTGGACGCCGCGCACGAAGCGCTCGCCCACCACCGATCCCATGGAGCCAGCCATGAAGTTGAATTCGAAAGCGCTGGCCACCACGGTCATGCCCATCAGGCTGCCGGCCATCACGATGAGCGCGTCGGTCTCGCCCGTTTCCTTTTGCGCGGCGGTGAGGCGGTCGCGATAGCGCTTGGAATCGCGGAACTTCAGGAAATCGAGTGGCGTGACGCCGGCGCCGATCTCGACGCCCGAATCAAGGTCGAGGAACTGGCGCAGGCGCGCCCGCGCAGCTACGCGCGAGTGGTGGCCGCACTTCAAGCACACGCCAAGGTTGCGGTCGAGTTCGGCCCGGTAGAGCACCGACTTGCAGGCCGGACAGGACGTCCAGATGCCTTCGGGGATGCCCTTCTTGCTGGCACCTTCGGTGCGGATGCGGGAAGGCAGGAGTCGCTTGAACCAGTCCAGTTCCAATGGGTGTGTCTCCGGATGCGCGCCGCTCAGGCAGCGGCGCGGGTATCGTCCATGGCGAGTTTGAGCGAGCGGGCGAAGGCTTCGAGTCCGGCTGCGCCGGTCGCCACGTCGCTGGCCCGTTCGATGAGTTCAACCAGCGCGCTGCCCACGATCACGGCGTCGGACTGGTGGGCCAGGGCAGCGGCCGTTTCCGGTGTGCGCACGCCAAAACCCACGCCAACCGGCAGGCCGGTGGCGAGCTTGAGTTCTGCTACGCGGGCCGAAGTCTCCACCACCTCGAATGACTTCTCGCCGGTCACACCCTTCACCGAGACGTAATACACGAACCCGTTGGCAAACGCGCGCACGGCCGCCACGCGCGGTGCCGAGGAGGTGGGCGCGAGCAGGAAAATCTGCGACAGCCCGGCAGCGCGGACTTCCCGGTTGAGCGACGCGGCCTCTTCGGGCGGCAAGTCGACGGTGAGTACGCCATCCACCCCCGCCGCCACGGCGGCCCGCGCGAACGCCGCGTAGCCCATGCGTTCAATGGGATTGAGGTAGCCCATCAGCACCACCGGCGTGGTGGTATCCGTGCGGCGGAAAGCTTCGACCAGGGTCATCACTTTGTGCAGGGTCATGCCGCCGGCCAGCGCGCGTTCGCTGGCGCGCTGGATCGTGGGTCCGTCGGCCATGGGATCCGAAAATGGCACGCCCAGCTCGATGACGTCGGCGCCACCGCTGACCAGCGCATGCATGTAGGCCAGGGTGGCGGCTGGCGTCGGATCGCCGGCGGTAATGAACGTGACGAGACCGCAGCGACCAGCCGCGGCAAGGTCGCTAAAACGGGATTCGATGCGATTGCTCATGGTGGTCACAGAGTAATGCCTTCGCGCGTGGCCACGATGGGAATGTCCTTGTCACCCCGACCGGACAGGCACACCACGATGGTGTGGTCCTGCGGCAGGGTGGGCGCGAGCTTTTCCACGTAGGCGATCGCGTGGCTCGTTTCCAGGGCGGGAATGATGCCTTCCATGCGGGTCAGGGTGTGAAAAGCCTTGATGGCTTCGTCGTCGTTGATCGTGACGTAGCTGGCGCGACCGGTGTCCTTGAGCCACGCATGCTCGGGACCCACGCCCGGGTAGTCGAGGCCGGCGGAGATTGAGTGGGTTTCAATGATCTGGCCGTCGTCGTCCTGCATCAGGTAGGTGCGGTTGCCATGCAGGACACCCGGCGAACCCGCCGTGAGCGGCGCGGAATGACGGCCGGTTTCAACCCCGTCGCCCCCGGCTTCGACGCCGATGAGCTTGACGCTGGTGTCGTTGATGAAGGGATGGAAGATGCCCATGGCGTTCGAGCCACCGCCGACACAGGCAACGATGGTATCGGGCAGCTTGCCGATGCGGCTCAAGCATTGCGCGCGGGTTTCGCGGCCGATGACGGACTGGAAATCCCGAACCATCATGGGATACGGGTGCGGACCCGCCACCGTGCCAATGATGTAGAAGGTGTCGTCGACGTTGCTGACCCAGTCGCGGAGCGCTTCGTTCAGCGCGTCCTTGAGCGTCCTGGAGCCCGAATGCACAGGCGCCACTTCAGCGCCCAGCAGTTTCATGCGGAACACGTTGTAGGACTGGCGCTGGATGTCGTGGGCGCCCATGTACACGCGGCAGGACATGCCGAAGCGGGCGGCGATGGTCGCGGTGGCCACGCCGTGCTGGCCCGCGCCCGTCTCGGCGATGATGCGGCGCTTACCCATGCGTCGGGCGAGCAGCGCCTGACCGATGGTGTTGTTGATCTTGTGCGCGCCGGTGTGGTTAAGGTCTTCGCGCTTGAGGAAGATCTGGGCGCCGCCCAGTTCGCGCGACCAGCGCTCGGCGTGGTAGAGCGGCGAGGGGCGACCGACGAATTCTGCGAGATCCCGCTCGAATTCCTTGATGAATTCCGGATCGGCCAGGCACTCGCGGTAGGCCGTTTCGAGTTCGGCCAGCGGCGCCATCAGGGTTTCAGCGACGAACTTTCCGCCGTAGGGGCCGAAGTGACCACCTTCATCGGGCAGGTTCGCCGACGCTACGGCGCGATTTGCCGCCGTGTCACTGTTCGCGGTCAATGGTGTTTACCTCTGCGACAAAGCGTCGCATTTTTACCGGGTCCTTGAGGCCCTTCGACTCTTCTATGCCGCCACTCACGTCCACGGCGAATGGCGAGGTTCGACGGATGGCCTCTCCGACGTTGGCGACGGTCAGGCCGCCCGCCAGGATGAGCGCCTTGCTGGCCCCCCTGGGCACCAGATCCCAATCGAAGACCTGTCCCGTACCGCCCGCCAGTTGCGGATGCCAGGTGTCGAGCAGCAGCCCGCTGGCACCCGGGAACTGCCGCTCGGCCGTCGCCACGGCCGCCGCATCGCGCATGCGGACGACTTTCACGTAGGGTCGCCCGAAGGACGCGCAGTATTCGGGAGTTTCCTCTCCGTGGAACTGTACGAGCGAAAGACCAACCCGGTCGACTGTCTCGCGCACGACATCGAGCGGTGCATCCACGAACAGGCCCACCGCACTGACGAATGCCGGCAAGCTGTGGAGGATGTCGCGGACCGTTTCCGGGGCGACGTTGCGTGGGCTCGGCGCATGGAACACGAAGCCCAGTGCGTCGACGCCCAGTGCGACAGCAGCCGCCGCGTCCGACATCCGGGTAATGCCGCAGAATTTGATGCGAGTACGCTGGTTCATGGGCCTGTCCAGACCGCCGGCTCGCGTCTTGCGATGCTGTCACGGCGCTGCTGCATTATCACGATTTAGCCCTGCGATGGGTATAAGGAGCGGGTTCAAAGCTTGGGCAACAGCACATCCCGTGGCGTACCCGGCAGCCCGAATCGGGAGGGATAGCTGGCGTTCAGGAAATACAGGCCACAGGCCGGTGCGGTGGTCGCGGCCTCACGCCGATCCCGCGCCGCCAGCACTTGCGCAGCCCAGTCGGGTTCCCGCTCGCCCGTGCCTATTTTCACCAGCACTCCCACGATGTTCCGCACCATGTGCTGGAGGAAGGCATTGGCGGTGATGTGTACCGCAAGGAGTTCCCCGTCACGCTGGACTTCCAGTTGGTGGACGGTGCGCAGGGGATGGTTGGCCTGGCAGGCAGCCGCCCGGAACGAGGTGAAGTCGTGTTCACCCACGAGGAGGCGTGCGGCGTCTGCCATGCGGTCCTCGTCGAGGGGCCGATATTCCCATGCCGCCCGTCCATGCCAGAGCCCCGTGCGACTCAGGCGATTGGTCAACAGGTAGACATAGCTGCGGGAATCCGCCGAGAAACGGGCATTGAAATGGGCGGGGACTTCCCGGGCCCAGCGGATGCAGGCCGAATTCGGCAGATGCTTGTTGGTACCAAGCACCCAGGAGCGGTCGCTGCGGACGGCAGTCGTGTCGAAATGGGCGACCTGGCACACCGCGTGTGCGCCGGCATCGGTGCGTCCGGCGCATTGGACGGCGATGGGTTCATCGGCCACCGCAGACAGCGCGGCTTCCACTACGGACTGCACGCCGACCCCTTCGTGCTGGCTTTGCCAGCCACAGTACGGCGCGCCGTCGTACTCGATCCCCACCGCGATGCGCATGTCGCGCGGGTCCGGGCGCGACGCGGCGCCGTCTTTCCTCAGGTGACCTGCGCGAGCAGGCGGCCTGCTTCTTCCTGCTGTTGACCGGTGCCTTCACGCGCGGCTTCGAGGAGGATCGAACGGGCGGCGTCTTTCTCGCCAAGTTCGATGTAGGCCTTGGCCAGGTTAAGCTTGGTATCCACCTCGTCACCCCCGTTGGGGTTCGTCGGCATGCCGTCGGCGGGGTCGAAGTCGTCCCGAATGACGGTTTCGGCAAGCGACATGTCCTGCGTAAGGCTGCCATCGAGGGTGAAGTCGACGTCCAGCGCATCGCCGTTCGACGCGTCCTGGTCGGCCGCAGTGAGGTCGAGGATGAAATCATCTTCGCCAACCACGGTATCCGGGGTGTCGAAGGCTGCCATCGACGCCTCCAGTTCGGCGGTCAGATCACGCATCGAAGGGTCGAGGGTCTCGTCGGTCAGAAGGCGCGGAGACGCTGCGTCGTCGACGAAAATATCGTTCAGTTCCCGCGTTTCATCGAGCGAAAAATCAAGGTCGATGCCTTCGTCGACGGCGCTAAAATTGAGGGCGTCGAGGTCAAGCTCGGCGCCTGCCGTGGCGCCCGCTGCTGATGCCTCATACCCAAGGTTCAGGTCGGTCGAGATGTCGGTCGTCAGATCAAGCATCTCAGGGAGCTCGGTGGTGAGATCAAGCATGTCCGGCGCCTCGGTGGCGAACCCATGGTCGGCACCCGCAGGCGCGTCCACCTCCGGGAGATCGAGATCAAGGCTGAAGTCCGTGGGGCCATCGAGGGCAGCCTGCGCGGCGGGCGCAGACGGCTGTGCAGCGATGGGGGCCCCAAGCACTACGGTCTGGTCGAACACATCGACGATCGGTTCAGCGCCCAGGGCGCCGATGTCGAAATCGAGCTCGTCCGCGTTGTCGGCTTCGTCGAGGCCGAGATCCAGCGGATTACTGGTGGCATCGAGGTTGAGGTCGCTCAGTTCGCCAATGTCGAAGTCGACTTCGGAGGTAAGCTCGGCGTCTGCCGTGGTCAGGCCGCCGCCTGACGCGGTGTTGGAGAGCCCCAGAGCCCTGGCGTCTGACTGGGCGGCGTCGCCCACCTTGAACAGGTCACCCGTGGCGGATAGATCAAGGAGTTGGACCGTATCGCTGGGGTCCTGGGTGTCTGCGTCCTCGGGTTCCAGGGCGTCCAGCGCCCCGGCGATCTCTGCACTGCTGCCAGAGATGTCGAACATGTCGGTTTCGTTGGTCGTGTCGTGCGCCGGATCCTCGTGTTCGAGGTAACCCGCCTGCTCGAGTTTTTCGACCGTGGCGGTGAGATCGAGCATTTCGCTTTCTTCGGTCTCGCCAGCCGTGATGTCCAGGATGCCGTCCAGCAGCAGATCGCCAGCTTCCGCCAGCGGTGGCGCCTGGTTGTCGGTGGTTGCGCCGAAAAGTCCAACATGCGTCGATTCCATCGACGCCTCGGCACTGGCATCGGCGGTGGCGGTGAGATCCACGAATTCGGTCGGCGCGGAGGCCGTGGCAACCGCACCAGCGCCGGCTGTGAACAGGGCGCGCTGTGGCGACATGGCTTCCCACATCGCGACGACGCTCTGCCACATCGGGTCGTCCTCGCCAACCTTGTCGTGGAATTCACGCGCAGCGTGCTCGTACGCCGTCAGGTTGTTGGAGAAATAGAAGATTTCGAGCAGGCGATGCTGGTAGCGCGCCTCTTCCGGATGGTCGGCGATGGCCTTGCGAACCAGTTCCTCGGCCTGGTCGAAACGTTCGTAGGCAAGGTAGACGTTGACCTCTTCCAGCGGGTCGACCTGCAGCGAATCGGCGGTGGCCTCGATGGTCCGCGAATGCCGGTCGAAGGCCGCGTCGTCGCTGGGCGGTGCCACCTGCGCCTGCGCTACCTCGGAGTCTGCAGTCGCCGCACTGGCGTTCTGATCCAACGCGTCCACGGCCGGCGCCAGCCCTGCACGCGCGATCGGCGCCGCCGAAGCGGGCGTGCTCGCAGGCTTGCCAAAGCGTTTACGGAGTGCGAGGGCACCCAGCACCAGCAGGGAAACTGCCGCACCAAGCAAGGTCATGAGGCCGCCGGGCACGAGGTCGTCCAGGCCGCCGCTCGACGCGGGTGGCGGAGAGGCAACTATCTTTGGCGCCGGCCTGGGATCTGCGGCCGGCTTGGCAGGTTCGGGCGTGGGTGCCGGCACTTCGACCGGGGCGGCGACGGGCGGCGACTCGACGGCGGGTGCCGCCGCCGCGGGAGTAGCGGCAAGAGGTCCTTCTGGCGCGGGCGCGTCCGGCGCCTTGGCGGCGGCCGGGGTCCGCGCAGCTGCCGGCACTTCGACACCCTTGCCCACCTGCTGGCCTTGCATGCGGGCGAGTTCGTCGTTCTTCACTTCGACCTGGCGCTTCAGCAAATCGATGATTTCCTCGGCTTCATCAAGCCTGGCCTTGAGTTCCTTGGTCGTATCAGCCTGGGCAGCCACCTTGCTTTCGTCGGCACCCGGCGCGCCGGCGGTGGCGCCAGCTTGGTCGGACGCAGCAACGATTTCGAGGTGGGCGTCAGCGGGCGGTTTGGCAGGGGGTGCCTTCGCGGCAGGCGCGGTAAGGTCGTTGCCGCGCGCCAGCTGCGGTGTCGTCGTACGACTGGCCCCCTGACGGTATTCCTGCCAGCTCTGGGTCTGCCGGCCAATTTCGGCCGAAGCGTCCTGCCGGGTAATGGCGGCGAGTTCCCCTGCCGAGGGCAGCTTCAGGATCGTGCCTACGGTCAGCAGGTTCATGTTGCCGGTGGGGAAGCTCTGCGGGTTGGCGCGGAGCAGGGCAACCATCATCTGGTTGACCGACACGCCGTTGCCCGGCAGGTTGCGCCGCGCAAGGGACCACAAGGTATCCCCGGACTGGGCCGGGCCGAGCTCGCCACCGGCAGCAAGCGCTGGCGCTGCGCGAGGAGCGGTAGGACGCGATTGGGCGGCGGGTGTTGGCGGCGCCATGGTCGCTGGCGCGGTGGCCGCAGGTTTGGGCTGGCGGCGATTGGGATCATAGAGCGGCGGGTCGAGCAGGACGGTGTATTCCCGAATCATCTTGCCCTGGAGCCAGTTCATCTCAATCAGGAAGTCGAGGTAGGGCTCACGCACGGCTTCCCGCGTGTACACGCGAACGTAATCGTTGCCGTTGGGGTTGGTGACGACCTCGAACTTCAGCCCCATCAGGGGCGCACTGCGGATCAGGCCCGCGCGGTCGAACTGGGCGGAATCTGCGAGCTTGATAACGAGACTGTCGAAATCTCCGGCGGTGGCACCGATGATTTCGATTTTGCCCTCGAAGGGCTGGTTGAGCGCCGAGGTGGCTTTGAGCGTTCCCAGACCGAGCGCCGGGGCCACGGCAGGAAACATCAGCGATATAGCCAGAGCAACAGCTCTTTTCCGTAGCATGTTCTGCTTCCTCAGTCGCGCGGCGTCACGGACGGTCCAGCCCGGCGGGAGGGTGCGGTGCTGGACACACTCCCCGCCTCAAGTCTCGACCTGCGGTAGAACTTTACGATTCAAAGTTAACTGTAACTTACAGATAACTTTTTACCAAGATTTCCGCGATCTGGACACTGTTGAGAGCCGCCCCTTTGCGGACATTGTCCGACACCACCCACAGGTTCAATCCGCGCGGGTGGGAAATATCTTCCCGGACTCGGCCGACGAATACGGCGTCGTGGTTGGCGGCATGCGTCACCGCGGTGGGATAACCCCCGTCGACCCGGTCATCGACCACGGTCACCCCGGGTGCCTTCCGCAGCAGTTCGAGGGCTGCCTCGGCGCTGATTTTGTCCCGGGTTTCGATGTGGACGGCTTCGGAATGCCCGAAGAAGACCGGCACGCGAACGGCCGTCGGGTTCACCTGGATGCCCTCGTCACCCATGATTTTCCGGGTCTCCCACACCATCTTCATTTCTTCCCTGGTGTAGCCGTTGTCCATGAAGACGTCGATCTGGGGCAGGCAGTTGAAGGCAATCTGGCGGGGGTAGACCTTGCTGTCGATCGACTTGCCGTTCAGCAGATCCGCCGTCTGGCGGGCAAGTTCCTCGACGGCCTCCTTGCCCGTGCCCGAGACGGCCTGGTAGGTGCAGACATTGATGCGTTCGATCCCGACCGCATCGTAAATCGGCTTCAGGGCGACCAGCATCTGGATGGTGGAGCAGTTGGGGTTGGCGATGATGCCGCGATTGCGGAACTGTGCGATGGCCTCCGGATTCACTTCCGGTACCACCAGCGGGATGTCGGCGTCGTAGCGGAACTGCGAGGTGTTATCGACCACCACGCAGCCGGCAGCCGCAGCCTTGGGGGCATGAATCGCCGACACCGAGGCGCCCGGCGAGAAGAGCCCGATCTGGGCCTGGCTGAAATCAAAGGTGTCGATGTCCTCGACCTTCAGGTAACCGCTGGCGAACGCCACCCGGTTACCAGCCGAACGCGCGCTGGCGACGGCGTAGACCTTCCCCACGGGGAACTTGCGTTTGGCGAGGATCTCGAGCATCGACTCACCCACCGCGCCGGTAGCACCGACGACCACCACATCAAATTTCTTACCCATCGGCTTACCTCCTGTAGTGCAGCCCCGGCTCAGAGTGCCGCGACGACCTGCTGTCCCATTTCGTGTGTGCCCAGCACCGCAGCGCCGGGCCCTGCAATGTCCGCCGTCCGATAGCCCTGTTCGAGGACGCGGGCGACGGCCTGCTCCACCCGCGCCGCCTGCGCCGGCTCGTTGAGCGAGTATCGCAGCATCATGGCCACGGACAGGATGGTGGCCAGCGGATTGGCCAGGTTGCGTCCGGCGATATCCGGGGCAGAGCCGTGGATGGGCTCATACAGGCCACGCCCGTTGGCATCGAGCGACGCCGAAGGCAGCATGCCGATGGAGCCCGTGAGCATCGAGGCGAGGTCGGACAGGATGTCGCCGAAGAGGTTGCCGGTGACGATGACATCAAACTGCTTGGGCGCGCGCACCAGTTGCATCGCCGCGTTGTCCACGTACAGGTGGCTGAGCTCGACCGACGGGTATTCCCTCGCCACGTCGGTCATGACTTCGCGCCAGAGTTCGGTGGTTTCCAGCACGTTGGCCTTGTCCACGGAACACAGGCGACCGTTGCGCTGGCTGGCGATACGGAACGCGGCATGGCCGATGCGCCGGATTTCGGTTTCGGAATAAATCATGGTGTTGCGGCCTACCCGGCTGCCGTCGGCGAGGGTCTCGATGCCGCGCGGCTGGCCAAAGTAGATGTCACCGGTGAGCTCGCGGACGATCATGATGTCGAGCCCGCTGACCACGTCGGGCTTCAGCGCAGAGGCTTCGGCGAGGGCGGGGAAGAGCGAGGCCGGGCGCAAGTTGCAGAACAGATCGAGGCCCGCGCGGATTCGCAGCAGGCCACGCTCCGGACGCTTGTCGCGTTCGATCTTGTCCCACTTGGGGCCACCCACCGCACCCAGGAGGATGGCGTCGGAGGCCTTGGCCGCCTTGAGCGTGGATTCTGGCAACGGGTCGCCGTGGACGTCGAACGCGGAGCCTCCCATCAGGGCGTCTTCTGATTCGAACTTCAGGCCGTGGCGGTCCCGCAGAACCTCCAGCACTGCGCGCGCCGCGGTGACGATTTCTGGACCAATGCCGTCGCCGTTGATGAAAAGGATCTTGTGGGTCATCTCGCGCCGCCGCCGGAAAAAAGGGGTCGTGAGGATACCCGAAAGCCCGTATCCGAGGTACCGATGGCAGCCCCGGGCAGCCCCCCTATACTAGCCACCCGAATAGCCCCGCCGACCCGCCATGAACCCAGGCCTGAACCGACTGCAACCCTATCCGTTCGAGCGCCTCGCTGCCCTGCGCGCCAGCGTTACGCCCAACCCCGCGTTGTCGCCGGTCAACCTGTCCATCGGCGAGCCGCAACATCCCACCCCGAAGCTCGTGCTCGACGCGCTCGTGGGCGCCCTCGACGGCACCGCCAGGTATCCCGCCACCAAGGGCTCGGATGAATTGCGCAACACGATTGCGCGCTGGCTCGAGCGCCGTTTCAAGCTGCCGGTGCTCGCCGTATCGGCCGATCACATGGTGCTACCCGCCAACGGGACGCGCGAAGCCCTGTTTGCGATTGCCCAGTGCCTGATCGACCGTAGCTCCGGCAAATCGCGGGTGCTGATGCCCAATCCGTTCTACCAAATCTATGAAGGCGCGGCGCTCCTGGCTGGTGGCGAACCCTGTTTCATCCCCTGCCCCGCCGAACGCGATTTCCTGCCCGACTGGGGCCAGATCCCGGCGGAAGTCTGGGCCAGCTGCAAGCTCGTCTACGTCTGTTCGCCGGCCAACCCTTCGGGCGCGGTCATGGGCGTGGACGATTACGCAGAACTGCTCGTGCTTGCCGATCGCCATGATTTCACGGTGGTGTCGGACGAGTGCTACTCGGAGTTGTATGCGAACGAAGCTGCGCCGCCCGGTGGCTTGCTGGAAGCCGCCTGGTCGCTGGGGCGGCACGACTTCTCGCGCTGCCTCGTGATGCACAGCCTGTCCAAGCGCTCCAATGCGCCGGGCCTGCGTTCAGGCTTTATCGCCGGCGACGCCACGCTGATGCGCGAGTTCCTGCGCTACCGGACCTACCACGGCGCCGCGATGCCACTCCATGTGCAGGCCGCCAGCATCGCGGCCTGGAACGACGAAGCCCACGTGGTGGCGAATCGCACGCTTTACCGCGAAAAATACGCGGCCGTCACGCCGCTCATCGCGAGGGTTGCGGAGGTCAGCATTCCTGCCGGCGGCTTCTACCTCTGGCCTTTGTTCGAGACGGACGACAGCGCGCTTTGCCAGCGACTGCTCGCCGAGGCCAACGTGCTCACCCTGCCGGGGAGTTTCCTCGCGCGCGACACCGCCACGGGAAATCCGGGGGCGAAGCGCCTGCGACTCGCGCTGGTGGCTTCCCTGGACGAATGCGTGACCGCGGCCGAACGCATCGTCGCCACCTTGTCCTGATCCCGCTGGCTATCCACCCAACCCTTCCTCCACCAGACAATTTGGAATCCCAAGATGGAAGCACTCTCCCGCATTATCGAACAGGCGTTTGAAGACCGCGCCAACCTGTCCCCCGCCAGCGCCCCGGACGCGATTCGCCGCGCCGTCAACGACACGCTCGATCTGCTTGATTCAGGTGAACTCCGCGTGGCGGAGAAGCGCGATGGCCAGTGGGTGGTCAACGAATGGGCCAAGAAGGCGGTGCTGCTGAGCTTCCGGCTGAACGATAACGTAGTCATGGATGGCGGCCACACGCAGTACTTCGACAAGGTGCCGAGCAAGTTCGCGGGCGCGACCGAGGCCGACTTCCGCAAGATCGGCGCGCGCATCGTGCCACCCGCCGTGGCCCGCCGCGGCAGCTACATCGCGCCCGGTGCCATCCTGATGCCGAGCTACGTCAACATCGGCGCCTACGTGGACAGCGGCACCATGGTCGATACGTGGGCCACCGTTGGTTCCTGCGCGCAGATCGGCAAGAACGTGCACCTTTCGGGTGGCGTGGGCATTGGTGGCGTGCTGGAACCGCTGCAAGCATCCCCCACGATCATCGAGGACAACTGCTTCATCGGCGCGCGTTCCGAAGTGGTGGAAGGCGTGGTGGTGGGCGAAGGCTCGGTGATCTCGATGGGGGTCTTCCTTGGCCAGAGCACCAAGATCCTCGATCGCGCCACCGGCAAGATCAGCCACGGCTTCGTGCCGCCAGGCTCGGTCGTGGTGGCGGGCAGCCTACCCTCCGCCGACGGCAGCTACAGCCTCTACTGCGCGGTCATCGTCAAGCGCGTGGACGCCCAGACCCGCGCCAAGACCAGCATCAACGAGCTGCTTCGCGACGACTAAGTGCGGCGTACCTCAGGAGGCC
>JAYTTZ010000176.1:0-25165 GCA_043744805.1 Gammaproteobacteria bacterium
GGCGACGCGCCCTCGGAAACCCAAACAGCTCCACGTTGCAGTTTCAATCCACGCCCCCCTCGGATGAGAGGGGCGACCCAGACCAATCGCTTCGGTCGCACCGCCGTTGATCGTTTCAATCCACGCCCCCCTCGGATGAGAGGGGCGACTGTTCGCGCATAGCTGCCTGATTGCACAGCCCTATTGCCGCGCGTTGCGCGAACCCTCGCGCGCGACCTCTTGAGTTGGGGTCCTTCAAGCTGACAAAGCCGTTGACCCTCTTTCCTTTCATGCAGTTATCCGCTGCGCGAACCCCCCTGAGTCATTACGATCACTCCAGGTTCGCGCGCAACTCATAGTACCAGTGGGCCATCAAAGTCGGTCGCGCGAAATTGCCCATGTTCACGAACTTCGCAGCCGCGGGTCGCGGGAAGGCGATATAGCCGCAGGCAGTCCTGTGAAAGATCTATTTCGGCAAGGAGTCGTCTTTCGAGCTCCTCCATCTTCATCAAATCCAGCTGGCATTCGAAAACTGATTTCTGAACCCGCTGGCCGGTGCTTTCACACACCTTCGCTACCCGGCGCAATCGGCGACGACCTTCCCGACTCTCCGTATTGACGTCGTAGCAGACGATGACGAGCATGAGTTCACCTTGAAATAAAGGGCAAGTAGCCGTCCGTTTCGCGCCTTATTGCACGCGCCAGCAAGCGTGCCTGCAAAAGAGGTAACAGGCCCAGCGCGACGGGCTGCTTCAGTAGCGGATGGATAAGCTCTTCCTGCTTACGTTCCTGGTAGGCCACGACTACGGTCTTACGTCCGTCACCCTCCAGCATGACAGCGCCTCCCTCCCGATCTACGAAATCACCCGCCTTCAATTGACCACGGTTAATCAGGGTCAACGCCAGCCGATCAGCAAACGGACGAAACTCTTCCATGAGATCGAGCGCCAAAGCTGCGCGTCCCGGGCGAAGCGCGTGGAGAAACCCAACCTGCGGGTCGAGCCCTGCCGCCTCGATCGCTGAACGGCAGTCGTTCATCCACATTGCATAGAGAAATGAGAGCAACGCGTTGAACCGATCGCGCGGCGGTCGCCGATTTCGGCCGTTCATGGAAAAATGGTCACGCGCTTCTGGCTTGACCAGCAAGCTCAGCGCTGCGAAATACTGGCGGGCAGCTTCTCCTTCGAGGCCGCGCACGGTGTCGAGATCCGCTGCCTCCGGCAATGCGCGCAAGCTGGCTGCCAAATCGTCTGCCCGCCGCCCGATTTCAGCGGCCTCGGTGGACTCAGTGCTCTCGCGGGCCCCACGCAGCAAGACCTGCCTGCAATTCTTGATCTTGCCTGCGACGAAAGCGCGTGCTGTCTCCAGAGAAAACGCCGCGTCCATCGAGCGCTCGTGTTGTGCGCGACGCAGCAAGACGTTGCCGGAGACGGCACCCTCAATCCGGCCCTTGAATCGGCCATTGGCGTCCAACAAGACGAGCGCAACGCCAGCATCCGCCAGGCGGTGCATCAGCGGGGTTGAAAGACCAACGTTGCCCAGGCACACCACGGCACCAATATGGTGAAGCGGGACACGAAGTTTTACTTCATGGTCGATCTCAATCCTGAGCGTATCGTTTTCCAGACGCAGGAAACTCTCAGGCGTTGTAACGTAAAGCGTATTCAGCAATTGCATCCGTCAGTTCTCCGGGTCGAAGAGATGTTGGCGGGCCAGGTCTGCTGCCTGGCGAGCCGCAAGCGCCTCGGGTTGGCAAAGGTCGATTAGGGAACAGGCTCGGCAGCGATTGTCGTTAACCGGCGGCGGCAAGGTGCATTCGGATATCAGCACCCTCACAGCCGCGACCGCTTGCTCAACCCGCCCGCGCAATTCCGCGCCTATCTCCACCACCCGGCGCCGCTTGGAACTGGCGTAGTACAAGGCCCCCTGACGAACCTCCCGACCTGTCATCTCCTCCAGGCACAGCGCCTGGGCTGCGAGTTGTAGTTCGTCGCAATCGGCGACAAAGCCCGCCTTTCGGCGTGAGCCGTGCTTGTACTCGACGGGAAAGGCCGAACCGTCTGGTTCGAACTCGACGACATCCGCCTTGCCGATCAGCCCCAGCCGTTCACTCCACAGAGGGAGCGCGCGTGCGATCCGTAGTCCTGCCCGGACTTCTATCCCGGGCTGATCAACCCGCGAGTGGACAGCCTGGCCGCGCAAGGTGAAGACGTTCTCTGCAAACGCCTGTTCAACATGGATGAGTGCGCACTGGCGCGCGCAATAGCACCAGTGCTGCAGGGCCGACAGGGGGATGAGCGAGTCATCTGACGGTGGTGACATTGGAGGCATGGTTGATATCATCGATATCATCCGGCCAGCGAGAGAGCAGTAATGGCAGACATTATTCTTCGAAACCTCGATGAAGTTCTTAAACAAGGTTTGCGCGAACCTGCCGCACGCCATGGGCGTTCGATGACGGCTGAACTGCGAGAAATCGTCCGCGAGGCTTTGGTTAAAGGCGAACAGGACCCCAATGCTGAGTTCAGAAGACTTGCCGCCCTAAGCCGCCAGCAAACCGCCGGGCGGACGCATACTCCCGCTGAGGTACTGGTACGCGAGTCGCGGGCCGAAGACGCCAAATGAAGTGCGTCGTTGATGCAAACAGCGCCATCAAATGGCTCATAGATGAACCCGACTCCGAATCTGCCCTGGCATTGCTTGAACATCAGCTTCTGGCTCCGGAACTGTTGCTGTCGGAGAATGCTTCAATGTTTTGAGGCGTTAGCGGACAAAACAGAAGCTCGATCCTATCCAGTCGATGTCAGCAGTAACCGCTCATTCGGCGATTCGTATCGAATGACTGCCCGTCGGGCCGCTGCTCAACCAAGTGCTGGAACTAGCCGTCCGCCTGCAACACCCGACCTATGACTGCGTCTATCTCGCGGCTGCGATGTAGGCGCAGGTGCCGATGGTGACTGCCGACGCGCGCTTCATAAGGCTCTGTCGGGCACCTGATGCCCGCGATCTGGCGCCGTTCGTTCGTCTGCTGGGGGAGCCACTGGAGGCAACTGCCGCTTAGTTCAGCCTGACACGGGCCAGCAGTGGCGGCTACAGGGTAAAGTCAACGCCCTGCAGCTTTGAGATTCATTACCCCACCCTGGCGCACAGGGAAACCCCGGGCGGTAGTTGAGCTGCATCGACTTTGACCAGGTAGTCGCTAAAACTGCGCGCCACGCCGGAAGTGCTCGTTACGGTAACGCGGTCGAACAGCGCGTGGGCGTGCGCATTCCCGAGTTCGCTTGAGTGCTCGAAGACATACAACCCCCTGCAAGTCATCTCGCCGCGCGCTGCGCTGCGGTCATGCTCGAACATGTTCTCCAAGGCCTGCCATAAGAGTTCAAGGTCCGCTTCGTCGAAGCCGGTCTGTTTGGCCAAAAACGCAGAAACAAAGCCGTGAGCTCGGTAGAGTCCATAGGGGACCGTATGCTTCCGCCCCATGGTGCGATTGTCTCCTTGCTGCTTCAAGGATTCAGCTTCGGTAGCGACGGCGACGCGGGTGATTGAGTGCTCCAGCGTGACGATGGGCTCAATGGACCGCGCAAAGGTGAGCTGCACTGGCCCCCTGACCTGGCCCGCATTTGTGCCGGTGGACATTACCGCGCCGAACGTTCGGACATCGTAGAAGTTCTGGCACATCCATTCGCGAGCGCTTTTGACGTCCTCAGCGCTGCCCTTGCGTTTGTCCTTACCCGACTTCTTTTTCGGCAGATCGGAGTCGCCCTCTTCCTCAGGGGCGACCTCGACTGGGTCGAGTTTCAATGCGGAGTAGGCTCGTTGGTGCTGCAAATTCAGGATCGCTTTTTCTCGTACGTAGATTTCAAAACGCCTTTCCCCGTCGACCGGATCGCGCTGGTCCTGCTCTTTCGTCAATGCGACAAAATTACGAACCTTGCGTTTGAGGGCAACGTCTGTCACTAGGCCGTGACCAGTCTCCGCATCGAGCCGGGGCATATTGCCCGCGTCCGGATCGCCATTGGGATTGCCGTCCTTCACATCGAACAACAACACGAAGTCATAACGGTGAGCCAGAACCATGATTAATCCTCCTGAATTTTCGATTCATTGGGGGCTGGAGATTCCTTCTTCGAGAAGAAGCTCTCGCGCTGGTGGTAATAGCCGAGGGCGAAGAGCCCCTGGGCATGCAGGTTGAGTTGGCGCGGGAAGCCTTCTAGCAGGGGTGCCCCGACGCTGCCGCACACTTCACCGACAAGGTGCTCAAAAAAGGCCGCTTCGCCGTCATTCAGTTTCCTGATATGTGCGTTCTTTAATCTGAGCAAGGTGGGAAACACGACCCCGGGCATGCTGGAGGCGGCGCCGTAGTAGCGGTCACGGATTGTGGCATTGATGCCCGGCTGTGCGCGCGACTGGATGCGTTCCAGCACTGCGAAGAGCCGGCCGAGCCGGTAAGCGGGATCTAGCTGGTTCACGTCGAGTTCCTCCCGGATAAACTGGTGGTCGCAGGGCAAGGCATTGCGGCGGCGATGCTCGCGATTGATGCAGGCTTTGAGGATCGCAGCGCGCAGGTAGGGCACGTTGCCGGCACGGTCTTTGGTGGATTGTTCTGCACGGCAGCGGGTGACGGCTGCACTCAGGAGCGGGGAAGGATAGGCAGTGCCTTCCATAATCGCGCGCATCCATTCACCCGCCAATCGGGGAGGCATGTTGTCGACTTTTCCCTGGGCCGCTAACGACGACAGCAAGCGAAGCATGGAAGGAGATTGAGGTTCTTGTTCGCCGTGCACAATCCGAAGGTCAGAAAAGTGCTGCAGAATTCGGGGCGCGAGATTGTCGAAGCGTTCATTCAGCCAGAACCGCACTGATATTCGCGAGGCATTCGGGGCAAGCCCGAGCACATAGAAGCGCAGGTTGCTGTCGTCAGCGCCGCTAGTTCCCCTGAGTACCCCCGACAATCGTTCGCGCACATTTTCGACATGGGCGTCCGGGTTGTCGCCAAACAAGGCAGCTAGCTCGATGTCGAGCGTCGAATCCCGGTCAGCCCATAGGACCGTCGTGGCATCCCCTATCTGCACCTTGTTTGGGGAGCCACGCGCCAGGAGAGAATTGATGGCCGTGGTGTAGGCGAATTCCGCCCTCGTTCCGATGGGCGCATTCTCACCCTGTCGCTCCGTCTTTCCGTAGGACTCGAAGGCGCGGGCGTTGAAAGAAACGATGTTGGCGCCTGAGGTCTGTGCCTCGCGCACTCCCTTGATCGACGTATGCAAACGGGCCACCGGCCCCCATCTACCTTCGATGAGGCACCAGCCCTCAGAGACGCCGCCCGCAGTACCCGCCGCGGCCCACGTTACCGCCGGGCGTTGGCAAATCAGGGCGCCGCCATCCTTTGCGAGGGAGAACGTCATCACCCGGTTGCTCTCGGCGATCTCGGTCCAGCAAGGGTGAGCTAGCAGCACAGACCAATCGGCTCGATCCAGGGCGGCAAGCACGGCTTTGATACCGACATCCAGACGAGCTTCTTCTGGCAACGCTTCGATGCGCTGGCGGAAAACATGGGCAGGGCTAGCCGCGAGTTCATCGTTTCTTCCGCGATCAAGCCCGATCACATACTCGGCGCTATCCCACAACAGATTTGATTTAACCCCTACAGTTTTCTTTTCGCCCTGAGGCACAAGAAATGTCTGCGCCCGCAGATACTTTCCTTCCAGTTGGCGCGTGTCACGCAACTGCAATACACGGCCGTCTTCATCAAGATCAATGACAAAGGGGATGGCCTTGTCCTCGAACCCAAACGCAGGCAACCGCCGCGAGGCCTCGTCGCTCTGGCAACGGCGGTCGTAGTAGTCGACGAGAGCCTGCAGAATCACCGCGTCACCTCGAGACTCGTCAGATCGGGTATGTCTACCGCTCCATGTGTCATTTGAGCGCGAAAAAACAGAGGCTGCGGGTCAGCGGGATTCTGGAAGTCCATATCGTGCAGCATCCAGCCCAGGTCACGAGTTTCCTCGATGCACGGTCGTTCTGCGTCAAGGTTTTCAATCAATCGCCATCGCGCCGCGAACTCGCGACACCCCAGATAGGGCTGGTTTACGCACTGCCCGGCATGGGCCCGTCTTTGGAACATGGCAAAAAACTTGGCTGGGGATTCCGGATCATGGCGGTCCTCGAGTACGGTGAGATCGGCATGCAATCGGTAAGCGACATCGCGCAAGAGCAGCGCGGCTCGCTGTTGGCGGTCTTCATCAACATAGAGGGCCAGATCGCCGTGGCCGGATTTCATCGCCTGTTGGACGTTCCGTGTCGAAATGACGGACGCCACTTCATTGCGTCGCAGATTGGTCCAGCGAATCGGATTAAGCACTTCAATGCGCCGCACGACCCAGTTTATCGCCGGCTTCCAGAAGATGGCTTCAAATACGGCACGAGCTGCTGATGGGGTGATGAGGTCGTAGCTCACGCGCTCAACCTTCATTTCAGGTCGCGTGAAGCAGGCCCAGTCCCCGGTCACCTCAAGAACGAAGCGCTTTTTGTTCATAGGAATTTTTCCTCCCCGTCCCAACCTTACTGAACCAGTGTTGCCGCATCCAGCACTGTGCCTTCAGGCAGCAGGCCGAACACGGGGTGGTATCGCTGTTCATCCTTCAAGACGAACCACCCGGGCATGGTCTCTACGACGTCGCTGCGTGCTTGCCAGCCCAGCACTTCTCGTCGACGGACTTGAACCACCAAGCGTTGCAGCACGCGAAGTTGCCAGCGCTCAGCCGTTCCGGCCTTTAGTGCGGCCAAAGCGAAAACCTGGGACTTATTTAATCCGTCAGAGGGTACATAGGGGACCACCACGATCGCTTGGTCCTGATCGTCAATCAGCCGGTAGCGTTCGGCGGCACTGCGAAGATTGAGGTTGAAGTCAGGGCTATTCTTCAACAGTGGCAGGACACCTTTTTCGTCCAGATTGAACTGCGAATACCAATGTTCGAAGTAGCGGCTAAAAAGCGAGGGCGGAAGCGATTCTGGCCGCGAATCACCCAGTACAGCGACCGTCGATTGTGCGGCCCGCTTCAGGCTGGCCAGCAAGGACGGGATCTCACGGACGAAAACATGGACCTGGCCTCCGTTACTGCCCAGGCGGCCTTCACGATTGCACCGGCCAGCCGCTTGGGCAATGGAGTCAAGGCCGGCCAGGGCTCGAAAGACGACAGGAAAATCCACGTCTACCCCAGCCTCGATGAGTTGCGTGCTGACCACGCGTAAAGACGGATTTTTGCCGGTGCGCGAGGACTCCAGGCGGCTGCGGATCTCCCTGATGACGTCAGCTCGATGCTGGCCGCACATTGCGGCCGACAGGTGCAACGTTTTGGCCTCCGGATGGGCATCAATGTTGAGAGCCCGGACAAGTTGGGCTGCATCACTCCGGGTGTTGACGATCGCCAGCGCGGTTGGGTAGGCAGAAATGCGGGCGGCAAGCGGCGCAATGTCTTCTGGCGCCTGCAGGGATTGTGGCCATTGCAGCCGCACCCGTTCCAACGCGGCATAGAGTGGCTCGACTGAGCGGATGATTTCGTGGGGACGCGTCCCGACTGACGTCAGGCCGCGCAGGCTGGCGCGAGGATCAAAGCGTTGGATGTCGCTTAGTACGGGTTGCGTGGCGGTGCAGGAGACAAGCGTTACGTTGTAGTGATTTACCAGCAGCCGCAGCGCATCGAGCGTCGGCTGCAGGAACGGGGGCGGCAAGGTTTGAGCCTCGTCAAGAATGATGACGCTGTTCTGGAGGCTATGTAATTTCCTGCAGCGGCTGGTGCGGGCGGCAAACAGGCTTTCGAAAAGCTGGACATTGGTAGTGACAATGAGCGGGGCATCCCAGTTTTCGCACGCGAGTCGGGAGGCTGCTGTTTCGTCCTTGTGCTCACCATCGGCCTGGCTGTGATGTTCGATGATGTTTTGGATTCCGAAGACCTTACCAAAGATGTCGGCGGTTTGTTCTACGATGCTGGTGTACGGAATGGCGACGATAACCCGTTCAAATCCGTGCTCAAGCGCATGCCCAAGTGCGAAGGCAACCGAAGCAAGGGTCTTCCCGCCGCCGGTGGGTACTTGCAGGCTGAACACCCCTGGGTGCTTCAACGCTGCGTTGCGGCAGTCCGCGAGCACCTGGGCGCGGGCGTTCATAACGGGGTCTGCGCCACGACCAGCTCGGCCGACTTGCACCGTCAGGTTTTCGAGGTAGACATTAAGCCGCGCAAGGTAGTCCGACAGTGGGGGAAAGGCGCCGCGTCGGGTGGCTTGCGCCTGGTTGAAATAGCGCTCGGTGTCCAGGAAGTCGGCGTCGACCAGTGCTGAGAACATCATGCGAAGCCAGAGTGACTGCGCCAGCGGCTCCTTCTCCATAATCCCCGGAATTCCAGTTAGGGCCTGCCCAGGGTTTAGCGCGTCCGGCAGCACGAGCAGTTTTGGATGATGGATAGCACAGGCGGTCAGGGCTTCGTGTCGCTCCCTCTCGCTGTCTTTTGCGCCGCCACCCTGCAGGCGATCAGCAAGCGCTGCCGTGTCGTAAAGTCCTGCGTGATGCGCCGCGATGAGGTGCGCCAGCAACCAGCCCGCACGACGACCCTGGTCAGCATGTTGCTGCTGGAGGGCCATCAAGGCGTGTAGCGCCCCGGCGGCAGAGTGGGTCTTGTCGGCAGATATCGCGCTGCGGCCTTCAATGTGGGCATCCCGGTCCTGACGAACGTACCGCTGGAAGCCGGGCCTGCATTTACCAAGGTCGTGCCAAAGGCCCGCAAGGTAAGCCCATTGACGAGCGCTGGGTGGGGCTCTGACAGCAGCACCTTCGGCAACGCTCTGCAGATGCTCAAGGAGGCCATGCGTTGGCCCATGGGCGATCAACAGGTCTGGCGAATCCGGGTACGAAGACATGTTCGTGTTCCTGTTTGCAGGCCTACGGTAAAGCTTGCCTGCGAAGCGCCGTTCGAAAGTGGGTCGACGGAATCCAGCTAGAGCTTAGGTGCGCTCAGGGCTCACAGGGTGAGCCTGGAAACTTTAATTCGCCTGAAATGGAAAAAATGCGCGGCAGCAGGAATGCACGGGAGCTTTGGGTTTCGCGCTCGTCAACGAGGAATTGGTGCTGTGGCAACCGGCCGTTGGGGCTCGGGTGTCGCACTGCAGGCAAAGAGGGCCACGGAGTAGCGTCTCTGCACTGATCGAACCATTTAGCCCGCAGTAGGCTCTGCACACGGGCGGCTAATGATGGATAGACGGGCGGTCGATCGGTGAATTGAGTCAGTCGTTGCCGAAAAGGCGCATCCCCAAGCGTGATTTAACGCCACCCCTCATCCCCCCATCCGCACCCGCCACCCCGCTCTTGCCCACCACCCCGCCACCAGCACTTGCGGCAGCAAGATGGCGAGCGCAGGCAAGCCCTCCAGCGCGCCGGGTCGCAGCAGCACAGCAAGGTTGCCGGCGCCGGCGAGGCGCAGGATGCTCGGCAGCAGCCAGTAGGCGAGCGCGAGGTAGAGCAGTTGCGTGGCTTCGTTGCTGCGCTTGGGTGAGCGACAGGCGATGCCGTAGAAGACCAGCAGGTCGCGGCCCGCGAAGAGCAGCAGGGCGAAGGGTGAATGGGCCAGCATGACCCAGGCTTCGGGCAGGGCGGTGGCCTGCACGCGGCCGGCCCCGATCAGCACCGCGAGCACTAGCGCACAGGCGAGGCTGGCCAACCACAAGGGGGTTTCCTCGGCGAGCCGCCGCCAGCGGTGTTCGCTGGCGCAGCGGCGTAGCCTGCGGGGCGTGAGGGGATCGGGCGCGAACGCGAAAGCGGTGAGGTAGGCGCCGGCCAGCGCCAACGCAAGGCTGGCGCAGAGGAAGGTGCCGAACATCACGGCGGGGCCCTCCAACGCGGTGACGAGCCCTCCATTCACGAGGACGCCGAGGGTGGCGATGAAGCCGATGAGCGCCCACGGCACGGTGCGCACTTTCAATTCCTCGCACATCAGGCGATAGCTGCCGAACACCAGCCACGCCGCCAGCACGGTGGCCACGCTGGCGAGGAAAGGCAGGCGTGGGTAGTCCACGCCGTACCAGGTGACGTCCGGCCCAGTGGTGGCGAGGCCGTAACGCAGCAGCGAGATCACGGCGAGCACGGCGGCAACCCGGTTGCTCACCGGCTGGCCGGCCTGTTGGCCGCGCTGGGCCATGAGGAGACCACCGATGAGGGCAAAGGCATGCACGCCTACCGCGGCGCTGGCGAGGCCGAGCAGGATCCACAGGCTGTTCGCGTCGAGGGTCGCGCTCAGCGCATAGACGACGATCCACGCCGCGCCACAGGCCCAGGCGGCGGCGGGCGCGCCCAGCAGCTTGCCCCACGTCATGGCCCAGGGGCTCAGGCTCGACATGCGCTGCTGGTCCCAGGTGCGGCTCCTGAGTTCCTGCAGGAGGGAGTTGCTGGTGAGGTGCGCGCCCCAGGCGAGGGTGAAGAGCACGAAGCAGGCAAGCGCGGTTTTCTCGGTGACCAGGCCAAAGCCGCGACCATTCGTGAGCCAGGTCAGCGCCAGCAGTGCGAACAGCACCGTGAAGGCGCCGACCAGGCGCGGCGGCGTGCATTCGAGCCAGAGGTTGCGGCGGAATTCGGGATTCATGCGCCACCGCCCGGCTTCACGGTGTCGAGGTAAATCTGTTGCAGGTCAGTACGCACGACGCCGAGGCTCGCCACCGGCACGCCGGCCTTGATGAGTTCGCGCAGGAGTCCTGCCTGCGCCGTCGTGTCGCCGTCGAATTCGAAGTGCAGTTGCTTGTGTTCGAACTGCACCTTGGTCACGCCGGCCTGTGCGGCCAGCACGCTTACCGCGAGCGCGTCGGCCGTGGTGAGTTCAAGCACCAGGCGCCGCGCCGCGCCTGCCACGGCGGGTGCCGACAGGGCGCGCAGTTCGCGCATGCGGCCGCCTTCGATGATGAGCATGTGCGTGGCGTACTGTTCGAGTTCCGCGAGGATGTGCGAGGACACCAGCAAGGTCATGCCGCGCGCCTGCAGCTTGCGGAGCAGTGCGGCAAGTGAATGGCGGGCTTCCGGATCAAGCCCGGCGGCGGGTTCGTCAAGCACCAGCACCTTGGGGTCGTGGATGATGGCCTGTGCGATGGCGAGCCGCTGGCGCAGTCCGCGTGAGAGCGTGCCGGCCGCCTGGTCGAGCCGGTCTTCCAGATCAAGCTCGCGGGCCGTCTCGCGCACCCGTGTCTCCAGCGGCTCGGGGATGCCGTTGGCCGCCGCTGCGTATTCCAGGCAGCGTGCCACGCTGAGGGCTTCGTACACGCCGAAGAAATCAGCCAGGTAACCAAGGCGTTCGTGCGAGCGCCGGGGTTCTTCGATGACGTCGATGCCGTCCACCGTGATCTCGCCTGCCAGCGGGCGCTCAAGCCCGCAGAGGCAGCGCATGAGCGTGGTCTTGCCCGCGCCGTTGGGGCCGACGAGGGCGGTGATGGTCTGGGGCGCAAGGGTGAAGGAAACCTCCACCAAGGCGCGCACGCCGGGGTAGTCGTGGCTCAAGTTTTGGACGCGAATCATGGGCGGATTCTGCGCGTCGCCTTACGAGCTGGCCAGCGCGTAAACTCGGCCGCAGCCATGCGAGCCCAAGGTCAACGTCCATCCAACGCACCCCGCAGCGGTCTCGCGCGGGCGTTGAGCAAGCGCGGCTATTGCTCGCGCAGCGCGGCCGAAGCCTTGATCAATGCGGGCCGCGTTGGCCTTGAAGGTCGCATCACCCGCGACTGCGAAGCACCCACCACGCCGGCAAGCCAGATCACCGTGGACGGTGTACCGGTGCTCGCCACCACGCTCGTCTACATCGCGCTCAACAAGCCGCGTGGGCAGGTCACCACCGTGTCCGACGAACAGGGGCGCGACACGGTGTATGCGTGCTTCAAGGAGGCCAACCTGCCGTGGCTCTCGCCGGTGGGGCGGCTCGACAAGGCGAGCGAAGGCCTGCTGCTGATGAGCAACGACACGGCGTGGTCGGCGGCGCTCCTCGATCCCGCCAACGGCGTGACCAAGACCTACCACGTGCAGGTCTCACCCATTCCCGACGCGGCCACCCTGCGGGCCATGGCAGCGGGCACGCGCTTGCCCGACGGCGAACTGTTGCATGCGGTGGACGTTGCGCTGCTCCGCGCCGGCCAGCGCAATGCGTGGCTCGCCTGCACCCTGGATGCAGGCAGGAACCGGCACCTGCGGCGGCTCTGCGAGGCGTTCGGGCTGGAGGTGCTGCGGCTGGTGCGGGTGGCGATTGGGCCGCTGGCGCTCGGGGAGCTTGCGAAGGGTGCCTGGCGGCATCTTGCGGTGGAGGAAGTGGCGAGGCTCAAGGGCCTGGGCCCGCAGGAGGGGTCGCGCAAGGCGGAGCCATCCTTCAAGTGAGCGGGGCAAGTTGCGTGGGCGGCGCTGTTCCCGGACGTGGATCCCATGCCGACATCCGCCTCCACGACGTAACATCCCGTCATGCCTTACCCACGCCTTACCCGCACCTGAAGGACCCCTGATGCCCCGGGCCCGCTGCCTCCAACCCGCCACCCTGCAATTTGGCGTCTGCACCCTGGCGACCGATCGTTCGCTCTCGCCAATCCTGCTGGCGCGCGAAGTGGAAGCGCGTGGACTCGACATCCTCATGTTCCCCGAGAACAGCCACATGCCGGTGGCGCGACGCCAGGACTGGCCGCCGGTGGCGGGCCTGATGGATCCGCTGATGCGGCTTTACGATCCTTTCGTTGCGCTGGCAGGCGCGGCGGCCGTGACCGAGCGCCTGCTGCTGGGCTTTGCGGTGTGCCTCATGACCCATCGCGATCCCATCAATACGGCCAAGGCGGTGGCCTCGCTGGACTTGATGTCGAATGGGCGCGTGATCCTGGGCGTGGCGGGCGGTGCGCTTGAAACCGCCATGCAGAACCACGGCAGCGAGTTCAAGCACCGCTGGAAAATCACCCGCGAACGCACCCTGGCCGTGCGCACGATCTGGACCGATGATCTCGCGGAGTTCCACGGCGAGTTCGTGGACTTCGGGCCACTCAGCTCGTGGCCCAAGCCCGTGCAGGCCGGCGGTCCGCCCGTCTGGATAGGCTCCAACTCAAAGTCCGTGCCCGGCCGCGTGGCGGAGTACGCCGACGGCTGGATGGTCTATCGCGGCATCTACAAGGGCGACGCACCGGCCGATCTGCGCGTGGCCTGCGCCAACGCCGGGCGCGATTTCAACGAACTTACCTTGACCTTGATGGATGCACCGCGCGATGACCCCAGCGTGCGCGGGTTCATCGCTGCCGGCTTCCGCAAGTTCATCTACATGCTGCCGCAGGCGGGCGAGTCGGTGCTGCACGATCTGGACGAAATTGCCGCGCTGGCCGCGAGGCTGCGCGCTTGAGGCGAGGCGGCAGCAGCACATCCTGCGGGTCGCGCCCGTGTTGAGGGGCTGGCGACCCGGCGCACTCGCACGCAACTCGGCGGTGGTGCTGGGCTGGAACATCGCGCGACTCGCCACCCAGTTGCTGTGGGTGGTGCTGCTGGCGCGCCTGCTGGGCGCCGCCGGGTACGGCGCGTTTTCCGGGATTTCCAGCCTTGCCATCGCGCTGAGCGGGCTCGCCGGGGTGGGCCTGGGCTTGAGGCTCTACCAGGACGTCATCCGCGATCCTGCGCTGTTCCCGCTGCGCTGGGCGCAGGCCACGCGAGCGCTGGTCGTGAGCGGGATCGCCTTGGCTGCGGGCTTCTGTGTGCTGGGCCACCTGGTGTTCCCGCAGTGGCCGTGGTGGATGGTCGCCGCGATCGCGCTGGCTGAACTCTGCTGTGCGCCGGCCGTGCAACAGCTGGTGTTCGCCCTCGCCGCCGTGGGCCGCATGCGCCATGCCACCGCCCTGCCGCTGATGCTATCGATTGCCCGGGTGCTGGCGGTGTTGCTGCTGCCGTTCAATCCGCTGGGCCAGACCCTGGCCGCGTACGCCACCCTGCACCTGCTGATGACCGCTGCAGCGGCGCTGCTGGCCTGGAGGCTCGCCACCGCGCTGCTAACGCCGTCACCCGCAACGGCGCTGATCACGCGCCAGGATCTTGCGCAAGGCCTGTCGTTTTCCTCCGTCTGGGCAAGCGGGCTCGCGCTGGTGTCCGTCGACAAGGCGCTGGCGCTGCGGGTGGGCGGCGCGGAGATCGCTGGCCACTACACCGCTGCCTGCCGCATGGCTAGCATCGCGGCGCTGCCGGTGGATGCGCTCGTGACCGCCGTGATGCCGCGCCTTTTCCTGGCGGGCTCGGGCCAACTGGCGCACGGACGCCTGCTCGCCTCCCTGCTGGCGGTGACCCTGGGCTACGGACTGTGCGCGGGCGTAGCCCTCTGGCTGGCCGCGCCGCTCCTTCCGCTGGTGGTGGGCGAAGGATTCCGGGGCGCAGTGCCCGCCCTGCACGTCGTGGCGGCTTACGTTCCGGCCTACTGCCTGCGATCGCTCGGCACCAACGTGCTGCTCGGCTACGGCTGGAAGCGCTGGCGCTTCGGCGCCGACCTCGTGACCATGGCGGTGCTTGCCGTGCTCATGCTGTGCTTCATCCCACGGGCCGGTGCGGTGGGCGCGGCCTACGCCCTGGTGTGCAGTGAAGTGCTGCTGGTGGCGCTGGTGTGGTGGCGCGTCGGGCAGATTCCGCGCCAGCCGCTAAGATAGGTCTCCGCATTCCCGGGGGCCCTGCATGCAAGCACGTTTTCCGCGCCTCGTGACGCCCGCCACCGGTGAACCGCTGCGCTGGGAAGCCGACGCCTGCAGCGGGGCCGACGGCCAGCGATATCCCGTCGTCGACGGCATCCCGCGCTTCGTGGGGAGCGAGAACTACGCGGACGCTTTCGGCGAACAGTGGCAGCGCTTTCCGCGCACCCAGCTCGACTCCGCCACCGGCATTCCACTGTCCGCGACACGCCTCGCCCGCTGCCTGCGCCGACCACTCGAGAGCCTCAAGGGGCAGCTCGTGCTGGAAGCAGGTTCCGGCGCGGGCCGCTTCACCGAACTCCTGCTCGCCCATGGGGCCACCGTCGATTCCTTCGACTACTCCGCCGCCGTGCAGGCCAACGCGGCCAACAACGGCGGGCACGAACGTCTAAGCCTCGTCCAGGCGGACCTCCGCAAGATGCCGTTTCCCGCCAATGCCTACGATCTCGTGGTGTGCCTCGGGGTGATCCAGCACACCCCCGATCCGGAAGAAAGCCTCCGCGCGCTCTATTCGCGCGTGAAGCCCGGTGGACGGCTGGTGTTCGATCACTACCGCTGGAAGCTCCGCAACCACCTGCCGCCGCCGCTCGGCGTGGCCGGCATCGCGTATCGCTGGTACTTCCTGCGCCTGCCGCGCGAACGGCAGTTCGCCGCCGTGAAAAAAGTGGTGGACCGCTGGTTTCCGCTGGTGTGGCGCTTCCGCGAGTCGCGGCTGATCCAGTTGGTGCTGAGCCGGCTCAATCCCATCGTGAACTACTATCCCCACTTCGGCCTGCGCGATCGCGAGATGTACTACGACTGGATGTTGCTCGATACGCACGATGCGATGACGGACGTGTTCAAGCATCGACGCACGGCGCACGGCATCCAGCGCTTCCTGGAAAGCCTCGGCGCAGTGGAGGTGGAAGCCACGCATGGGGGCAACGGCGTGGAGGCGGCGTGTCGCAAGCCGGGATGACGACGGCGCCGGCAGGTGCCGTCGATGCGCCGGCGTGCCCCGTGTGCGCCGCCAGCACCATCGCCATGCCCGTCCCGTCCCGCGCCGGGATGATCACGGCGATCGAAACCGCGCTCGCCGCCGGTGGACTGGAAGCCGTGATGCCGCCGCAGTACGGACTCCGGCGCTGCGCGGCGTGCACGCTCGAGTTCGCACATCCCATGCGCGAGCCCGGCGCGGGCTTCTACCAGTGGCTCACGCAGGCGGGTTTTGCCTACCACGCGGCGCGCCGGGAATGGGACGCCTGCCGCGCGCGCATCGAGTCCATGCCCAGACCTGCAGGACGGCCGCTGCAGGTGCTGGACGTGGGCTGTGGCGACGGTGGCTTCCTGCGGCAGATCGTCGAACTCCCCGACGTGGTCGCCTTCGGGGTTGAGTTCAATCCCGACGTGGTGGCCGCCGCACGGGCGCGTGGCCTCGACGTGCGCCTTGGTGGCCTGTCGGAGGCCACGCGCGCGCTGCCCGCCGGCGCCGATGTCATCACGTTCTGGCACGTCGTGGAGCACTCCGGCGATCCGGTGGGCCTTCTGGCGCAAGCGCGCGAGGCCCTGCGGCCCGGTGGTCGTCTGTGTTTCTCGGTGCCGCTGAGCCCGCTGAGCTACGAGCATGCGTGGTTCGATCCTTTCAACGCGCCGCCCCACCACCTCACCCGCTGGAACCTGGTGTCGCTGCAGGCGCTGGCCGAAAGACTTGGCCTGTCGATGCAGCTTGAATTGCCCAACGCCGCCTCGCTCGCGCACCGGGTGTTGCGCAGCCTGGTGCTACAGGCCATGCCCATGACCACGCGGGGCGGGCGCTGGGTGAAGGCGCTGCGACTCGCGGGTTTCCTGCTCGGGCATCCCTGGCGAATCTTCAGCGAAGTTGCCGGGCAGCTTCGGCGCCCGGATTGCGAGGGACGTGCGCTGCCGGATCTCGTGATGGTCTGCCTGCAACGCCCGGCTTCGTCGTCTGGAAGCGCACGCGATGGTTAGCGCGAATCGCCTGCGCGTGCTCGTCCTCGGCAACCTGCCGCCACACGTCATGGGCGGTGCCGAGAACCAGATCGTGCGCCTGGTCGAACATTGGCTCGCGGCCGGCGTGAGGGTGGAAGTGGCCGGCTGGAAGATCCCGGACGGCGAACAAGCGCTGGGCGATTACCGGGTGCGCACGCATTCGCTGCGCGGCTTCGGGCGCGGCGGGCGCGTGGGTCGCGCGGTGGGGTTTTTTGTGGGGCTGTCGTGGCTCGCCCTCACGCGGCGGGATTTCGACGTGGTGTATTGCCGTGGCCTCGGCGACGGCGTGGTGACGATTGCGTTGCTGCGTGCACTGGGGATTTGTCGCTGGAAGATGGTCGGCTGCCCGATCAATGCGCGGGGTACCGGGGATGTTGCCTTCCTGCGTTCCATCCCGGGCTGGCGCCTGTGGTGCCGGCTGATCGACCGCCACATGGACGCGCTCAACCTCATCAATCCGCTCATTGCCGCGGATCTCGACGCCGTGGGTATTCGTCGCCCGCCGCGCTCGACCATTCCCAACGGCATTGGCCTGCAGGCGCCGCTGCCGCGCGCGCGCGTCTCACCCTTGCGGCAACTGCTCTGGACTGGCCGCATGGAGCCGCAGAAGGGGCTCGATTTGCTGTTGCCGGCGCTGGCGGCCTGCCGTGCGGGTGGTGCCCGCTTCCAGCTGAACCTGCTGGGTGAGGGTCCGATGCAAGCGCCCCTCCTGGCGCAGGTGGAAGCGCTCGATCTCCACGACTGCGTGGCCTTCCTGGGGGCGGTGCCTGCCAGCGAGGTGCGCGCAAACCTCGCGCGGGCCGACGTGTTGCTGCTGCCTTCGCGCTACGAAGGCATGTCGAACGCCGTGCTGGAAGCCATGGAAGCCGGACTGCCGGTGCTGTGCACGCGCTGTGGGGGACTCGACACCGTGGTGGAGGACGGCGCAGGTTGGGTCTGCGAACCGAACGACGTCGCGGCGTTGGAGCGTGCGTTGGGTGCAATGTTCACCACCGATGATGCCGGGCTCCTGGAACGGGGCAGGCGCGCGCGGGCGCAAGTCGAAGCGCACTTCGCCATCGAGCCCGTGGCACGCGCCAACCTTGAACTGCTGGAACGGGTGGTGCGCGGCCACGCGCCTGCCTGATGCGCATCCTCATGCTCACCAAGCGGCAGTACATGGGCAAGGATCTGCTGCTCGATCGCTACGGACGCTTCTTTGAACTGCCGCGCGCGCTGGCCGCGTTGGGGCACGAGGTGGAAGTGGTGATGGGCACGTACCGGCCGCGCGGCGAGGAGACACGCAGCACGGACGGCGTGCGCTGGCATTCGGTGGACGTGCTGCCGTTTCCGTGGCGGTGTCTCCGTAAACCCTACGACGTTGCGCGGACCTTGCAACCGCAACTGATCCTCGCCACCGCCGACGCGCCCCAGCTGGTGCTGGGCGCGCGGCTTGCGCGCCGCTTGGCGTTGCCACTGGTCCTTGATCTCTACGACGACTTTGAATCCTACGGACTCACCCGGCTGCCGGGACTGCGCAGTGCGCTGCGTTGTGCCTGTGCGGCCGCGGCCGCCCTGTGCACCGTGAGCCACACTTTGGCCGACATCCTCGCCACGCGAGGTCGCCTGCCCGGCGCGCTGGCCGTGATCGGCAACGGCCTGCCGGTGGACTTCGTGCCTGCATCTGGTCGTGAGGCCGCGCGCGAAGCGCTGGGCCTGCCGCTGGGCCTGCCGCTCATCGGCACGGTGGGCGCGCTCGCTGCCTCGCGCGGGATTACGGATTTGTTCGAGGCCTATACGCAGTTGAAGCTCCGCGTGCCTGGCTTGAAGTTGGTGCTGGCCGGCCCGCGCGACGCAGCCAGTGCGCGGCTCATCCCGGCGGGGGCGATTGATCTTGGCGAGCTCGATTATGCGCAGGTACCGCTGGTCCTGCGCAGTCTCGACGTGGGCGTGGTGTGCAACCGGGACAGCCTCTTTGGCCGCGCCTGCCATCCGCAGAAGCTGGTGGAAATGACGGCCTGCAGGGTGCCGCTGGTGGCGGCGGCGGTGGGGGAGACGGCGCGCTTGCTGGCGCTGCAGCCGGCGTGCCTGTATCCGCCGGGCGATGCCCGCATGCTCGCCGCGCGTATCGAGGCGCAGCTCATGACGCCCACGCTGGCCGATCCCGGGCTCGCTGACAGTTGGGACGAACAGGGCCGCAAGCTCGCGGCCCTGCTGGAGCTGGGGCTCGAAAAAGCCTGAGGGCACTCAGCCCCGGAAGCTGTCCTTGCGGGCGCGGGTCGCGCCAAACACTTCGTGCAGCGGTGCGCCAACCAGGCCCAGCAGCGCCTGCAGTTCCGGGCTCTCCGGGCGCAGGAAGGGATTGGTGGCGACTTCGTCCTTGAGCAGCGAAGGCACCGTGGGCAGCGCCTGTGCACGCAGGCCATCGATGCCTGCCATGCGCGCCACCAGCGCCGCGTTGCCCGGCTCCACGCTGAGCGCGAAGCGGCCGTTGGACTGGGTGTATTCGTGGGCGCAGTAGACGCGGGTGTCGCCCGGCAGGTCGCGGAGCTTGGAGAGCGAATGCCACATCTGCGGCGCCGTGCCTTCGAACATCCGCCCGCAGCCGAGCGCGAACAGGGTGTCGCCGCAGAAGAGCGCGTGATCCTCCGCAAACCAGTAGGCGATGTGGCCGCGGGTGTGGCCGGGCACGTCCAGGATCTTGGCCTGTGCGGCACCGAAGCTGAAGGTGTCACCGTCGGCCACCTGGTGCGCGATGCCCGGGATGCGGGCTGCGTCAGCCGCCGGCCCCACGATTGCGCAGCCCGTGGCGGACTGCAGTTCCAGGTTGCCACCCACGTGGTCAGGGTGGTGGTGGGTGTTGAGGATGTGGGTGAGGGTCCAACCGTGTTTCGCCAGGGTCTCGAAGACCGGCGCGGCTTCCGCCGGGTCCACCACGGCGGTGAGGTTCTGGACGGGCTCATGGACCAGATAGATGTAGTTGTCGCTGAGACAGGGGATTTGCTGGATCTGGAGCATCGTGGGCTCACCTTCGGTTGGGTATGGGGCAGTATAGCCGCATGTGTGCGGCCTCTTGAGTTGCGGGTTGAATACCGCAATCTTGTCACTATCGTATCGACCCCCAAGGCCAACCCATGCCCGTGTACATCTACTACTGCGCAGCCAACGACCGCACGCTGGAAGTGCGCCACGGCCTCGACCATGACCTCACCACCTGGGGCGAAGTCTGCTACGCCGCGCAGGCCCCGCTGGGCGAGACCGATTTCCTCGCACCCGTCCGTCGGGTCATCACTGCGCCCGGCATCGCGGTGCCCAGGAGCAACTCGGAAATCCGCAACATGGGTTTTACCAAACTGGTGAAGCGGGACGACGGGGTGTACGAGAACGTGACGCGCAGTGGCAGCGAAGCGCGGTACATGCGCCGGGGCGAGGCGGACACCTTGCCGCACCTGGGGAAGAAGGTCGGGGATTAGCGGGCTGGGAGTGGCGCACGGGTAAGGACACGCGCTGCGATCGCGACGGGAGTTGAGATGGCGCGGCCGTTGCGCGGCTACGCGCCACGCTAGCAGCCGACGCTCCCCAAGTCCGACAGGCTGCTAGACACATTTCAGTGGGTACAGCACAAAAGAAAGCCCCGCCGAAGCGGGGCTTTCAAGGACTACGGGTCTTTTGGACCTGAAGTAAGGGCGAACCCTTACATCATGCCGCCCATGCCACCCATACCGCCCATGCCGCCCATGCCCATATCGCCACCGCCGCCATGACCGCCGTGCGCGTCCTTCTTCGGCGCCTCGGCAACCATGCACTCGGTGGTGAGGATGAGGCCGGCCACCGAGGCCGCGTTCTGCAGGGCAGAGCGGGAGACCTTGGTCGGATCCAGGATGCCCATCGCGATCATGTCGCCGTATTCACCGGTCTGGGCGTTGTAACCGTAGTTACCAGTGCCTTCGTTGACCTTGTTGACGACCACGGACGGCTCGACGCCGGCGTTGGCCACGATCTGGCGAATCGGCTCCTCGAGCGCGCGCACGAGGATGTTGATACCGATCTGCTGGTCAGGGTTGTCGCCAACGACGGCACGGGCCTTGGCCTGGGCACGCAGGAGCGAGACACCGCCGCCAGGAACCACGCCTTCTTCAACCGCAGCGCGGGTGGAGTGCAGCGCGTCTTCGACGCGGGCCTTCTTTTCCTTCATTTCGACTTCGGTCGCAGCGCCGACCTTGATGACGGCAACGCCGCCAGCCAGCTTGGCCACGCGTTCCTGCAGCTTTTCACGGTCGTAGTCCGAGGTGGTTTCCTCGATCTGGACACGAATCTGCTGGACGCGGTTCTCGATCTGCTTCTGGTCGCCGGCGCCGTCGATGATCGTGGTGTTCTCTTTCGAGATCTGGATCTTCTTGGCACGGCCGAGGTCGGTGAGTTCAGCCTTCTCGAGGGACAGGCCGACTTCTTCGGAGATCACGCGGCCACCGGTGAGGACGGCGATGTCTTCCAGCATGGCCTTGCGGCGATCGCCAAAGCCCGGGGCCTTGACGGCGGCAACCTTGACGATGCCGCGCATATTGTTCACCACGAGGGTGGCCAGGGCTTCGCCTTCGACGTCTTCGCAGATGATCAGCAGGGCGCGGCCGGACTTGGCAACACCTTCGAGCACTGGGAGGAGGTCACGGATGCTGGAGAGCTTCTTGTCGTGCAGGAGGATGAGGGGCTCCTCGAGTTCGACGCTCATGCTTTCCTGGTTGTTGATGAAGTACGGCGACAGATAGCCACGGTCGAACTGCATGCCTTCGACGATGTCCAGTTCGTTGGCCAGGCCGGAGCCTTCTTCAACGGTGATCACGCCTTCCTTGCCGACCTTGTCCATCGCCTTGGCGATGATGTCGCCAATTTCCGGATCAGAGTTGGCGGAAATCGTGCCGACCTGGGCAATCGCCTTGGTGTCGGTGCAGGGCTTGGAGATCGCGCCCAGCTCGGCGACGGCGGCGATCACGGCCTTGTCGATGCCGCGCTTGATGTCCATCGGGTTGGTGCCGGCGGTGACGGCCTTCATGCCTTCGCGGACGATGGCCTGGGCCAGCACGGTGGCGGTGGTGGTGCCGTCACCAGCGATGTCGGAAGTCTTGGAGGCGACTTCCTTCACCATCTGGGCGCCCATGTTCTCGAACTTGTCTTCAAGTTCGATTTCCTTCGCCACGGAGACGCCGTCCTTGGTGACGGTCGGGGCGCCGAAGCTCTTCTCGAGCACCACGTTGCGGCCCTTCGGGCCCAGCGTCTGCTTGACGGCGTTGGCGAGAATGTTGACGCCACGCACCATGCGGGCACGGGCGTCGTCTGAAAAGCGTACTTCTTTAGCAGCCATGTTCACTTACCTCTGGAATTTGGATGGCGGTGGGGAACGCGGGCGTTCAGCCCAGCACCGCGACGACGTCGTCTTCGCGCATCACGAGGTAGTCGACGCCGTCGACCTTCACCTCGTTGCCGGAATACTTGCCGAACAGCACCTTGTCGCCGACCTTGACGTCGAGCGGACGAACCGTGCCGTTGTCGAGCAGCTTGCCGTTGCCGACGGCAACGACTTCACCGCGAATCGGCTTCTCGGCGGCGGAGTCAGGGATGAAAATGCCACCCGGGGAGGTTTTTTCCTCTTCCAGGCGTTTGATGATCACGCGGTCATGCAGTGGACGGATCTTCATGGTCTCTCGTCTCCTTGAAGACTTTCTTCTTTATTGATAGGGGTTGGTACTCGAACCCGAGAGTGTTATTAGCACTCGCCTGTGAGTAGTGCCAAAGGATAAGGACTCGATACCATGAGATCAAGGCTTGGGACACAAAGGAAGTGGGCGATGGCGGCTTTGGGCGCCCTGGGCCTGCTCGGGATAGCGGTTGCCAAGGCTGATTCGACGCCACCGGTGGCCTGCAAGGTTACCCTCGGCGGTGTCGCGGTCGAGCTCTCGGCTACGGCGAACCAGCTCGATATCGCGGTCCTGGATGAAGGGAGCGTGAGGACGCGCATGGAAGTGCCGGTCGAGGGCCCGCTGCGCGCATGCTGGACCCTGGACGCCAACGCCGACGGCAAGCCGGAACTGCTCGCGAGCACCGCCCCGGCCGAGCCTGGCCAGGCACCGATGCTGCGGGCCTGGACCTGGACCGGTGAATGGTTCGAGTCGCTGGCGCTGGCCCCGCTCGACACGACCAGGCCGCTGCCACCCACGGTCGTCGAGGCTGTGCGCATCGTCGGCGGTGAGCTGGTACGCAGTTTCACCGTGCCGGGACAGGTCGAACCCGTCGCCAATTTCCGCTACGACTTCGCGGGTGCACGCTGGATACCGCTCAAAGCGCTGCGACCCGGCGTCGCTGGCAAGCCAAGGCGTTCTCCTGATGACCTGTTGCAGGCGCCGGTCTCCTCGGGGGCTATGCCTTGAATCGCTCTCCGACTAAGGTGTCACATCTCCGGACAGTTGGTTGAGGTAGTGCCGCACATGACTGGTGTCAGGGTTGATGAAGTCGACCTGCAACCTTTTCTGGCCCGTTGTCACATCCGACGCTACGCGGCCCGTGCGACCATCATCCGCCAGGGTGATGTAGCCAACGAGCTCTATTACATCGTCAGCGGCTCCGTGTCGGTGATGCTGTCCGACGAGGTTGGCCGCGAAATCGTCCTTGCCTACCTCAACCCCGGAGAGTTCTTTGGCGAGATCGGCCTTTTCGCCAAAGGCGAAGCGCGCTCCGCGTTGGTCCGTGCCCGGATCGAATGCCAGGTCGCCCAGATTGGCTACACACGGCTGCGCGAACTGACCGATATCTATCCCCATCTCCTCATTGCCATGACGGGCCAGATGGCAAGCCGCCTCTGCGCCACCAACCGCAAGCTGAAGGATCTCGCCTCGCTCGACGTGCACGGCCGGATCGCCCGCGCCCTGCTGGAACTGGCCGAGCAGCCGGATGCGGAAGTGGTGTCCACCGGCACGACGGTGCAGGTCACCCGGCTCGAGCTTGCGCGGCTCGTCGGCTGCTCACGGGAAATGGTCGGGAAAGTGCTCAAGGACATGGAACACGACAAGCAGCTCCTCATCGAAGGCCGGAACGTCCTGTTGATTGGCGTGACGCCCCGCACCTCGCGCAAATCCACCGACTGAGCTGCCGGCTGTGGCGTGACCTGGTGGAATTACCAGGTAATTGGTCTCGGTAACGCTACATCTTGGTGACGTTAGGCCATCGGCCTCAATATACTGTGGCGTGATGTCCACTCCCGCGCCCAAATCCAACGTCCCCCCAAGCTGCCGCCGACCCGGTTTCAGTACCGTACTCATGGCCTTGTCGCTGGCCGTATACGGCATGGTTTGCCCGGCGGCACCGGACACCGCGCCTGGCTCCATCGCCGAGCTCGAAAGCCTGACCGCGCGCAACGATCCCGGCGCGCTCCTTGAACTTGCCAGCCGCTACCAGGAAGGTCGTGGCGCGCCGCGTGATCTCAGCCGGGCGCGCGACCTGTACGAACGCGCGGCCAAGCTCGGCAACGCCGACGCCCAGTACAACCTCGGCAATATGTACCTGCTGGGCGAGGGCGTGAAGCAGGATGACGACTGGGCCTTCACCTGGTACCGGGCTGCCGCCCGTCAAGGTCATGCCTTGGCCCGGAAGAACGTTGCTGAGTTCTACCGTGCCGCCGGCATGCAGCCTCCCGCCGCGGAAGCTGGCACCACGCCCGATGCGACCTCCCTCCTCCCGCCGCCCGCGCCTGGTCCGGGGCCCGGTCCGGGCGCCTCGTCGCCGGCAGATGACGACGACATCGTCCCCTCCAGTCTGCCGAACGCTGTCGTCCCCGTGCCGGCGGAGGTTTCGGCCGACGAGCTGAGCGCCATGGCGCTCGCGCGCAGCCGCGGTATCCAGATTGATTCAGCCCCCGACGCCGCCACGGCAGTCGCGCCGGAACCCACTCCACCAGCCGAACCCCCCAAGCCCACCGCCGGCACCGAACGCGACCCCGGGCTTGAGCCTGCCCGCGCCGCGCTTGCCGCCGGCAAGGCGCTTACTGCGCTGCCCCTGCTCGAAAGCGCGGCGGCCGACGGCAACCCGGAAGCCCAGTGGCTGCTGTCCCAGGTGCTCTTTACCCTCAAGCGTACCGCCAACGACCACGGCAATGCCTTCGCGTGGCTGCAGCGCGCCGCTGCCGCCGGCTGGCGCAACGCGCAATTCGCCCTCGCCCAGCGCTACGACCGCGGCGATGGCGTGCCGGCCGACGAAGCCGAAGCCGTGACCTGGTATCGCGCGGCCGCCCGCCAGGGGCATGCGGCCGCCTATGAACGGCTCCAGGCCATTTACCGCAACGCCGGCTTGCCGGTGCCGGCGCTCGATGCGCTGTCGCCCATGTCGGCCGCGCCTCCTGCATCAATCCATGGAAGTGATCCGCAATGCACACGCATCGACTGCTCACCGCCAGCGGCTTGAACCCTACCGCCGCGACCCCAGCCGGAATGGGTTTCTACCGCTCCCATGTCCTGCCCCAGTTGCT
>JAYTTZ010000177.1:0-25154 GCA_043744805.1 Gammaproteobacteria bacterium
CGAACTCCTGCGGCTCCTGAATGCGCGCGCCGAATTTGCGCTGAAGGTGGCCCGGATCAAGCGAGAGAACGGGCTTGGGACCGAACTCTACCGCCCGGATCGCGAGGCGCAGGTGCTGCGCCGGATCAAGACGCTCAATCCTGGACCGCTGCCCGACGACGAAGTCGCCCGGCTCGTCCGGGAAGTCATGTCGGCCTGCCTCGCGCTCGAACAGCCCATCAAGGTGGCTTACTTTGGCCCGGCCGGCACCTACACGCACACCGCGGCCCGCAAGCATTTTGGTGGCGCCGTAGCGCTGACGCCCTGCGCCTCGATCGACGAAGTCCTCCGCACGGTGGCCGGCGGGACAGCGGATTTTGGCGTGGTGCCGGTGGAAAACTCGCTGGAGGGCCCGGTCAACCAGACGCTCGACGGCCTGCGCGACTCCGACCTCCAGATCTGCGGCGAAGTACTGCTCGAAGTGCACCACCAGTTGCTGACCAAGGCTTCCGACCTGGCTTCGGTGGCACGGGTCAGGGCGCACCCGCAGGCGCTGGCCCAGTGTCGGCACTGGCTGGACGCCCACTGCCCGCGCGCCGAGCAGTTGTCCGCGAGCAGCAACGCGGAAGCGGCGCGGCTGGTGGTGGACGAGCCCGCCGCCGCCGCCATCGCTGGCGAGATGGCTTCTTCGCTTTACGAACTCCCGATCCTCGCCCGCAACATCGAGGACGACCCTAGCAACACCACCCGCTTCCTCGTACTGGGCCGCCTGAAATGCGCAGCAAGCGGCGGGGACCGCACCTCGCTCATGTTCGTCACGCCCAATCGCCCCGGCGCGCTGCACGACCTCCTCGGGGCCTTTGCCGAAGCCCGGATCAGCATGACCCGCATCGAATCCCGGCCCCAGCCGCACAGCCGCTGGGACTATGTCTTCTTCGCCGACATCGAAGGCCACCAGGACGACGAACACGTCGCCCTGGCCCTCGCCAAGGTAGCCCAACGCACCAGCCTGCTGCGGGTGCTCGGCTCCTACCCGCGCGCGGTGCTCTGACCACCGTCTCCCGGAAATGATCGATACCCTGTGCATCATCGGCGTTGGGCTGATTGGCGGCTCGCTTGCCCGCGCACTGCGCGAAGCCGGCCTTGTGCGCCGGGTGGTGGGCTGTGGCCGCGATCCGGTGAACCTCGCGCGGGCGATTGAACTCGGCGTCATCGACGAGGCCCATGCCGATCCCGCCGGCGCCGTCGCCGGCGCCGACATGGTGGTGGTTGCCGTAACGCTGGGCGCCACCCGTGAAATCCTTCAGCGCATCGCGCCTGCCCTGGCACCCTCGGCAATCGTCACCGACGTTGGCAGCGCCAAGGTCTGCGTCATCGAGGCGGCGCGCGCCACCCTCGGCGACGCCCTGCCGAGGTTCGTACCCGGCCACCCCATTGCCGGCGCGGAAAAGAGCGGCGTAGAGGCCTCGACGGCGAGCCTCTTCCGGCAACATCGCACCATCCTCACGCCGCTACCGGAACAAGCCGCCTTTGCGCAGGCCAAGGTGGTGGCGATGTGGGAAGCCGTGGGCGCCGAGGTCATCACCCTGGATGCAAAAGTCCATGACGAGGTGCTGGCCGCCACCAGCCACCTGCCGCATCTCCTCGCCTACGCGATGATGAACTGCCTGCTCGATCTCGACACCCCGGTCGATGTGCTCGACTACGCCGCGGGCGGCTTCCGCGATTTCACCCGCATCGCCTCCAGCAGTCCGGCGATGTGGCGCGACATCTCGCTGGCCAATGCACCGGCACTGATCGCGGTGTGCGAACGTTTCGAACGCACTCTGGCAGGCCTGCGCGAAGCCCTGGCGAGCGGTGACGCGGTGGCGCTGGAAGCGTCCTTCGCCCGCGCCAAGACGGCCCGTGACGACTACCTGAACAGGAGCCCGAAGGCATGAGCGGTGACGGGGAACTCATCATCAATGCTGGCGGCGCCCTCCAGGGCGTCGTTCAGGTGCCGGGCGACAAGTCCATTTCCCATCGCGCCGTCATGCTGGGTGCATTGGCGGACGGCGTGACCGAGATTCGCGACTGCCTGCTGGGCGAAGACGTCCGCTCCACGATGGGGGCGTTTCGCGCCATGGGCATCGACATCGAGGAACTGGACGGCGGCCGGCTGATTCGCGTGCACGGCAAGGGCGTGCGCGGCCTCACGCTGCCGACGGGTCCGCTCGACATGGGCAATTCCGGGACGTCGATGCGGCTCCTGTCCGGGATTCTGGCCGGCCACGGGATCGCCGCGACGCTCACGGGCGATGCCTCCCTGCAGCGCCGGCCGATGCGTCGGGTCACCGAGCCCCTCGGGCGCATGGGCGCCGTCATCCAGACCCAGCCAAGCGGCACGCCGCCGCTCTCCATCGAAGCCAACCATCCCCTGCACGGCATCATCTACGAGATGCCCGTGGCGAGCGCCCAGGTAAAGTCCGCGGTCCTCCTGGCCGGGCTTTTCGCCGCAGGCGAGACCGTCGTGATCGAACCCGCGCCCACCCGCGACCACAGCGAACGCATGCTGGCCGGCAGTGGCGTGGAGATCACGGTCGATGGTCCACGGGTCGCACTGCGCGGCGGCCAACGCCTGCGGGCGAGCAGTATCACGGTCCCGGCGGATATTTCCTCCGCGGCATTTTTCATCGTGGGAGCGAGCATCGCACCCGGCAGCGATCTCACCTTGTCCAAGGTAGGCGTTAATCCCACCCGCACCGGCGTGCTCGAGATCCTCGCCCAGATGGGCGCCCGCATAGAACGCCTCGACGAGCGCCTGGTGGGCGGCGAGCTGGTGGCTGATCTCCGCATACGGTCGGCCGAATTGCGTGGTATCGACATCGATCCAGCCCTGGTGCCGCTGGCCATCGACGAATTCCCCATCCTCTTCATTGCCGCCGCTTGCGCGCGCGGCGTCACCCGGGTGCGCGGCGCCGAGGAACTGCGCCATAAGGAAAGCGATCGCATCGCCACCATGGCAGCGGGCCTGGCGGCGGCCGGGATCCGGGTGGAAACCTACGACGACGGCATCGACATCCACGGTGGCGCGCTCGTCGGTACCACGGTCGAAAGCCACGGTGACCATCGCATCGCGATGTCCTTTGCTATTGCTGCCCTGCGCGCGAGCGGTCCCATGCGCGTGCTCGGCGCCGATACCATCGCCACGTCCTTCCCCACTTTTGCGCCGCTGGCGCGTGCCGTGGGGCTCAAGCTTTGAGCCAGCCTATCCCGGTGGTTACCGTCGACGGCCCCAGCGGGACGGGCAAGGGCACACTTTGCGCCTGGCTGGCCGCCCTCCTGGGCTGGCACTTCCTCGACAGCGGCGCCCTCTACCGGCTGGTGGGCCTGCGCGCCCGGGATCTTGGCCTCGCCCTGGACGACGAAGCCGACGTGGCTGCGGTGGCGGCCAGCCTGCCGGTCACTTTCAAGGTGGATGGCGGGGAGTTCCGGCCGATGCTGGACGGTATGGACGTCTCCGCCCGGATCCGCACCGAGGATGCCGGTACCGACGCGTCCCTGATTGCCGCGTTGCCGGCCGTCCGGGCGGCCCTGCTGGGCCGCCAGCGTGATTTCCGCCAGGCGCCCGGCCTCATCGCGGACGGCCGGGACATGGGCACGGTCATTTTCCCGGACGCGACCCTCAAGCTTTTCCTGACGGCCAGTCCGGACGTGCGTGCGGAAAGGCGTCATAAGCAGTTGAGCGATAAGGGGATGGGTGTTAACCTCGCCTCGCTTCTTGAGGACATTCGCCGCCGCGATCAACGGGATCAGCAGCGCGCTATCGCGCCGCTGCAGCCCGCTCCCGACGCCACCATCCTCGATACCACCTCCCTCGGGATAGCCGAAGTGGAAAGCCGTGTAAGGCAGTTGCTGCAACAGCAGGGGCTGGCCTGACGCGGCGGATGAGAATTCTTTAACCCTTAACCCAAACTTCGGGTGAAGCGTTAGCGTGCAGTGTCACTGCGATCCCGCGCGCCGATTGCCCGTCGCTAAATCAAAGTCAGGTATCTATGTCGGAGAGTTTTGCCGAACTGTTTGAAAGCAGCCAAGTCGCGCTCAAGATGCGCCCGGGCACCATCCTCAAGGGCCGCGTCATCGAAATCCGGGCAGATTTCGTAGTCATCAACGCAGGACTGAAATCGGAAGGCAACATTCCCGTCGAGCAGTTCCGCAACCCCATGGGCGAACTCGAAGTCAGTGTCGGCGACGAAGTCGACGTTGCGCTCGATTCCGTGGAAGACGGCAACGGCGAAACCCGCCTGTCGCGCGATAAGGCCAAGCGCGCCAAGGCTTGGGACGAGCTCGAGAAGGCCTGCGAAGCCGGCCAGAGCGTCACCGGCATCATCAGCGACAAGGTCAAGGGCGGATTCACCGTCGACATCGAATCCATCCGCGCCTTCCTCCCCGGTTCCCTGGTCGACGTGCGCCCGGTGCGCGACACCAGCTACCTCGAAGGCAAGCCGCTCGAGTTCAAGGTGGTCAAGGTCGACCGCAAACGCAACAACGTCGTGGTGTCCCGCCGCGCGGTGGTCGAAAGCGAGAACTCCGCCGAGCGCGAAGCGCTGTTTGAGACCCTCACCGAAGGCGCCGTCACCAAGGGCCTGGTCAAGAACCTCACCGATTACGGCGCGTTCATCGACCTCGGTGGCATCGACGGCCTCCTGCACATCACCGACATGGCGTGGCGCCGCGTCAAGCATCCTTCGGAAGTCGTCGCCATTGGCCAGGAAATCCAGGTCAAGGTGCTCAAGTTCGACCGCGAACGCACCCGCGTGTCACTGGGTCTGAAGCAGCTGGGCGAAGATCCCTGGGTCGACATCTCCCGCCGCTACCCCGAGCACAGCCGCCTCTTCGGCACCGTGACCAACATCGCCGATTATGGCTGCTTCGTGGAAATCGAGCCTGGCGTGGAAGGCCTGGTGCACGTGTCCGAAATGGACTGGACCAACAAGAACGTCCATCCGTCCAAGGTCGTCCACCTCAGTCAGGAAGTGGAAGTCATGGTCCTCGACATCGACGAAGACCGTCGCCGCATCTCGCTCGGCATGAAGCAATGCAAGTCGAACCCGTGGGACGAATTCGCCGCAACCCACAATAAGAACGACCGCGTCGTGGGCGTCATCAAGTCCATCACCGACTTCGGCATCTTCGTGGGCCTCGATGGAGGCATCGACGGGCTCGTTCACCTCTCCGACCTGTCCTGGGACATCCCGGGTGAAGAAGCCGTCCGCAACTACAAGAAGGGCGACGAGCTCGAAGCCGTGGTGCTGGCCGTCGACGCCGAACGCGAGCGCATTTCGCTTGGCGTGAAGCAGATGGCGCAGGATCCATTCTCCAGCTACCTGGCGGCGAACCAGAAGGGCACCATCGTCAAGGGACTCGTGACCGAAGTGGACGCCAAGGCTGCCGTCATCAACCTCGGCGAAGGCATCGAAGGCGTGATTCGCGCCAGCGAAATCGCCCGCGACCAGGTCGACGACGCCCGCAAGCTGCTGCGTGAGAACGAGGAAGTGGAAGCGATGATTATCGGGGTCGACCGCAAGCGCCGCGTGATCAACCTTTCGATCAAGGCCAAGGAAAGCGAATACGAAGCGACTGCGCTGGAAGAATACAGCGCCGACAACGACGCCCCGCGCACCAACCTTGGTGATCTGCTCAGGGAGCAACTCGAACGGTAAATGCGCTAGTCGAGCCGCGTCGCGGCGGTCGATGCGAGTGCATCGACCGCCGCAGTAATGCCGAGAACAAGAATGACAAAATCGGAACTGATCGAGATCCTGGTCCGAAAACAAGCCCAGCTCGGTTACCGCGACGTCGAACTCGCGGTAAAAAGCATGCTCGAACACATGGCGCAGACCCTGGCGACGGGGCAGCGCATCGAAATCAGGGGCTTCGGCAGTTTTTCCCTCCACTACCGCCCGCCAAGGGTGGGACGCAACCCCAAGTCAGGCGATCCCGTATCGCTGCCGGGCAAATACGTGCCGCATTTCAAGCCGGGCAAGGAGCTCCGCGAGCGCGTCAATGCGCTCGATGAAGCCACCTTGCAGGCGGTACGCGACCGTCGTCGGGCTGCCGGTTACAACGACGACGATTACGACGACGACGACGACTGATCCGGGTCGGAGTGCCCGGCCGTTAAAGTGATGGCAGGACACCGGATAGGGGCGCCGCCAGTGCAAAGAATCGTCTACACGCTGGTCGGTCTGGCCTGCCTGCTCCTTGGCCTTGCCTTGCACGCGCGCAACCAGGCCCCGGTGACCTTCGATTTCTACACGGATGCGGTCACCCTTCCGCTGTCCCTGCTCATGGTCCTTTGCCTGCTGATCGGCGCCGTGCTTGGCGGCCTGGCCATGCTGCCTGCACGCTGGCACATGGGGCGTAGAGTCCGGCGCCTCGAACGCGAAGTCAGGCTTAACACGCGGCCGCCAACCACGATGGGCCCGACAGTGGAACCCCCCCATGGCTATTGAATGGCTGTTCCTCGCCACGGCGTTCTTGCTGCCCATTGCCGCGGCGTCCGGCTGGCTTATCGGGCGCCGTGAGCACGCCCAGCTCGCGCTCCGGCGCGAGCACTCCAAGCAGATCGCCACCGACTACTTCATGGGGCTCAACTACCTGCTGCACGACCGGCCGGACAAGGCCATCGAAGTCTTCGTCAAGGCGCTGGACGTCGAAAGCGAGACCGTCGAAACCCATCTTGCGCTCGGTAACCTGTTCCGCCGACGAGGCGAAGTGGACCGCGCCATCCGCATCCATCAAAACCTGGTCGCTCGCTCCACCCTGGACGTGCGCCAGCGTGGCCTTGCCCTGCTGGAGCTGGGCCTCGACTACATGCGCTCAGGCCTCTTCGACCGCGCCGAGAACCTCTTCCTCGAACTGCTCGACATCGGCATGTACCAGGCGCAGGCCCTGCGGCATGTGATCGACATCTACCAGCAGGAGCAGGACTGGCCTAAGGCGCTCCAGTTCAGCGAACGACTTGAAGCCCTGAGCGGCGAGAACCGTGCGACCGAGCGGGCCCACTTCCATTGCGAGCTCGCGGCCGGCCAAATCGAACGCGGCAACCGCGAAGAGGCCACCGAACTGCTCGAGAAGGCCTTGCAGGTGGATCGCCGCAGCGTCAGGGCCAGCCTGATGAGTGCGGAACTCGCGCTGGGCGGGCGTGATTTCGAGCGCGCGATCCAGCACCTGAAGCGCATCGAACACCAGGACATCGATTTCCTCCCCGAGGCACTGGCGCCGGTTTCAAAGTGCTTCCAGGGGCTTGGACGACCCGATGAATTCCGCGATTACCTGACCCGCCTCGCGGGCCTGCGCGCCGGTGTTTCCGCCACGCTTGCGCTCGGCGAACTCATGGCCGAGCAGGAAAGCCTCGCCACGGCCAAGCGCTACATCGTGCACGAACTGAAAATCAGGCCGACGATTCGCGGCATCGACCGCCTCATCGACTACGCGCTGACGGGCGCCAGCGGCGAGGCCTGCGACGACTTGCAGGTGCTGAAGGAAACGGCCATCCGGCTGCTCGCCGGCAAGGCGACCTACAAATGCGGCAACTGCGGCTTCGCCGGACGGAGCCTGCACTGGCAGTGTCCAGGTTGCCGGTCGTGGAGTACGGTCAAACCCCTACAAGGCATGGAGGGCGAGTAAATTGAGCGGTATGGCAGGGCGCCGGATCATCGTGGCGCTGGATTTCGCCGAGGGACGTGAAGCCCTCGCGTTCGCTGATCGCATCAAGGGCACCGGATGCGCTGTGAAGGTAGGCAAAGAAGTGTTCACGCGCGAAGGACCGGCCATCTGCCGCGCTCTGCAGGAACGCGGCTTGCCCGTGTTCCTCGACCTCAAGTTCCACGATATCCCCACTACCGTTTCCGCCGCGTGCCGGGCTGCCGCCGACCTTGGCGTGTGGATGGTCAACGTCCACGCGAGCGGCGGACGCGACATGCTGGTGGCCGCCCGCGAGGCGCTGGCCGCCCACGCCAATCCGCCGCTGCTGGTGGCCGTGACGGTACTCACCAGCCTGGACCACGCACGGCTCGTCGAAGTGGGCATCAACGCCGAACCTGCCGCACAGGTAGAACGACTCGCCAGGCTCGCGCATGACGCGGGGCTCGACGGCGTGGTGTGCTCGCCCCGGGAAATCGCGCTGGTGAAAGCCGCTTGCGGCGCGGCATTCCTCACGGTCACGCCGGGCGTGCGGCCCGCTGGCAGCGCGCAGGACGACCAGCAGCGAACTGCTTCACCAGCCGCTGCGTGCGCCGCCGGCGGCGATTACCTGGTGGTGGGACGCCCCATCACGCGCGCGGATGATCCGGTTGCCGCGATTGCCGCGATTGCTGCCGAGATTGCGCAAGCTGGTTAAAACGCACATGGATGATCTCGCCCGCCTGAGTCCGCTATCGCCCGCTCTGCCTGCCGGCAAACCCGGGCTCACGCGCTGGTCCCGGCTGCACGGCGCGGCGAGGACACTCACCATCGCACGGACGGTGGAGGCCACCAGAGGCTTCTGCCTCGTCATCTGTGCCGATTCACAAAGTGCCGCGCAGCTTGACGCCGAAATCCCGTTTTTTGCGCCTGATCTGCCCAAGTACCACCTGCCGGAATGGGAGACGCTGCCTTACGACCGCTTCAGCCCCTACCAGGACATCATCTCCGAGCGCATCGCCACGCTGTCTGCCCTGCCGGGCCTGAAGCACGGCGTGCTGATCGTCTCCATGGCCTCCCTGCTGCATCGCTTGCCGCCGCGGCAATGGCTGCAGGGCCAGAGTTTCGTGCTGTCCACGGGACAGACCCTCGACCGCGACGCGTTCCGGCGCCAGCTCACGGAGTCCGGCTACCGCAGCGTGCCGCAGGTCATGGACCACGGTGATTTCGCGATCCGCGGTTCGCTGATCGACGTCTTCCCGATGGGCGAGGATTCGCCGTTCCGCATCGATCTCTTCGGCGACGACATCGAAGCGCTGCGCCGCTTCGACACCGAGACGCAGCGATCCACGGAAACCATCGACGCAGTGCGAATCCTGCCCGCGCGCGAAGTCCCGCTGTCCGCCGAAGGCATCGCCACCTTCCGCCGCAACTGGCGGCTGGCGATCGAAGGGCGACCCACGGCGAGTCCCCTCTTCGAGGACGTGTCCGATGGCAACGCACCCGCGGGCATCGAGTACTACCTCCCGCTGTTTTTTGACAGCGTGTCCACTCTGTTCGATTACCTGCCGGCGCAAAGCCTCGTGATCGTGGATGGTGCGGCCGATTCGGCCGTGGAATCCTTCCTGCGCAGCGTCGCCGATCGCTACGAACAACTGCGCCATGACATCGAGCGGCCGCTGCTGCCGCCGGAACGCCTGTTCCTCGATAGCCATGAGTTGGAGGCCAATCTCGGCCGCCTGACCCGCATCCAGATCGACGCCGAGGACTGGTCGGAACGCGCGCAAGGCCAGGTTTTCGCGACCCAGCCCGGGGCCAGGTTGCCCATCGATGCCCGCGCGCGCACGCCGCTTTTCGCGGTGGCCGAATACCTCTCCCGCCACCCGGGTCGCGTGCTGTTCGTAGCCGAATCCAATGGCCGCCGGGAAACCCTCATCGAGCTCTTCCGCGCCCACGATCTCGCGATCAAGCCGGTCCAGGGCTGGGCCGAGTTCGAACGGGGCGATGCCCGGGTGGCACTCACCGTCGGGCCGCTCGCCGAAGGCGTGGAAATTACCTCGCCGCAGCTGAGCATCGTCACCGAGTCGCAGCTGTTCGGTGAACGCGCCGCGCAGCGCCGGCGTCGACGCCGGACCAACATCGACCAGGACGCCGTGGTCCGCAACCTGGCGGAGCTGCACATCGGCGCGGCCGTGGTGCACGAACAGTACGGCGTTGGCCGCTACCTCGGCCTCGAAGTGCTGCCGATGGGCGAAGTCAGCAACGAGTTCATCAAGCTCGAATACGCCGACGGCGACAAGCTCTACGTGCCCGTGTCCTCGCTCGCGTTCATCAGCCGGTATACCGGCATGGACCCGGACAACGCCCCGCTGCACAAGCTGGGCAGCGGACAGTGGGACAAGGCGCGCCGGCGCGCCGCCGAGCGCATCCGCGACGTGGCGGCGGAACTGCTGGAAATCCACGCGCGCCGCGCCGCGCGCGTTGGCCACGCCTTCACGCTCGACCGCGAAGCCTTCCTCGCGTTCGAGCAAGGCTTTCCTTTTGAGGAAACTCCGGACCAGCTGGCGGCGATCGAGGCCGTCGCCGAAGACATGCAGCGCCCGCTGCCCATGGATCGACTCATCTGCGGCGACGTGGGCTTTGGCAAGACCGAAGTCGCGATGCGCGCAGCGTTCATCGCGGTCAACGGCGGGCGCCAGGTGGCCGTGCTGGTGCCCACCACCCTGCTGGCCCAGCAGCATTACCAGACCTTCCGCGACCGCTTCGCCGACTGGCCCGTGCACATCGGGCAACTCTCGCGTTTCCGCGATTCCGGTGAAATGCGCACCACGCTGGCCGAACTCGCCGAAGGCAAGGTGGACATCGTCATCGGCACGCACAAGCTGCTCGGCCGCGACGTGCACTTCAAGGATCTCGGGCTCGTCATCATCGACGAAGAGCATCGTTTCGGCGTACGGCAGAAAGAGCAGTTCAAGTCGCTGCGGGCCGAAGTGGACATCCTCACTCTCACCGCCACGCCGATTCCGCGCACGCTGAACCTCGCGCTGTCGGGCACCCGCGAGCTGTCGGTCATCGCCACGCCACCGTCCAGGCGCCTGGCCGTGCAGACCTTCATCCAGGAGTGGTCGGACGAACTCATCCGCGAGGCCGTGCTGCGCGAACTGTCGCGCGGCGGCCAGGTGTATTTCGTCTACAACGACGTCGAGACCATCGAGAAGATTTCCAACGAGCTGGTGGCACTCGTGCCGCAAGCGCGCGTGCGCTTCGCCCACGGCCAGATGCGCGAGAAGGAGCTCGAGCAGGTGATGCTCGATTTCTACCATCGCCGCTGCAACGTGCTGGTGTGCACGACCATCATCGAGACGGGCATCGACGTGCCCAACGCGAACACGATGATCATCTACCGGGCCGACCGCTTCGGCCTCGCGCAGCTCTACCAGCTGCGCGGCCGGGTGGGTCGTTCGCACCATCGTGCCTACGCCTACCTCATCGCACCCCATCGCAAGGCCATGACGGCGGATGCGGCGAAACGACTGGAGGCGCTGGAAGCGCTGGAAGATCTTGGTATTGGCTTCACGCTCGCCACCCACGACATGGAAATCCGTGGTGCTGGCGAAATCCTCGGCGAAGGCCAGAGTGGCCAAATCCAGGCAATCGGCTTTGGCCTGTACAGCGAACTGCTCAACCGCGCGGTGTCGGCGCTGAAGCTCGGCGAAAAGCCCGATCTCGAAACACTGGTGACACGTAACTGCGAGGCCGATCTCCACCTGCCCGCGCTGCTTCCCGAAGATTACCTGCCCGACGTCCACTCACGCCTGGTGCTCTACAAGCGCATTGCGACCGCCACGGATGCCACCGACCTGTTGCACCTGAAGGAAGAACTGATCGATCGCCTGGGCACCTGCACGCAGCCGGTCCACAACCTGTTCCGCCTGACCGCGCTCAAGCAGCGGGCCAATGCGCTGGGCATCAAGCGGGTCGATCTCTCCCGGCAGGGTGGGGTGTTCGAGTTCCGCGCCAAGGCGGAAGTGGATCCGCTCAGGGTCATCAAGCTGATCCAGTCCAACCGCCACTATCGACTGGACGGCCAGGACAAGCTGCGTCTTCGCGAGGAGCTGCCCGACGACGAAGCACGCTTCAAGGCGCTTGAAGCCCTGCTGGAGCGATTGGAATGAAGTCACTACGCACGTTGCTGGCACTGGTCGTGGCCGGAATGGCCACGCCGGCGGCACGGGCCGATCCGGTGGTGGTAGAAGTCATCCTGTTCCGTTATGACGCCGCGGCCGAGGCGTCGCAGTGGCCGCAGGCCGCGAGCCTGCCGTCATTCAGCGGCGCGAGGCCGCTGGAAGACCCTGGCAGTGCGCCGGGCGAAGGCTGGTATTCGAGTTTGCCGCCTTCCAGCCTGCGCCTTGCGGGATCGGCAAACGCCTTGCGCAGGTCAGGGGGGCGTGAAGTCCTGCTGCATGCCGCATGGCGCCAGCCCTCCGCGGAAGGTACGGTGGTCTACCTCAAGGCGCCCGCTGCTGATCCGTCCGGCACACCGGCACTGGAAGGCAGCCTTGCCGTGCACGAAGCCGGGCGTGAACTCCGCGTGAGCGGGGATTTCCTGCTTGCAGTGGGCAGTGCACGGGTGCTGGTGCACGCGGACCAGAAATTCCGCGCCACCGAGTTGCGCTACGTGGACCATGCCCTGCTGGGACTGCTGGTACAGGTCAGTCCTGCCGCCGTGCCCGCCGGACCGGGGGTAGGGGAGGTGGGCGACGCGCCGCCGGCCGCCGCTACTCGCCCGCAGCAGGGGCCTGCTGACTGAGGCCCCTGCGGAGCGTGGCGCCGACGACGTCGAGCACGCGCCCCATCCCTTCGTGGAGGTGGGACATGATTTCCTCCAGCGACACGATTGCCCCGCCGCCCAGCCCCGCCGCCCAGTTCACCGACAGTGACAAGGTCGCGTAGCCGAGCCCGGCCTCGCGCGCGAGCGCCGCTTCCGGCATGCCGGTCATGCCCACCAGGGTGCAGCCGTCGCGGGCCATGCGCGCAATTTCCGCCGCCGATTCGAGGCGCGGGCCCTGCGTCGCGCCGTAAACCCCGCCGTCGACGATGGCGTGGCCCATCTGCGCCGCGCTGTCGAGCAGCAGCCGGCGCAGCGATTCCGTGTAGGGATAACTGAAATCGACGTGGTCGAGCGCAACGCCAAGGCCGTCGAAGAAGGTGTGCTCGCGGCCATGGGTGTAATCGATGATCTGATCGGGGACGACCATCACGCCGGGTCCCGCCGTTGCGCCGATGCCGCCTACCGCCGTGACCGCGATGATGTCGGTAATGCCTGCGTCGCGCAGTGCGGCGATGTTCGCGCGGTAGTTGATGCGATGGGGCGGCAGGGTGTGCTGCTCGCCGTGGCGCGGCAGGAAGATTACGGGGGAACCCTCGAATCTGCCTTCGCGCAGCGGTGCCGAGGGGGATCCCCAGGCCGTCATGACGGGGCGTCGCGCCGCGACGGCCAGGCCTTCCAGCTGGTCGAGACCGCTGCCGCCGATGAGTGCAAAACGTCGCATCACTGCTCCTGACTCGAAATTACTCGGGGGCTCGGGACGGGCGCGCGAGTGCGGTGCGCCCGGCCCAGTCGCGGGCGAACTGTTGCGCAGAGCGTCCGCTGCGCGAACCGTGCAGGAGCGCCCACTGCAAGGCCGCGTGCCGGACGTCGGGCGCGTCCGGACCGGCCACGCCCAGCTGGCGCAACCAATGCACGACGATGTCGAGGTAGCCCGACTGGTTGAAGGGGTGGAAGGACAGCCACAGGCCAAAACGTTCCGACAGCGAGATTTTTTCTTCCACCGCTTCGCTCTGGTGGACTTCGCCGTTTTCGTCGTGGCGTGCGTCGAGGTTGTCGCGCAGGCGTTCGGGCACCAGGTGGCGACGGTTCGACGTGGCGTAAATCAGCAGGTTGTCAGGCGCGCCCAGCACCGATCCATCCAGCACCGTCTTGAGCGCGCGATAGCTATGGTCGTGTTCGTCAAAGGCGAGGTCGTCGCAGAACAGGATGAAGCGTCCGGCGTGGCCGCCCAACTGGTCGACGATGTCCGGTAGGTCGATGAGATCCTGGCGCTCCACTTCGACCAGCCGCAGGCCTTGTGGGTGGTAGGTGTTGAGTAGCGCCTTGACCAGCGAGGACTTGCCGGTGCCGCGCGGTCCCCACAGCAGCGCATTGTTGGCGGGCAAGCCGGCGAGGAACTGGCGGGTGTTGCGTTCGAGTTCGGTCCGGGGGATTTCGATGTGCTGGAGATCATCCAGCGTAATCGGACTGAACCGCGTGATGGGTTCCAGCCAGCCATGCTGCGCGCGTTTGCGCCAGCGCCACGCGATGGCGTCGCCCAGGTCGCCTGCCATGGCCGGCGGCAACAGGGTTTCCAGGCGGGCAAGCACCTGTTCGGCGCGATGGAGGAAGGATTCCAGTGAGCTCATCAGGGCAGGCACCGCAGGTGTGAAGTGGCGGCGATTGTAACCAGATTCGCTTCGCTCAGGCCGGGATCGGCGCCTCCGCCGCGGCGACCCGTGCGGTGAGCAACTGGCGCTCGATGCGCAGTTTCTGCTTCAGGAGTTCGAGTATGCGGTGCGGCTCCAGTGAACGGGTACGTAGCAGGCGATCGGAGAGTTCGAGGTCGGTAATGAAGATTGGGTAGCTGCCGCGACTTGCACGTTGCGACAACACGGCGCTGGCAATGGCGTCGAAGAAGCCGGTGCCATGTTCGCCCGAGGAAAACACTTCGTCGTCCAGGTAAGCGCTGAACTGGGTCTTGCCCGCAGCGTCGAGATCCACGAACAAGCGGAGCGAAAGGTACTGCTGACGCTGCGAGGTGGGCAGTACGACTGGCTGCCCACTGAACCCCTCCTTGCCCTGTTTCTTCAGTAGCGTGAACTCGGCGACGCACGGCAGCGTGCCCTTGTCGGTGTCAGAGCCCAGGGAGTGGCGCTGGGCGTTCTCGATGAACTGGTGGAGGTGGGAGAACAGTGCCAGCGGGTCGGTATCAGGGTGCGGATAGCTGACCAGGCTGCCGTCAGAATCCAGCACGAACACGTCGATGCGTTCGCGACGGTGCAGGCCGAATACCTGGATCTTTCCACGCTGGTTCTGGGCATAGACGAAATGCAGCGGCGAATCGGGCGCGCAGGCGGGATCGAACCACACCTGCTTGAAGCCACGCGTGGGTTCGCCCAGCGCACGCGTCAGGGAAGCCAGGTTGGCATGGGACCGGCTGCGTGCCCCGCCATCATCCATGCAGACGTCGTGGATCTTCTCGCCCAGGCGCACCGTGACGACGGTGCTGGTGTTCTCGTCGACCTGGGCGTGGGCCGTGCGGACCTCGGACAGGAAACGCCCCACGCGCTGGGCGATGGCCTGCCCGTAGTCGGCGTCGAAGCAATGGACGCTGGGTTCTTCCCCGGCGCGTTCACGCTTCTGGTCCAGCCGGTTCAGGTACTCGCACGCAGCCTGCAGCGGGCTTTCCTCGCCTTCGAAGCGGTAGCTGAACAACTCCTCCCAGCTGGTCTGCAGGACCAGGTCGACGCTCTTGACGAGGTTGATGCGACGGCCCCCGAACTGGAAGGCATCCGTCCGGTTGCTCGTGAGCACACTGCCATCCGGCAGCGAGGCCGGTGCGGCATCGACACCGAAGTTGATGAAGAACACCGCGGCCACGGCGCGCGGCGGCAGGTTGAAGGCGTCGCCTTCGACGGGCGTCATTTCGCGGGACGGGTACGCCTGTTCCAGCGCGTCGAGCACCCGCCTGATGTCGAGGGTGGAATGCCGCCGAGTGCCGACGAAGCAATGCCAAGCGGTCTGTGCATTGCACAGCCGGTTGAAGAAGCACCAGGCCAGTACTTCAACCAGCGAACTGGAGCGAATGAGCAGGGTGCGGCCCACGACGTCGTCCGGCGTGACTACCCCGCTGTAGAGCACCCACACCGTACCGGCACGTTCAAACGTGATTTGCAGCAGCGACAACTGGGCTTCCTCAGGCGCCGCGCAAAGCCCGCGGGTGATGAGATCCAGCTTGTTGGGCTTCTTGTCGAAGGCCGCATAGAGCTTGCGCCCGAGCACGGTGAGGTCGGTTTCCGTGATCCGCCGGTCACCCTGGTTGCGCGCGAAGTCAGACAGCGCGGCGTAGCTCTTCTGCAGGACCTTGACGATGTCGCGACGTTCTTCGATGGCGCTGTCGATGTGCCATTTTGGCCGGTTGTCCAGGTGCAGGAGCTCGAACTTGCGCCAGCCCCATTCATCGACGAGGGCCTGCAGGACTTCGCGGCGCCAGCTGTTGCCACGCTGGTCCGGTGGCGTGCTGAGGGGCTCGTTGGCCTTGAGGTAGAAGGCCCGCCTTAGCACCCGCAACCGCATGAGGTCCTGGTTGGCGAGCAGGTATTCCTCGACCCGCCGGTACATCGCGAGGTACGGATCGAGCTGGTCCAGCGTGATGCCCGGGGTCATCAGCGCGCGCTTGTGCCGATGGCTGAGCAGTTCGGTCTCATCCGGATATACGGCTGCATACGCTTCCATCAGCAGCAGCTTCATCACCGACTTGTAAGGGGAGTCGATGCTCTTGAAGAGCTGCCATACGGTGGCGCCGAAGAATTCGCCCGCGGGGATTTCTTCCAGGCCGCCGAAATCGACGAAATGCTGGCCATTCACCTTGCGGGTGCGGACCGCATCGGCCACGTAGGCCGTGTAGTTGTGATCTTCCGCCGACGGCACGGCCCACCACAGGGGTGCCTGGCCGGCGAGTACGAGGCTGGAGCGGTAGAACTCGTCGAGCAGCAGGAAGTGCTGCGAGCTGCCGCTGCTTTCATTGGAAAGGGACAAGGTGCCGCCGTCCCGGAAGCCCTCGGCATCGAACACGAAGAAATGGACTTCGAGCCCCATCTGCGCCGCGTACTGCTCGATGCGCTGCGCCTTGTCCTGGAGCTGGGCGACCGCCTCCATGGACAGTCCCGGGGCATGCACCATCCAGACGTCGAAATCGCTGTCGCGGGTGTATGCAATGGTCCCGGGGCTGCCCATCAGGTACAGGCCGTTGATGGCGAATTGCTGGACGTTGCGATGCTCGTAGGAAAACGCACGGCTGATCTGGCGGGCTCCGGAGAGCGCGGATGGGTCAGGCTCATAGCCGAAGATTCCGCAAGCGGTCTCCTGGGCCACGTAGCCGGGGAGCTGGGGGTGGTTCACGTGCCACAGCAGGGGCAGCACCCGGATGAACGTCGCCTGCCGCAGCGAGAGGCTGTCGAGTACGCGGCGCAAGCGGTCCTTGTTGACGGTCTCGAAGCGCTGCTTGGGCGACGGAGCGTCGCCGTGCAGGGCACGCGTGGTGGAAGCGGATTGATCGGCAGGGCGGTTCACTAGGCTGGTCTGGTCGCTGTCATTGCCTGGGCGTGGGGGTCGACGGGCACGGCCAGGCGGGATTGCGCATGGCCTTCGCTTTGGTTATCGGCGTCAGACGGGGCTGCTTGATCGTCCGTGGTCCCGTGCTGCGTGCGCCTCGTCACAAGTGGTGCCATTGGCCGGGGGTCGGTTAATTCGTTGAGAAGGCTGCTGCGTTCCCGGATAATGACGGAATCGCGCAACGCGGCCTTGCGCTGGCCTCGCCCCGGGGCCGGTTCACCCGGCCAGACCAGTAAGACGAATTCGGGAAACTGCCCACCATCCTCAACGGGAGTGCCCAGAGCGGCCTCCCGTGTCACCGAACATCCACGGAGGAACGCGGATCGTGTTTTCCAAAGACATGCGCATCGCGGGGTTCGACCCCGAACTGTCGACAGCCATCCATCAGGAGCGCCAGCGGCAGGAAGACCACATCGAACTCATCGCCTCGGAAAACCACGCCAGTCCCCGGGTGCTGGAAGCCCAGGGCACCGTCCTGACCAACAAGTACGCCGAAGGCTATCCGGGCAAGCGCTATTACGGTGGCTGTGAGTTCGTGGACGTGGTGGAACAATTGGCCATCGACCGGGCCAGACAGCTCTTTGGAGCCGCCTATGCCAACGTCCAGCCCCATTCGGGTTCGCAGGCGAACGGTGCGGTCTACCTCGCCCTGCTCAATCCCGGTGATTGTGTGCTTGGGATGAGCCTCGCGCACGGCGGCCATCTCACCCACGGCGCTGCAGTGAATTTCTCCGGGCGGACCTACCGCGCAGTCCAGTACGGTGTCAATCCGGAATCTGGTCTCGTCGACTACGACGAGGTCGCCCGCCTGGCGCGTGAACACAAGCCCCGCCTGATCATGTCTGGCTTCTCCGCCTACTCCCGGGCGCTCGACTGGGCGCGCTTCCGTGAAATCGCGGACGAGGTCGGCGCTTACCTCGTCGCCGACATGGCGCATGTCGCGGGGCTGGTCGCGGTGGGGCTCTACCCGAGCCCGGTGGCGCTGGCGGACATGACCACTTCCACCACCCACAAGACGCTGCGCGGTCCGCGCTCCGGCATCATCCTCGGCAAGGGCAGCGAGGAGCTGGAGAAGAAGGTCAATTCGGCAGTCTTCCCGGGTACCCAGGGCGGCCCACTGATGCACGTCATCGCCGCCAAGGCCGTGGCCTTCAAAGAAGCCATGGAGCCGGGCTTCCGGACTTACCAGGAGCAGGTCCTGCGCAATGCGCGTGCCATGGCCGAGACTTTCCTGTCGCTGGGCTACGACGTGGTGTCCGGTGGCACCGACAACCACCTCTTCCTGCTTGATCTGAGCGCAAAAGGCCTCACTGGCAAGGCAGCTGACGCGGCGCTGGACCAGGCCTTCATCACCGTCAACAAGAACGCCGTCCCTAACGACCGGCAGTCGCCCTTCGTCACCAGTGGTATCCGCATCGGGACGCCAGCGGTGACCACGCGCGGTTTCGGCGTGGAGGAAGTCAAGATCGTGGCACGCTGGATGGCGGAAGTGATGGAGCACCTCGATGACACCTCGGTCATCGAGAGCGTGCGCGGGCGGGTGCGTGAACTGTGCAGCCACTTCCCCGTGTATCCGGCCTGAGCTGGCGCTGCCACCGTGCACTGCCCCTTCTGCACCCACGACGACACCCGCGTCATTGACTCCCGCCTGCTGGGCGAAGGCGACCAGATCCGGCGTCGCCGCGAATGCATGTCCTGCAAGGCGCGTTTCACCACCTACGAAACCGCCGAACTGAACCTGCCCCGTGTCACCAAGTCGGACGGCCGGCGTGAAACCTTCAGTGACGACAAGCTCCGCCGCGGCGTGGTGAAGGCGCTGGAAAAGCGTCCGGTCCCGATGGAGCGCGTGGAAGCCGCGCTGGAGCGCATCCGTCGCCGCGTCCGAGAAGGCGGCGAGCGCGAAATCGAATCACGGCGGATCGGCGAACTGGTGATGGAAGAACTGCGTCTGCTCGACCAGGTCGCGTACGTGCGCTTCGCCTCTGTCTATCGGAGCTTCGAGGACGTGCGTGCCTTCCTCGAGGAAATCGAACGCCTCGAAAACGACCTCCCGCCCGGGGTGCGCGCGCAGCAGCTAGCGCTGATCCCCGACGAAAGCGCGGGCAAGGCGCGCGGCTGAGCGCGCGGGCGCGACGTCGGCACCGGCATGCAGGATCAGCACTCAGATCTAGCCTTCATGGCGCGGGCGCTCCACCTCGCCGAACGGGGCCGCACGTCCACCCAACCCAATCCGCGCGTAGGCTGCGTGATCGTCCGCGAGGGTCGCGTGGTGGGTGAAGGTTTCCACCACCATGCAGGCGGCCCGCACGCGGAGCGCGTTGCGCTGGCGGCGGCCCGCGGCGAAGCCCGTGGCGCCACCGCTTACGTCACCCTCGAACCCTGTTGCCACCACGGCCGTACGCCGCCCTGCACCACGGGCCTGATCGAGGCCGGCATCACGCGCGTGGTGTTCGCCGACGGCGACACGAATCCCAAGGTAGATGGTGGGGGCGTGCAGCAGTTGCGGGCGGCCGGCATCACGGTCGACGGGGGGCTCATGGCGGCCGCGGCGCGCCACCTCAACCGCGGTTTCCACAGTCGCTTCCTGCGGGGCCGTCCATTCGTCACCTTGAAGCTCGGCATGAGCCTCGACGGCAAGGTGGCGCTGTCGAACGGGGTCAGCCAGTGGATTACCGGCGCCGACGCGCGAGCCGACGTCCAGCGGCTCCGTGCGCAGAGCTGCGCCGTGCTCACGGGTATTGGCACCGTGCTCGCCGACAATCCGCGCCTCACGGTGCGGGATACCCGGTTCGATCTGGCCGGCCGACAGCCTCTGCGTATCGTCCTCGACCGCCAGCTCCGGACGCCACCGCAGGCACGGGTACTGGGCGAACCCGGTCGCTGTTGCGTGATGACCACGACCGGCGACCAACCCGCCGCGGCCGCGCTGCGGGAAGCCGGGGCTGAGATAGAAGTGGTGGCGGAACGCGGCACGGGCCTCGACCTCGTCGAGGTCCTTGCGCGGCTCGCACAGCGCGAATGCAACGAGGTGCTGGTGGAAACCGGACCCGTGCTCTCGGGCGCGTTCGTTGATGCGGGCCTTGTCGATGAGCTGGTGATCTACCTCGCGCCCGTGATCCTCGGCGCCGACGCCCGCAGCGCATTCGCCTCGCGACTGCTCACGACCCTGGACGAGGCCCCGCGCTGGGCGGTCCAGGAGACCCGCAGCATAGGCGCCGACTTGCGCGTCACTGCGTGTCCGTCCTTGGCTTGACGCTGCAGCACGCATAATCGATATTGCCCGGATGTTTACCGGAATCATTCAAACGCTGGGCCGGATCGAATCCCTGGAGCCCAGGGGCAACGCTGTCCGTCTCAGCATCATGGCGCCGGGTTTCGACACCAGCGACGTCGTGCCGGGCGACAGCATCGCGGTTTCCGGCCCCTGCCTGACGGCAGTGGCGCTGGGTCCAGATCGCTTCGAGGCCGACGTCTCCCCGGAAACCCTCGCGTGTACCAGCCTTGGCCGCAAGCAGGCCGGTGATCGGGTGAATCTCGAAAAGGCCCTACGCCTTTCGGATCGACTCGGTGGCCACCTCGTCAGTGGCCACGTCGATGGCGTGGGCGAAGTCAGGGCTCGCATAGCCCACGAGCAATACGTTGAATTCCGCATTGCCGCCCCGCTCGAACTCGCGCGCTACATCGCCACCAAGGGTTCGATTGCCGTGGAGGGCGTGAGCCTCACGGTAAATACGGTGGCAGGCGCTGAATTCACGCTGATGATCATTCCGCATACCCTCGAACGTACCACCTTGGGCGAGCTGCAGGCGGGCCATCCGGTCAACCTGGAAATCGATCTCGTTGCGCGCTACCTCGAACGCCTGCATGGCCAGGACATCGGTGGGGCGGGCAGCGACGCCCCCAAGGGACCAGCCGCCACCTGAGGCAGGTGGTCGCCGCTCCTTCCTTCCACTTTCAGTATCGGGCTACACCAGCGATGAATCTCAATCCAACCGAGGCAATCGTCGAAGACCTCCGTGCCGGTCGCATGGTCATCATCATGGATGACGAAGACCGCGAAAACGAAGGCGACTTCGTCCTGGCAGCAAGCCATTGCACTGCCGAGCACGTGAACTTCATGGCCAAGCATGGCCGCGGCCTGATCTGCCTGACCTTGAGCGAAGAACGGTGCCAGCAGCTGAACCTGCCACTGATGGTGCAGGACACGCGTTACACGCATCGAACCAATTTTACGATGTCCATCGAAGCGGCCGAAGGCGTGACCACGGGCATTTCCGCCGCGGATCGCGCACGCACCATCCAGGTGGCGGTTGCGCCGAATGCGAAGCCTGCGGACATCGTCCAACCCGGCCATATCTTCCCGCTGATGGCGCAGACTGGCGGCGTGCTTACCCGCGCCGGGCACACCGAAGCCGGCTGCGATCTGGCGCACCTCGCCGGGCTTGAGCCGGCCTCGGTCATCGTCGAAATCCTGAACGACGACGGCACCATGGCGCGTCGCCCGGATCTCGAGAAAATCGCCGCCCAGCATGGGCTCAAGATGGGCACCATCGCGGATCTCATCCGCTTCCGCACCGAGAACGAGAAGACCGTCGAGCGCGCCGCCGAAGCCAAACTCCCCACGGAATTCGGCGACTTCCACCTCACGGTCTATCGCGACCGCATCCATGGCGACCTCCACCTCGCGATGACCCGTGGCAACATCGACTCCGAACGCCCCACCCTGGTCCGCGTCCACATCTACAATCCCTTCGAAGACCTCACTGCCAGCATCCGGCCGGACGCAGGCTGGCCGTTGCGCGACGCGCTGCGCCGGGTAGCGGAAGCCGACGAAGGCGTGGTCGTGGTGTTGAGTAACCAGGTCGGCAACGACGAACTGATCCGCCAGGTCATGGACTATGCGCGCATCGGCACCCAAGCCATGGCCGCAGTGGTGTCGAAGCCGAAGTCACTGCCCGACTGGCGCCAGGTCGGGCTCGGTGCGCAGATCCTGGCCGACCAGGGCGTGCGCAAAATGCGGGTGATGAGCAACCCGCGCAAATACCACGCGCTCTCGGGCTTCGGCCTCGAAGTCATCGAGTACGTCAGCTAAAGGCAGGGACAGATCATGAGCAGCATAAAAACCATCGAAGGCGCAGTGACGCCGGAACCCGACGTCCGCATCGGCATCATCGCGGGACGTTTCAACAGCTTCATCGTCGAGCCGCTGGAGCGGGGCTGCGTGGAAACCCTGCGTCGCCATGGCCTGTCCGAATCCTCGATCTCGATCGTGCGGGTGCCTGGCGCCTACGAAATGCCGGTGGTGGCGCGCAAGATGGCGCTCAGCGGCAAGTTCGACGCAGTCATTGCGCTCGGCGCGGTGATCCGCGGCGCGACGGCGCACTTCGAGTACGTGGCGGGTTCCTGCGCCAGCGGCCTTACGAGTGTGGCCACCGATACCGGCGTGCCGGTCATCTTCGGCGTGCTGACCGTCGACACCATCGAGCAGGCCATCGACCGTGCCGGCGCCAAGTCCGGCAATAAGGGTTCCGAAGCGGCTGTTACTGCGATTGAAATGGTGTCGCTGCTGAAACAATTGTGAGCGTGCGACCCGGGCCTTCCCGTCAGTCGGCGGAGGGTTGAACGTCATGGCCGGTGCCTCGCCGAGTTTCAAGCGCGTCCGCGCACGTCGCTGCGCCGTCCAGGCGCTCTACCAATGGCTGTTGGCGGGCGCCGCACCCGAAACCATCATTGCCGAGTTCCTCGATGCACGCGAAGTCGAGGACGTCGACCTCGAATATTTCGCGACGCTCACCCGCGAAATCCCGCGCAACGAACCTGCGCTGCGCGAAGCCCTGCTCACCGTGCTCGACCGTCCCTGGGAGCGCATCGGACCGGTAGAGCGCAGCGTGCTGCTGCTGGGCACCTATGAACTCACGCATTCGCTCCACGTGCCCTGGCGCGTGGTGGTGAACGAAGGTGTAGAGCTCTGCAAGATGTTCGGCGCCGACGAGGCCCATCGCTACGTCAACGGCGTGCTCGACAAATTGGCGCGCCAGATCCGCAAGCTCGAAATCGAAGGATCCGCCGGCCGCAATCGCTGAGCGAGGGGTGATGACCGAATTCGAGCTCATCGACCAGATCTTCCGCCCACTGGGCGCCGGTCGCGAAGACGTCGCGCTCGGCATCGGCGACGATGCCGCCTTGCTCCAACCCCACCCTGGCCACCTGCTCGTCGCCTGCGTCGACACCCTTGTCGAAGGAGCTCATTTCCCCACGTCAATGCGGCCTGCCGACGTCGGCTATCGAGTCGCGGCCGTCAACCTCAGTGACTTTGCCGCCATGGGCGCCTGCCCCCAGTGGGCGCTGCTGGCGCTGACCCTGCCGACGAACGACGCGGGCTGGATAAGGGCGTTTGCCGCAGGCCTGGCGTGCGCCCTGCTGCCCGCCAACGTTGCCCTGGTGGGTGGTGACATTACGCGGGGACCGCTCACGGCGAGCCTGCAACTGCTGGGCGGCGTGCCGGCTGGCACAGCCTTGACCCGTCGGGGCGCCCGGGTGGGCGATCGGGTCTGGGTGTCAGGTAGCCCCGGCGAGGCCGCAGCCGGCCTGCGCTGCTTCGACCTCGACGCCCCCGATCCAGCCGCGCAACTGCTGGTCGAGCGGTTCGTGCGACCCACTCCGCGGCTTGCCCTGGGAAGCGCCCTGCGCGGCCTTGCCAGCGCGTGCATCGACGTCTCCGACGGCCTGCTGGCGGATGCCGGGCATCTCGCCAGGCACAGCGGCGTTGCCCTCGAGTTGACGGCCGCGCGGATACCCCTGTCGCCCGCACTGCTCCAGACTGTTGGCGAGTCTGCGGCGCTTGAGCTGGCAGCCACCGGCGGCGACGACTACGAACTCTGCTTCACGGCACCCGCCTCGGCGGACGCAGCGCTGGCGGCGCTGGGTGCGGCGTTGGAGTGTCGGCTCAGCTGCATCGGCGAAGTCCTGGTGGGCAGCGGCGTCCTGCTTCTCGACGGCGCGGGCCGTGGGATCACCTACGGGCGGACCGGGTACCGCCATTTCTAAAGTCCGGGCGCTGCAGGTTTGCGGTAGGCTGCGAAAAAAACCGGCGGTGCTTTCCGGAGCTTCGGCGCACGGCTGGAATGCACGACAAGGGGAGACACGGCCATGGTGTTACCACGCATTTTCCACTTCCTGATCGTCCTCGCTTCCTGCGTCGGGTCCCCGCTGCCGGCGCTGGCCCAGGACCAGTCGCCGGTCGACGTCTGGCAGAAGTTCCTCAAGCCCAAGTACTTTGCCGACACGAAGATCATCGACGACCACGCGGTCATCGAACTCACCACGCCCTATCGGGCGGAAGACGCCGCGTTCACGCCGGTTTCGATCAAGGCGCAGTTTCCCCAGTCCGTCCAACGTTTCATCGAGAAGATCTACGTCATCATCGACAATAACCCTGATCCGCTGGCCGGGATCTTCACGATGACGCCGGCGATGGGGCGCGCGGATCTCGCGCTGCGCGTTCGGATCAACGACTACACCAACGTGCGCGCGCTGGCGGTGCTGAACAACGGCGAAGTCCACATGGTCAGCAATTTCGTGAAGGCGCAGGGCGGGTGCTCGGCACCGCTGGGATCGGATTTCAAGACCGCCATGGACCGCATGGGCACGATGCACTTCCGCACGCTCGGCGCAGTGAACAAGGACGACACGCTGGTCGGCCAACTCATGTTCAGCCATCCCAACGTCACCGGCATGCAGAAAGACCAGAAGACGCAGCTTGTCCGCCCGGCCCATTACGTGAAGGAAGTGAAGGTCTACCTCGACGACACCTTGCTCCTGCAGGCCGAGACGGGGATTTCGATCAGCGAAGATCCGAGCTTCCGATTTTTCTTCAAACCGCACGGCAATGGCGAGATCAAGGCCGACATCACCGATTCGAAAGATAAGTCGTGGACTCACCGCTTCAAGGTGGGCAGTTGAACGCACGACGGACGTCACCAACGCACTAGGGCCTGTTGATCTTTCAGGAAAGAGAAGGGAAGTCGGCATGATGGACCCGGTAACATTGGGGTCGCTACAACATCAAAATAAGCGAGCCCAT
>JAYTTZ010000178.1:0-1730 GCA_043744805.1 Gammaproteobacteria bacterium
CCACTAGTCGTGGCAGGACGGCCACCGATAACTACATAACCCCCGGCCCTCTTAGGGACACGAGCGCAAATAATCCTCCCGGTTCGGTGTGCGCGACGCCGATAGTCATCAACCGCTGCCGCTTGGCAGTAGCGCGGTTGGGAGAAGTATTTTGGCTCGCGTCCCTTAGTGCTCCAGTTCGCAAATACTTGGCAGGATGAGCGTGGGCGGGTAGACTGGTGGTCGCTGGCCTCGATTGGCGGGGCCGCCGCGATGGAGTCGCCACATGCCTGGCCCGCGTCCGACGCACCGCCCCACCTTCACCCCGGAGCAATTGGCAGACTGCGACCGCCTCATTCGCCAGCACCACGCCCCGCAACTCCCGGTCGCCCGCGCGAAGCTGGCGATGCTCCTCCATGCCGACCCCGGCCTCGACCACGCCACTGTCGCCCGGCAACTCGGCAAGCATCCCAACTGGGTCCGGCGGTGGCGGCACCTCTGGGCCACGGCGGGGTTCCGCTTGACCGATCAACCAGGGCGTGGGCGCAAGCCCACGTTCCCCCCCCAGCAGGTGGCGACGGTCAAGGCCCTGGCCTGTGAGTTGCCCGCGCAGCGCGAGCAGCCGCTCAGTCGCTACAGCACGGCGGACCTGACCCGCCTGATCACCGCCCACCCCGACGCGCCGCCGATGAGCCGCAGCACGGTCTGGCGCCTGCTCGCCACCGATGCCCTCAAGCCCTGGCAGCACCGGACGTGGCTGTTTCCCCGTGACCCGGACTTTGCCGCCAAAGCCGGGCGCGTCCTCGACTTGTATCAGGGGGTCTGGGATGGCCAGCCATTGTCGCCCGAGGACTGCGTTGTCAGTGCTGATGAGAAAACCAGTATCCAGGCGCGCGTGCGCTGCCACGCCACGACGCCGAGCGGCCCCGACCAGCCGACGCGGGTGGAACACGAATACACGCGGGGTGGCGCGCTGGCCTATCTCGCCGCGTGGGATGTGCGGCGCGGCGGGATCGCCGGGCGCTGCGACACGACCACTGGCATCGCCCCATTCGGCCTGCTGGTCGACCAGGTGATGCAACAGGAGCCCTATGCGGCGGCCCCGCGCGTCTTCTGGATCGTCGATAATGGCAGCAGCCATCGCGGTGCCGCCGCCTGCCAGCGGCTCCAAGCGCAGTACCCGACCCTCATCCTGGTGCATCTGCCGATCCATGCCTCCTGGCTCAACCAGATCGAGATCTTCTTCTCGATTGTCCAACGCAAGGCCCTGACGCCCAACGATTTCCCGGACCTCGCGGCGGTCGAGCAGCGGCTCCTGGCCTTCGAAACGCTCTACAATGACACCGCCGTACCCTTCCATTGGCGCTTCACCCGTGCTGACCTGGAACGTCGCCTCGCGCACCTGCCCGACCCGCCGCCCGCCGCCGTCCCGCCCCCTGAGACGGCCCTTGCCGCCGCTGCCTAACCTGACACACATTTGTGAATCAGACCACTTAGGAGGTGGCCAGAGTAGCGAAGCGATATTTGGCTCAACCGCAAGTTTTGTTAGCGCATAGCGATCAAGAGCAAAGAACTGAATGCCGATTGCCTTGCTCGCCTCAGACTTGAACCACTGTGCCTGTTTACCCAGCTTCCCTGTGGTCAGCAACAAGACAAATGTCGGGTGATTCGCAACCGCCAAGCCAGTCTCTATTGCCACATCGTCTTCAGTGATGTCATGCGAACTCTTACAGAAAATCTGCCATCGCAGT
>JAYTTZ010000179.1:0-6605 GCA_043744805.1 Gammaproteobacteria bacterium
ACGGGTCGCCCCGCACTGGCGGACTACCTGAAGGGCCTGGGTGCCAGCGAAATCGTGGCGCGCGATGAACTCGCCAAGGACGCCAAGCCGCTGGAGAAGGAACGTTGGGCTGCCGGCGTGGACAACGTGGGCGCCAACACGCTGGCCACCATGCTCGCGCAGACCAAGTACGAAGGCATCGTCGCGGCCTGTGGGCTCGCCGGTGGCGTTGGGCTACCCACCACGGTGATGCCGTTCATCCTGCGCGGCGTAAGCTTGCGGGGGATTGATTCGGTGCAGGCCGCCATGGCCCGCCGCCTCCGTGCCTGGGGGGATCTCGCCACCCTCATTGATCCCTCGGCCCTTGGCGCAGCGACCCAGGTGGCGCCGCTTGCCGAAGTCCCCGCGCTGGCCAAGGCCATCCTGGCCGGCCAGGTGCAGGGTCGCGTGGTGATCGACGTCAACGCCTGAGGATTCTGTCCCCGGTCACGCGCCGGCCTTGAGGTCGGCGCGTTGCCGTCAACTGCCGCGGCTGGTCCTGGCCAGCTCCACGAGCGCACTCCGCACTTCCCGCGCACTCGTCACGGGCGCTGCAAAGCGCACCCGGTGCACGCGTGCGCCGGCGCGGACGTGGATGCCATTGGCGTCCACGCCGGCCAAGGTGGGCTCGAGCGTGCCGGCTACGTCCCCCAGGGTCGGTCGCAGGTAATCCTTCATCGAATCCGCGTGATCAGCGTTCATGTGCGCCACCATGCCGGCTTCTTCTTCCCGCGCAAACGGATTGGGCGTGAGCATTTCATTGGGTTCAATCCAGTGGATGGCGCCAAAGCCCCCGATGAAGCGGACGCGCTTAAGCCTGAGGCGCCAGAACTCGAAGCCATGCGTGTCGTGGTAGCCGCGCGCTTCGGGGAAATAGCGGTAGTAGCGCTCGGCCGTGTCGTCCAGCGACTCGGTGACCCGCGCGCCGTCAGCGAGGAGGGTGAGCCGGCCGTTGGCCTGGAGGTCGTCGGCCGAGCGGTCGAACACCATCAGTGACGCGCGGCCGTCGGCCGCGAGGTTCTTGTGGTGCTGTGCGATGTTGGCGATGAGGATGACGGGGTGCCCGTCGCGATCGAGGCAGAACGGCACCACGGAACCAAAGGGATAGCCGGGCACCGCCACCGACAAGGTGGAAAGCACCCCGTCGTAGCACGCCATTAGCAGATCCCGCGCTTCCCCGATGACCTGGGGTGTGCTCATGTCGCGTCACCGCCTTCCAGGGGTTCAAGGCGCACCAGTTCCGCACCTTCCTGCGCCACCTGCTGGCCCTTGCTGTAGAAGATGTCGGTGACTTTGCCTGCGAAAGGCGCGGCGATGGTGTGTTCGATCTTCATGGCTTCCAGCACCAGCAAGGCCTGTCCGCGGCTGACGACATCGCCCACGGCCACCATCAGCGCCGTGATGGCGCCGGGCATCGGGGCGAGCAGGCTGCCGGTGGCGGTTTCCTCCTCGCCGGCCTCGTGCAGTGGATCACGCAGGTGGAGGACCACCCTGTGGCCCTGGTAGAACACTTCGTGCGCGTCGCCGTGGACGCTCACCGTGCCCTGGAAACGGCGCTCGCCGGTGTCGACCAGCAGCCCGCCATCGGCATTCACGCCAAGTTTGCAGCGCAGGGCAGCACCATCGGGAAGATGCACGGTATAACCGTGGGCATCGCGCTGGGCGCGGAGCACGATGGGTTCCTCGCCGCGCTGGAAATCAAGGTTCTCCACGAGTGCGTGGTTCAAGCGGAAGTTGTCGCCAGCCGCCCATGGCGAACCGTCCGCAGGGGACTTGCGCGCGGTGAGGACGCTGGCGGCAGCCAGCAGCAGCACGTCGTGGGAAGGGAGGTCGGACGAAGGCAGTAGCCTCGCGCGTTCTTCTTCCGCGAAGTGGGTGGTGAAGCCGCCGGCGATGTAGCCAGGGTGGTCGCAGATGCGCCTGAGGTAATCGAGATTGCCGTTCAGGCCGGCGAGTTCTGTTTCACCCAGGGCCTGCGACATGCGGCGGAGCGCTTCGGTGCGATCGTCGCCGCGCGTGATGATCTTGGCGATCATCGCGTCGTACCACGGTGACACGCTGTCACCGCTTTCCACCCCGGTGTCGATCCGGACGTCCGCGCTGGCGGCCGGGAACTTCACGTGGCTGATGCGCCCGATGGACGGGCGGAAGTCGAGTGCCGGATCTTCGGCGTAGACCCGCACTTCAACCGCGTGTCCCTGCTGCGTGATGTCGGCCTGCGCCAGTGGCAGTGCTTCACCGCTCGCCACCCGCAACTGCCATTCCACGAGGTCCTGCCCCGTGATGGCTTCCGTCACCGGATGTTCCACCTGCAGTCGCGTATTCATTTCGATGAAGTAGATGGCGCCGTCGGGCGCCACCACGAACTCCACCGTGCCGGCGCCGACGTAGCGCACTGCGCGGCCGGCAGCGACCGCGGCAGCGAACAGCGTCTTGCGCTGCGCGTCGCTGAGCAGCAGGGCAGGCGCCTCCTCCACCACTTTTTGGTGGCGACGCTGGAAGGAGCAGTCGCGCTCGAAGAGATGGACCACGTTGCCATACTGGTCGCCGAAAACCTGCACTTCGATGTGGCGTGGTCGCTCGACGTATTTCTCGAGCAGCATGTGCGAATCGCCGAAAGCCGACTGGGCTTCACGCTGCGCGGAGGCCAGCGCGGCCTGGAATTCACCGGCTTCGCGCACCACCCGCATGCCGCGCCCACCGCCGCCTGCGGAGGCTTTCACCAGCACCGGGAAGCCGATGCGTTCGGCTTCCGCGCCGAGCAGGGTTGCGTCCTGCTCGTCACCGTAGTAGCCCGGCACCAGCGGGACGCCGTGGCTTGCCATCAGGGCCTTGGCTGCGCTTTTGGAGCCCATGACCTTGATGGCCTCGGGCGAAGGTCCGATGAAGACCAGGCCGGCGGCCGCGCAGGCTTCGGCGAGTGCGGCATTCTCGGACAGGAAGCCATAGCCCGGATGGATGGCTTCTGCGCCGGAGATCCGCGCGGCCTCGATGATTTTGTCGATGTCGAGGTAGCTGCCGGCGGCCGGGCCTTCGCCGAGGCGCAGGGCTTCCCGCGCGTTGCGCACGTGCAGGGCGTTCGCGTCGGCGTCGGAGTAGACCATCACCGTCGCGATGCCGAGGCGGTGGGCCGTGCGGGCGATCCGGCAGGCGATTTCGCCGCGGTTGGCGATCAGTATTTTGCGAAACATGGCAGGTCCTTACATCCGGAACACGCCGAAGGGCGTGCGTTCAATGGGCGCGCTGAGCGAGGCTTCGAGGGCAAGGCCGAGGATCTTGCGGGTATCGGCGGGATCGATGATGCCGTCGTCCCACAGGCGGGCGGTCGCGTAGTAAGGATGCCCCTGGTGTTCGTATTGAACGCGGATGGGTGCCTTGAACTGCTCTTCCTCGGCCAGCGGCCAGTCCTTGCCCTGGGCGTCGAAGTTGTCGCGACGCACCTGCGCGAGCACGGCGGCCGCCTGCTCGCCGCCCATCACTGAAATTCGTGAGTTGGGCCAGGTCCACAGGAATCGGGGGCTGTAGGCGCGCCCGCACATGCCGTAGTTGCCGGCGCCAAAGCTGCCGCCAATGATCACGGTGAACTTGGGCACCCGGGCGCTGGCCACGGCGGTCACGAGCTTCGCCCCGTCCTTCGCGATACCGCCAGATTCGTACTTCGAACCCACCATGAAGCCGGTGATGTTCTGCAGGAAGACGAGCGGGATGCCGCGCTGACAGCAGAGTTCGATGAAGTGCGCGCCCTTGAGCGCGGACTCGGAAAAGAGGATGCCGTTGTTGCCGATGATGCCCACCGGGCGCCCGTAGAGCCGGGCGAAGCCCGTGACGAGCGTGGTGCCGTAAAGCTCCTTGAATTCATCGAACTCGCTGCCATCGACGAGGCGGGCGATGACTTCCCGCACGTCGTAAGGCTTGCGGAGATCCGTCGGCACGATGCCGTAGAGATCGCTGGCCGGGTAGAGCGGGTCGACAGTCTCCGTGCGGGTGGTGTCGCCCTGCTTGCGCCAGTTGAGGTTGGCGACGAGGCGCCGTGCCATGGCGAGCGCGTGGAGATCGTTCCGCGCGTAGTAGTCGGTCACGCCCGAGCGGCGGGAGTGGACGTCGGCGCCACCGAGCTCCTCGGCTGTCACTACTTCGCCGGTGGCGGCCTTCACGAGTGGCGGTCCGCCCAGGAAAATCGTGCCCTGGTTGCGCACGATAATCGATTCGTCCGACATCGCCGGGACGTAGGCGCCGCCCGCTGTGCAGGAGCCCATCACCACCGCAAGTTGCGGGATACCTGCGCCGGACAAGTTGGCCTGGTTGTAGAAGATGCGGCCGAAATGCTCGCGGTCGGGGAAGACGTCATCCTGGCGCGGCAGGAAGGCACCGCCGGAATCCACGAGGTAAAGGCAGGGCAGGCGGTTTTCGCGGGCGATTTCCTGGGCCCGCAGGTGTTTCTTCACGGTAAGCGGGTAGTAGGTGCCGCCTTTCACGGTGGCGTCGTTCACCACCAGCATGCACTCCACGCCGCTCACGCGGCCTATCCCGGTGATGACGCCTGCGGACGGCACGTCATTGTCGTACATGCCCCAGGCCGCGAGCTGCGAGCATTCGAGGAAGGGGCTGCCCGGATCGAGCAGGCGGTCGATGCGTTCGCGGGGCAGGAGCTTGCCCCGCTTGAGGTGCTTGTCGCGGGCCTGTGCGCCGCCACCGGCGCTGACGGTCGCGACGTTGGTGCGGAGATCTTCCACCAGTGCATGCATGGCAGCGGTGTTGGCCGTGAACTGCGCGGCCTGGCGGTCGATCCTGGTCTTGATATGCGGCATGGGCACTCCGGGGTGCGGGCTTGGGGCTTGAGTTCGACAGCCTGTGCTGCCGGCGTTCCAGGGGTGGTTGACCAGCGCCCGGTTCAGACCAGGGCAAAGGCCAGTTGGCCATCGTCCGGCGGCGGGTTGCGGTCGCGGACCTCGTCCATCAGCCGGGCCTCGAGGGCGTCCATCAGTTTGAGCGCTTCGTTGGCGTCGGCAACGCGAACCAGCAGTTGCTGGCGGTGCGCGCGGATGCGGGCCAGCCGCTGCAGGGTGTGGCGGGCGTCCTCGCGTGGCTCCGCATCATACAGATCGATGAATCCGCGGATCTCCTCCAAGGTCAGGCCCAGGCGGCGCGCCCGCAGGGCGAGTTTCAGGCGCTGCCGATCGACGTCGGAATAGAGGCGGGTGGTGCCGCGGCGCTCGGGATGCAGGATGCCTTCCTGCTCGTAGAAACGCAGGGTGCGCGCGGTGCATTCGAATTCGTCGGCCAGGGCGCGAATGGAGTACGTGGTGCTCATGGGAAAGACTGTCCGTCGGAAGTTACGCGTTCGTCAACTGGGTCGCGATCTGGGCTTCAGGATGGGTGGCCGGGATCATGGCAGCCTCGTTATACTCCGGGGAGTCCAACCCGCGAGTCCGATTCCGCCGTGCGCCCTGTCCGGCGAGCGTGCCGGCCGCATCACTATCAGGAAGCCACGATGTCATCACCTGTTTCGTACAGCCGCGAAGGCCGTATCGCGATCATCACTGTCGACAATCCCCCGGTTAACGCGCTGTCCCTCCCGGTGCGCGCAGGCCTCGCCGCTGCCTTCACGCAGTTCGCGGCGGATGTGGAAGCCAGGGGCGCCGTGCTCATCTGCGCCGGTCGCACTTTCATCGCGGGCGCCGACATCACCGAATTCGACAAGCCGATCGAAAACCCGTGGCTCCCCACGGTGCTCCACCAGATCGAAGACAGCGGCAAGGTGGTGGTTGCCGCCATCCACGGCACGGCGCTCGGTGGCGGGCTCGAAACCGCCATGGCCTGCCACTATCGCGTGGCCTCACCGACCGCCCAGGTGGGCCTGCCGGAAGTCACCCTGGGCCTCCTGCCCGGCGCCACGGGCACCCAGCGCCTGCCGCGTCTCATTGGGGTCAGGAATGCGCTCGACGCCATGATCAGCGGCCGCCCGCTGCCCGCAAAGGTCGCCCACGAGAAGGGCGCCATCGACGAAATCGTCGACGGCGATCTCAAGACCGGCGCGATTGCCTTCGTCGAAAAATTCCTTGACTCGGGACAGGCGCCGCGCAAGGTGCGCGACATCAAGGTCGATGCGTCCGACCTGCCGGCGGATTTCTTTGCTGAGTACCGCAAGTCCATTGCCCGTGATACCCGCGGCTTCTTCGCTCCCGAGCAGATCATCCAATGCGTCGAGGCGGCGGTCTCCAGGCCCTATCTCGACGCCGTGGCCGTCGAGAACGAACTGTTCTTCAAATGCATGGGGTCCGCGCACTCCAAGGCACAAAGGCACTTGTTCTTCGCCGAACGTGAAGTGGCCAAGATCCCCGACGTACCGAAAGACACCAAGCTCCGCGACATCAAGCTGGTGGCCGTGATCGGCGGCGGCACCATGGGCGGCGGCATCGCCATGAACTTCGCCAATGTCGGGATTCCGGTGCTGCTGAAGGAAATCAACCAGGCAGCGCTCGACCGCGGCATGTCCATCATCCGCGCCAACTACGAAGGCCCGGTCAAGAAGGGCAAGCTTCCGCAGGCGCAGATGGACAAATGCATGGCGCTCATCACCCCGACGC
>JAYTTZ010000180.1:0-6582 GCA_043744805.1 Gammaproteobacteria bacterium
CCCCATAGCCGGGCTATGGGCCTGCAAATCCGGCACCAACTGTCCTGGCTGGGGCCGATTCTCGCTATCGACGCCCCAAGTCCGACAGGCTGCTAGCAGTGTGGTATCCATCAGCGAGCGCATGGCCCGACCTCAACCACGCGCGTCGCCCACTGGCGACTGCCAGCGACGGTATTCGCGCAAATCTCCGTCCAGCCCCGGCGACTCCACGACGACGGGGCGGAGGAAGATCACGAGCTCGGACTTGCGGCGTTTCCGGGTCTCGCTGCGGAACAGCCAGCGCCCGAGTCCCGGCAGCTGCCCGAGCCCGGGGACTTCGCGCGTGCCAGCCTGTACGTCGTCCTGCATGAGGCCACCGAGCACTCCGACCTGGCCGTTCGCCAGCCGTAACACCGACTCCATCTCGCGCGTGCGGATGATGGGCACGAGGTTGGCTGGCGCCGTGCGGCCCTGCCCATTGAGGCTGACCGCAAGCTGCGGGCCGGGATCCACGGCGTCGCCAATCTTCTGGGAGATCGTGGGCCGTACCGTGAGCGTGACTTCACCGTCCGCCGAGACCTGCGGGGTCACCGTCATCACCAGGCCCACGGGCACGGAATGGACGTCGCTCTGCACCAGGGTGCGGCCCTGGGCGTTGGCCGTACCGTCGGTGGCGGTGACTTCCACCGTGAAATACACCAGCTCCTCCACCACCTTCAGCAGCGCGGTCTGGTTGTTGAGCACCATGAGCCGCGGGCTCGAGAGCACCCGCGTGTCCCCGTAATCGTGGAGGAGCTGGAGCGTGGCCTCGATGAGCCGCCCGTTACTGTCCGGGTCGCGGTAGCCCAGGGTGAGCGTGCTCGCCCCTTCCGCCACCGCGCCCAGCAGGCCCTGGGCGCCGCTCAGGCCGGCACGCGCCCGGTCGAGCACGAGCTTCCAGTCGACGCCGGTCTGGTAGCGGTCGTTCAGGCCGACTTCCACCACCGTGGCTTCGACCAGCACCTGGCGCCTGGCATTGGCGAGCACCTGCTCGATGAAGGCGGCGATTTGCGCGTGCTGGCGCTGGGTGGCCTTGACGGCGAGGACGCCGGCTTCCGGATTCACCACCAGCGCGGGCGACACCGGCAGTTCCGCGCCCGCCGGCACGGCCTCGCCGATGAGGGCCAGCACGTTGGCGGCAAGAGTGGGCCAGAAATGGTGGCTGGCGCGGGAGTTCACGCGCGTCGACGAACTGTTGGCCGAGCCGCCGCCGTTCGCGGCGGCTTTCGCCCCGCCCTCCCCCGTGGTCGCCACCTGGGTAGCGATGTTGACCGTAGTTTCCGTGTCGCGGCGCAGGTTGACGTAAGCCACGTCGTAGCTGTGGAAGTAGGGCTCGTCCGCGGCCACCGCGAGCAGCCCCCCGTCGAGCGAATAGCGCAGGTCGGCAAGGTTGGCGATGCGCCGGACGAGTTTCGGCAGCGGCTGCTCGACCGCGTTCAGGGTGATTCGCGTGGTGAATTCGCCCTTCAGGTCCAGATCGAGCCCGGCGTCCCGGGCGAGCGCGAACAGCACTTCACGCACCGGGACATCGTTCACCACCACCGAGTAGGACTTCCCCGCTCCGGGCGGTGCGGGCAAGGGCAGCGGCGGTGGCGCAGCCGGCAGCGCAGGAATGGGCGCCACGGACACCGGATGCGGGAGCGCCGCAGTCGGGGTTACCGGCTGGCGGGCACAGGCGGCAAGCGCCAGTGCCGTGAATACAAGTGCGGCCTCAGTCGATAGGCGACGGGGCGGGGTCGAGTGGCCTTCCATGGCGGCTGTCCATTCCCAGGTTAGCGAGCACGGCTTCCACCGCGTCGTGTTGGTTAAGGGTGTAGAAATGCAGGCCGGGCGCTCCCTGCGCCAACAGCCGTTCGCACAGGGCCGTGGTGACGTCGATGCCGAAATCGCGGATTGCCGCGCGGTCGTCACCAAAATCCTGCAGCCGCTTCGCGATCCAGCGCGGGATCTCCGCCCCGCACATTTCCGAGAACCGCGTCAGCTGCGCGGAGTTGGTGATCGGCATGATGCCCGGGGTGATCGGAATGCCCACACCCAGTGCCCGGACGCTGTCCAGGAAGCGGAAATAGGCCTCCGGGTTGTAGAAATACTGGGTGATGGCGCTGTCGGCACCGGCCTCCACCTTCTGCTTGAAGTGCCGGAGATCGGCCGCCGCGCTGCTCGCCTGCGGATGGAATTCGGGATACGCCGCGACTTCTATGTGCAAGGCGTCCCCGACTTCCTGTCGGATCAAGCCCACCAGTTCGCTCGCGTAACGCAAGGCTCCGAAACCAGTGAGGCCGGACGGCATGTCGCCGCGCAGCGCCACCACGCGCTTGATGCCTACTTCCCGGTAGCGGTGGATCACTGCGCGGAGGTCGTCCAGGGTGGTGCCGATGCAGGAAATATGCGGCGCGCTGTCCACCCCGGTGGCGGCCTTGATACCCAGCACCGTTTCCAGCGTGAGTTCACGCGTGCTGCCACCCGCGCCGAACGTGACCGAGAAGAACACGGGCTGGTAGCTGGAGAGCCGGGCACGGGCGGTTTCCAGGCGCGCAACCGACTCCGGCGTGCGCGGCGGGAAGAATTCGAAGCTGAGGTCTGTGCCCGTCATGGGGAGGTTCTCTCGAGTTGGTGCTCGGCCGCACGCACGACGCAGGCGGATCAGGCAGATCGGGGCCGACTATACCGAAGGGCCCTGGACGCCGTAAGCCGGAGGGCGCGGTGCAGCCTGGACCGTCATGGCGCGTAGCCAGGGGGCCATTCTGCCGCCGCGACCGGCGTGCGCAATGGACCGTCGGGGCTTGCGGCAGCCCCACGTTGGCGCCGGGAAAATCACCCACCCGGGACCGGCGGTTCGTCCCGGGGGTGCCAGCGGAATGCCGGGCCAAGCGGTTTGCCTGCTTTTTCGATCATCCCCCAGCGGCTAGAATCCGGTGTTTACAGCGCAAACTCCGAACCTTGCAGACCAGGCCCGGGAACATGCGCTGCCCCAACAGGCTGGTGAAAAACTACTGCGCTCGGCATTTTGCGTCCCGGCGGTGCTCGGAATCCTCTCGTAATCCCTGCATCTGCTGCGGTTCCTGCGCTCCGGCGGAACACCCCCGGCCTGCGCTCGCGACGTTTTTCACCAGCCTGCTAACGCGGTACGCCGCAGCCTGAGGACTTTCTGAGATGACCAATCCCGCCTCGACCAATGCGGCCACAACGCCCGCCGCCCGGCGCGTGCTCGCCAACGCCATCCGCGCCCTCAGCATGGACGCCGTACAGGCCGCCAACTCGGGCCATCCCGGCGCGCCGCTCGGCATGGCCGATATCGCCGAAGTCCTGTGGCGTGATTTCCTCCGCCACAACCCGGCCAATCCCGCCTGGCCCAACCGTGATCGCTTCGTCCTGTCGAACGGCCACGGCTCGATGCTCCTGTATTCGTTGCTCCACCTCACCGGTTATGCGCTTGCGCTGGACGAACTGAAGCACTTCCGCCAGTTCGGCTCCAGGACCGCCGGTCATCCCGAGGTCCACCACACCCCCGGGGTGGAAACCACCACCGGCCCGCTCGGCCAGGGCCTCGCCAACGCCGTCGGCATGGCGCTGGCCGAAAAAGTCCTCGCCGCGCAGTTCAACCGCGACGGCTTCCCGCTGGTCGACCACCACACTTACGTGGCGCTGGGCGACGGTTGCCTGATGGAAGGCATTTCCCACGAAGCCAGCTCGCTGGCCGGCACTCTCGGCCTCGGCAAGCTCATCGCGCTGTACGACGACAACCACATTTCCATCGATGGCGACGTCGCGGGCTGGTTCACCGACAACACCCCGGCGCGCTTCCGGGCCTACGGCTGGCAGGTCATCGAGGATATCAACGGGCATGATCCGGTCGCCGTCGGTGCGGCGATCGAACTGGCCCGCGCCAACACCACCCAGCCCTCGCTCCTCTGCTGCCGGACAGTCATCGGCTTCGGCAGCCCCAACAAGGCCGGCAAGTCGTCAGCCCACGGTGCCCCGCTGGGCGACCTTGAAATCCTCGCCACCCGCGAACAACTCGGCTGGCCGTACCCGCCGTTCGAGATCCCGGCGGAAATCTATGCAGCCTGGGACGCCCGTGCCCGGGGTGCCGCGGCGGAAGCCGCGTGGCGCACACTCGCCTCGACCTATGCCACCGCCCACCCGGCGCTTGCCGCTGAATTCGAACGCCGTACCCGGGGCGAACTGCCTACCGACTGGGCCGCGATCGCCAGCACCGTCCTGGACCAGATCGCCGGCATCACTGCCGCCAACGCCACCCGCAAGTCTTCCCAGCTCACCCTGGAAGCCCTTGGCCAGCGGCTGCCGGAACTGCTTGGCGGATCAGCGGATCTAGCCGAATCCAACCTCACGCACTGGAAGGGAAGCCGCACCATCACGGCCAACCACGCAGACGGCAACTACGTGAATTACGGCGTCCGCGAGTTCGCGATGGTCGCGATGATGAACGGCCTCGCGCTGCACGGCGGGTTCATTCCCTACGGCGGCACCTTCCTGGTGTTCTCCGACTACGCGCGAAATGCCATTCGCATGGCTTGCCTGATGGGCATTCGCGCGATCTACGTGCTCACGCACGACTCCATTGGCCTGGGTGAAGATGGCCCCACCCACCAGCCGGTGGAACACGCGGCGGCGCTGCGCCTCATCCCCAATTGTGCCACCTGGCGTCCCTGCGACGGCGCGGAAACCGCCGCCGCCTGGCTTTCCGCCCTCGCGCGCACCGACGGCCCGACCTGCCTCCTGCTGACCCGCCAGGGCGTGCCGCCGCAGGCGCGCGACGCGGCGCAGTTGGGCGCAATCAGCCGGGGGGGCTATGTCCTGGTGGAGGCTGGCGGCACGCCCGACGTCATCCTCATCGCGAGCGGCTCGGAAGTGAACCTGGTGGTGGACGCCGCCACCAGCCTCAGCGCCGCCGGACACCAGGTGCGGGTGGTGTCGATGCCGAGTCCCGACACCTTTCTCCGCCAGTCCGCCGAGTACCAGGCCAGCGTGCTGCCGCCGTCCGTGCGCCGCCGCGCTGCGGTCGAGGCGGCAACTGCCGATTACTGGTATCGCTTCGTGGGCCTCGACGGTCTCGTTGTCGGCATGGAGACCTTCGGCGCCTCGGCGCCGGCCGGCGTGCTCTTCAGCCATTTCGGCCTGGACAAACCCACGGTGCTGGCACGACTGCAGCGCTGGCTGGCAAGCTGACGGCGCCGCCACCCACCCCATCGATTACGCAAGAAAACGCAGGAGAAGCACTCAATGAGCATTCGAGTTGGCATCAACGGTTATGGTCGCATCGGTCGCAACGTCTTGCGCGCCTTGTACGAATCCGGTCGCACCGGCGACATCCAGATCGTGGCCATCAACGACCTCGGCGACGCCCACACCAACGCCCACCTCACCCGCTATGACACGGCCCACGGCAAGTTCCCGGGCAAGGTCGAAGTCGACGGCGACTACATGGTGGTGAACGGCGACAAGATCCGCGTGCTGGCCGAACGCGACCCGGCCAAGCTGCCCTGGGGCGAGCTCAAGGTGGACGTTGTATTCGAGTGCACGGGCCTGTTCACGACCCGCGAGAAGGCCGCGCTGCACCTCAAGGGAGGCGCCAGGAAAGTGATCATCTCCGCGCCTGCCAGCGACGTGGTGGACGCCACGATTGTCTATGGCGTGAACCACCGCTCGCTGAAGGCCAGCGACGAAATCATCTCCAACGCATCCTGTACCACCAACTGCCTCGCGCCGCTGGTCAAGCCACTGCACGAAAAAATCGGGCTTGTCTCGGGCCTCATGACCACCATCCATTCCTATACCAATGACCAGGTGCTGACCGATGTCTTCCACCAGGATCTCCGCCGGGCGCGGTCCGCCACGATGTCGATGATCCCGACGAAGACCGGCGCGGCAGCCGCGGTCGGCCTGGTGCTGCCGGATCTCAACGGCAAGCTCGACGGCCTCGCGGTGCGCGTGCCGACGATCAACGTCTCCCTGGTGGACCTTACCTTCGTCGCCAAGCGCGCCACGGACAAGGAGGAAATCCTCGCCGTCATGAAGGAAGCCGCGAATGGCGAACTGAAAGGTGTGCTCGAAGTGAGCGAAGAGCCGCTGGTGTCGATCGACTTCAACCACAACCCGGCGTCGTCGATTTTCGAAGCGTCGGAAACCAAGGTCATCGACGGCACCCTGGTCAAGGTCATGGCCTGGTACGACAACGAATGGGGCTTTTCCAACCGTATGCTCGACACCAGCCTCGCACTGATGAAGGCCGGAGCCTGACCGTGCGGGCGATGCTTGATCTCGATCTCGTCGGCAAGCGGGTGCTGATTCGCGAAGACTTCAACGTCCCGCTGAAGAACGGCCGCATCACCGACGACACCCGCCTCCGCGCGGGGCTGCCCACCTTGGCGGCCGCCGTGGCGGCCGGGGCGCGGGTGCTCGTGCTCTCGCATCTCGGGCGGCCCACGGAAGGCGTGTTCGACGCAGCCTCGTCGCTCGCGCCGGTCGCCAGCGCGCTGGGTGCGCTGCTGGGCCAGCCGGTCCGCCTCGCACGCGACTGGCTCGGTGGCGTGGATTGCGCTC
>JAYTTZ010000181.1:0-24829 GCA_043744805.1 Gammaproteobacteria bacterium
CCCCCGCGCCGGGTCGGGTTCGCCCTGGAGGGCAATCAGACCAGCAGGCCGCCCCCGTCAACGGCGAGGTTGATGCCGGTGACAAAACCGTTCTTCATCAGGAACAGCACGGCATCCGCGATTTCCTCCGGGCGCCCGATGCGACCCACCGGCAACTTGGCGCCGGCGGCGGCCAGGATTTCATCGCGCTGCGCGCCGAAGAAGCCATCGAACAAGGGCGTGTCCGTGTACCCGGGCTGGATGCTGTTCACCCGGATCGGTGCGAGATCCAGCGCCAGCGCGCGGGCGAGCGCGTCCACCGCACCGCAGGACGCCGTGGCCACCGAGGCCCCCGGCAGCGGTCGCCGCGACGCGGTGCCGGACATGAACGTGATGGAACCCCCGGCGCGAATGCCCGGCGCTGCGTACTTGGCCGCGTGGATGGCGCCCCAGAAGCGCGTGTCGAGCGCCGGGCGCATCTTGTCCGTGGCGGGCGCGAGCTTGCCGTCCAGCACCAGTTCGCCGGCCGTGATGAACACATGGTCCAGTTCGCCTATCCCGGCGAAGAAATCGCGCGTGCCGGCTTCGTCGTTCGCATCGAGCACCGCCGTGCGCGCCGTGCCACCCAGGCTGGCCTGTGCACGCGCAAGGCGCTCGGTCGAACGCCCGGTGATGATGACATTCGCACCTTGCGCCTGTGCGGCCTGTGCGGTGGCAAGGCCAATGCCGGAGCTGCCGCCCAGGATGACAACGGTCGACTGCTGCAAGGACATGATGGGGACTCCTGATGATGTGCGTTGTGATGGATGGACACGGCGAGGGTCCTGGATGCCATCGCCCAAATCAAGTCGGGCCGGCCAGCGCACTCAGGCTGGCGCGAGTTCCGCGAGGCAGTGCGCCAGCGCTTCGTCCCAGGGTTCCAGCCTGAGGCCGAAGTGCTGGTACAGCTTGCCACCGTCGAGTCGTGAATTACGGGGACGGGCAGCCGGGGTGGGATAGTCGCGCGTGGCGATTGGCTGGACTTCGCGCGTGGCCAGCACGAGGGCTTCCGGCGCGCCGCGCAGGATTTCGCGTGCGAAGCCACACCAGGTGGTCTCGCCGGCGTTGGTGAGGTGGTAGAGACCCCGTTGCGCGAGGTAATCACGCGGGCTGAAGCCCAGCTGATGCACGATCAGGGCTGTCGCCAGGGCAATCGAGTTCGCCCACGTGGGGGCACCGTACTGGTCGTCCACCATCCGCAGCGGCGTGCCGGTACGGGCAAGGCGCAGCACCGTGCGCAGGAAATTCTGGCCGCGCGCCGCGTAGACCCAGCTGGTGCGGAATACGAGGCAGGCGGCGTCGCTCGCGAGCAGGGCTTCTTCCCCGGCGCGCTTGCTGTGCCCGTAAACGTTGAGCGGCGCACAGGGTGCGTCTTCCGTGCGCGGGGTCGCACCGGCGCCATCGAAGACGTAGTCGGTCGAGTAGTGGATGAGCGGCACTTGCGCCCTTGCTGCCAACTCGCCCAGCACGCCAACGGCCGTCGCATTGATTGCGTGGGCGAGCGAGGATTCGGATTCCGCGCGGTCGACGGACGTGTAAGCCGCCGCATTCACGATGAGCGCGGGCTTGAGGGTCTGGATGCAGGCCCGGATCAGGGCCGGCTGCGCCAGATCGAAGGTGTGCACGGTGCCCGCCCGCGCCACGGGAACGACTTCACCCAGTGGCGCGAGGTTGCGACACAGCGCTTGGCCCAACTGTCCGGTGGCACCCAGCACCAGGATCCGGGGGCGAGCACGCGACACCATGCCGCGCTCAGCCTCGCATTTCGGCTAAGGCACGACGACGCGCGGCGCCGACCGGCACCGACGCGCCTGGTCGATTCGGCCACTGCCTGTGGAGGTCGCGCCGTTCGTGCACGGGATTGCCGTTGATGGAGCCCGCGCCTCCGGTAACAATGACGGTGTCGTTCAGCGCCAAGTGCATGTCCCCTGATTCAGGTGCCCCGCGAATTGTGGATGGCCCGTGCATGCCCGGGCTGTGCAGCCCGGCTTCGAGATTGCCGCCGTGCGGCCTGTCTTTATCCTGCACTGCCTCGCCTTCCCTCATGAAGCCGCCGGCGGCTGGCGCCCGCCCGCACGCTTCCCGGTGGGCAGTGCACCTGCCGCCGGCGGCCCGTCGAAGTTGCGCAGCGGTCCGAACTGCGCCAGGGCCTTGGCCGCGTAGAAGTCGATGAACGCACGCACCTTCTGCGGCACGCAGCTGCGACTCACGTAGAGTACGTTGATCGGGCTTCCACGTGGCTCCACCTGATAATCCGCCAGGACCCGTACCAGCTCGCCACGCTCGACCGCCTGCCTGGGCAGCCAGTCCGCCACGATAATGCAGCCGAGGCCCGCCTTGGCGCATGCCAGCAGCGCATCGCCGTCATCCACGGCGATCTTCGAGCGCACCGGAACTTCGAATTGCTGGTCCGCCCGCGACAGTCGCCAGGTGGTCGTCCCCGTTTCCGCGTTCAGGGTGAGGCAGTCGAGTTGCGCAAGTTCCGCCGGGGTGCGCGGATTGCCGCGTGCCTGCAGGTAGGCGGGGCTCGCGAAAATGTGCGCGTCGGTGTCGGCAATGCGGCGCGCGACGAGACTGGTATCACGCAGGTGGCCGATGGTCAGCGCAAGATCGCAGCCGGAGTTCACCAGATCAGGCAGGCGTTTTTCGACCAGCTGGATGCCGACGGAAAGGGCTGGATACAGATCCAGGAATTCCGCCAGTCACCACGGCACACGCTTCGCAGCCGACCCTGCGGGCGCGCCAGCGCACCCTGCATGGCCACCGACGCTTCACCCGAGGATGCGCGCTAAGCCCCGGGACACCAGGCGACAACGCCCCCACCCCAGCGGCAACCTGACCGAAAGCTCCCAGGTGTCCGGCCATGATCACCCTCGACAAGACCAGGCTGCCCTACCAGAACCTGCTCAACATCGTCCTCGTCGCTGCACTGGTCGCGCTGGCGCCAGTGGCTTTCCCGGGCAACCTTACCCGCATCAACACCACGGTGGCTGCGGTGGCCCCGGCCAGCGCTGCACCACTGGCCCGAGCCCATCGCCAGGCCGGCGCGGTCCCCTCCCGTGCCGGCCTGGCGGTACCTTTCCACACCGTGACCACCCACGGCACCGCTTGACCGGTGGCGTGGTGGCTGGCCGCCAAGGGTGCGAAGATTCGGTCGAAGCGTTGCCTACCAGGCTGCGCGGGATCCCCCGACTGTGACCCGTACCGACTTCGCCTTCACGCAAAACACCTGGCGTTACCTCCTCCAGCATCTCAGGGCCTTCGTGCTGGCCCCGACGACGGGCCCAGCCGCCCGGTCGCTGCTCGCGGTGGTGCTGCTCCTCGTACTCACCGGCAACGCGCTCAACGTGGTCAACAGCTACGTCGGGCGCAACGTGATGACCGCAGTGGCCGGACGCGAAGAACTCCAGTTCCTGCTCCATGCCGGCCTCTGGGTGGGCGTGTTCGCGGCGGCCACGGTGGCTACCGTGCTGTGCAAGTACGGCGAGGACCGCCTGGCCCTCGGTTGGCGGGAGTGGGCCACCCGCCAGCTGATCGACCGCTACATGGCGAACCAGAGCTACCTCCGCGCGACCACCGAGGCGGGCAGCGACAACGCCGACCAGCGCATCGCCGAAGACGTGAAATCCTTCACGGCGATGACCCTGTCCTTCCTGCTCATGATCTTCAACGCGACGCTCACCGTCGTGGCGTTCTCCGCCGTGCTGTGGAGCATCAGCCCATTGCTGTTCGGCGTGGGCGTGGTCTACGCGCTGTTCGGCAGCCTCCTCAGCCTGCGGCTGGGGCACCCACTCGTCGCCCTCAACTCCCGGCAGCTAGATCGCGAAGCTGATTTTCGCGCGACGCTCGTGCACATCAAGGACGACGCGCCGCTGGTGGCACTGACCGCCCGTGAAGACACCTTCACCCGCCACCTGCGTCGCCACCTCGTGGCCCTGGTGGAGAACGGCGGCAACGTCATCAAGGGCCAGCGCAAGCTCGGGTTCTTCACGACCGGCTACAACTGGCTGCTCCAGATCATCCCGCTGGTGATCGTCGCGCCGCTGTTCATGCGCGGCGAAGTGGAGTTCGGGGTCATCACGCAGTCCGCCATCGCCTTCACCCACCTGCTCGGCGCGTTTTCCCTCATCGTCACGCAAATGCCGGTGCTGTCCTCGCTCGCGGCCGTGGCGACGCGACTGGAAACACTCGAAGCCGCGTTCGACGAACAGCCGGCGCGCGAACCCGTGATCGAGATCATCGAGGACGACACGCGCATTGTCTTCGAAGCCGTGACCTTGTGCTCGGCCCACCCACGACGAGCCTTGCTGACCGCTCTCGCGCTGGAGGTGAAGCCTGGCGAGCGCTGGCTGGTGAGCGGTTCCGAGCACGTGGTGCGTGCGGCGCTCATGCAGACCGTGGCGGGGCTGCGGCGCTGGGGCAGCGGACGCCTCCACCGGCCGACCTCGCGCCAGATCATGTACCTGCCCGAACAACCCTTTCTCCCCGACGGCACCTTGGCGGAGCTGCTCTACACCGGTCCGGCGGCGGAGTCCGGCCCGCGCCCCAGCCGCGACAGCATCCTGTCCGTGCTCGGTGCGCTAGGCCTTGAAGCCGCACTGTCCACGTGCGTGGGCGCGGACGTCGAACAGCAGTGGACCACGCGCTTGAACGGGAGCGAACAGCAACTCCTGGCCTGTGCCCGGGTGCTGCTGGCGCGCCCGAAGTTCGTGATGCTGGAACGTCCCGGGGTGCGTCTCGAACAGGCCACCATCGAACAGGTGCTGGACTGCTTTACCCGCGCCGGTATCACTTACGTGGTGCTCGACGCCAGCAACGAATTCCCACAGGCGTTTGATCGCGAACTGCAACTGCACGCGGACGGAACCTGGCGGCTGCTGGCGCGCGGCGACTGGGCCATCGAGCCCTGATGGACCCGGTGAGTAGTCCGAGCCTGGCGGGCGGCTTCGCCGCAATCCTGGCCTGGCAGGCCATCGCGCCGGGCACCACGCGGCTCAGCTGCCAGGCGGGCGTGAACGACTCGCTGGCCCTCGCCTTCGATCTCGGCAGCGGCGGCTTTGTCATTGCCCGCCGCAAGCTGCCACTCGCGCTGCCGGAGGATTTCAGTTTCTCGCTGCGCGTCCGGGCTGAAGGCGCGCCGGTTATCCTTGAGTTCAAACTGGTGGACGAGAGGCTCGGAAATGTCTGGCGCTACCGCGACGATCACCGGGTGTTCCCCGGGATCTGGACCTCCCTGGTGATCACGGCCGCCGAGCTCGCCTACGCCTGGGGCGCCCGCCAGGCGGCGCGCCCGGAACACGTCGATCACCTGGAAATCGCGCTGGTCGGCAGCGGCACGGGCACGGTGTGGCTGTCACACCTCGTGCTGGAGGATCTCGCGACCACTGCCGTGCCGACGGCAAGCGCGTCCAGCGTCGCTTCCGGCCACGTCGCGCAGGCCGTGCTGGGGGGCGACGCTCCCGGCTGGCGGGCCGCAACGGGCGGTCAGCAATGGCTGGAATGTCGCTTCGCCGCCGCGCGTGCGATCAGCGCGCTGATCATCGACTGGCTCCCCGGAGCATGGCCCGCGGGGTTTGTGCTGAAAGTGGCAGAGGCGGACGGCAGCTGGCGGGAAGCCTACGCGCTGGCAAGGGTGGACGGTCCCCGTAGCCCGGTGCTGCTGCCCGGGGTGCGCACGGGCGCGTTGCGCCTCGAACTGCAGTGCGGCGACCACCCGTGTGGCGTCGCGCATCTCGTCTTCAAGCCCTGGCATTTCGCGCGCACGGTTGCCGCAGGCCTTGCCGGCCTGGCCCGCCTCGCACCTACTGGCCACTACCCCAAATGGCTGCACGGCCAACAAAGTTACTGGACGGTCGTTGGCGCGGCCGCCGGCAGTCCTCCGGCGCTGGTCAACACTGAAGGCCTCATCGAGCCGGGCCACGGTGACTTCGGCGTCGAGTGCTTCGTGCGCGTCGGTGATCGGCTCTACACCTGGGCGGACGTCGCCCTGACTTCCGCGCTGGCGGTACCCGATCTGCCCTTGCCACGCGTGTGCTGGCACGCGGCCGACTTCGCGCTGGAAATCACGCCCAGCGTGACCACCCGGGGTGAGCACACCACGCTGTTCGTGGACTACGCAGTACGCAACCTGCGCGCCGACACCCTCGCCATCGAACTGATACTCGTCGTGCGGCCGTTCCTGGTGAATCCCGCCTGGCAGCAATGGCGTGGTCGCGGTGGGATCAGCGTCCTGACCTGCCTGCACGTCGAGGCCCACCGCGTGCTGGCCAACGGCGCGCGCAGCCTGTCGGTGAGTCCCCCGGCAGACGCGGTCTCGAGTTGCCACGCGAGCGCGCTCATCCAAGGCCTCGTCAGTGGAATTACGCCGGGCGCGGCCCGCACCTTCTGCGCCGATGGCATGGCCAGCGCCGCGCTTGTATTCCGGCGCAGCCTGGCGCCGGGCGCGGCCTGCGTCGTAAGGGCCAAGGTTCCGGCGACATGCGAAACGCCGGCCGACTGCGCAGCGCCATTGCAGGAGTACATCGCAGCCTGGCGGGCCGCGCTTGGAAACTTTGCGCTGGAACTTCCCGCGCCCGCCAGCGTACTGAGGCCCGCCCTGCAAGCCGCCGCTGCCCACATCCTCATCAATCGCGACGGCCCACGCCTGCAGCCCGGCCCGCGCCGCTACCGCCGCGCCTGGCTGCGCGATGGCGTGGGCATGGGCACGGCGCTGGCGCGGCTCGGCCTCCACGCGCCGCTGCGCGAGTTCCTGGCCTGGTATGCGACCTTCCAGCGCGAAGATGGCGAACTCCCCGACTGCATCGACGACGACGGCGCCGAATGGCTGCCCGAGTACGATGCCTTCGGCCAGTTCCTGCACGGCCTGGCCCTATGCCATCGACACGCGCCCGACCAGGATTTCTGCGCGCGCCTGTGGCCGCATGCCCTGCGCACGCTGGCACGCTTCACGGCACTGCGCGACACCCGGCGCACGGCTGCCTTCGACTTCCCGCCCTTGCGCGCGCGGCGCGGCCTGCTGCCGGAGTCGATGAGCCACGAGGGCTATATGGCGCAGCCGGTGCACGCCTACTGGGACGACTTCTGGGCGCTGCGTGGCCTGCGCGATCTGGCGTGGCTGGCAGGCGCACTTGGAGACTCCGCGCGGGCTGCGCAGGTCTCGGCGCTGGCACGGGACTTCCACCACGACGTCATCGCATCGCTCAATGAAACGATCTTGGCCCATGGCATCCACTACCTGCCCGGCTCTGTAGAACTGGGGGATTTCGATCCCACCGCCAGCGCCATCGCCATCACCGTGGCGGAACTCGATGATGACCTCCCGCAGGTGGTCGTCCACCGCACGTTCGATCGCTACCTCGAAGGACTGGCAGCGCGCGAGTCGAGCACCGACTGGCAGAACTACAGCGCCTACGAAGTGCGCATCGTCGGGGCGTTGGTGCGACTCGGTCGGCGCGACGACGCGCTGCGCGTGCTGTTTGCGCTGCTGGCGGACTGCCGCCCTCCGGCCTGGCACCAGTGGCCGGAACAAAGCTGGCGCGAGCTGGACGCACCCGCGTTCCTCGGCGACCTGCCGCACAGCTGGATAGGCGCTGAGTTCATCCACGCCACGACGAGCCTCTTTGCCTATGCCCGCGATGCGGACCAGGAGCTAGTGCTGGCGGCCGGCGTCGCGCTCGACTGGCTGGCAAGCCCGGAACCCGTGGTCGTGCGTGGGCTGCACACGGCTTACGGCGTGCTGGGTTTCAGCCTGGCGCGCACTGCGCCCCTGCAGCTTGAAATGCAGATCGACCCAGGCCTGCACCTCCCGCCCGGTGGCCTGGTGCTCCGCCCGCCTCTGCCGGGCCGGCTGCGCGGGGTCGTGATCAACGATGTGCCATGCCCTGTCTTCACCCCCGATGGCTGCGTGTGCCACGCACTCCCTGCGCACGTGGTCTTCATCTGCGAGGACACCAGCGATGGCTGAGCTTGGGTTCAGGAGCAGTGCCGGCCTCGAAGCACGACTGACCGCCAATGGCGCGCTCGATCGCCTGCAGCACGCCGGCATCACCTTGAATCGAAGTCGTGCGAGCGTGCTCGAAGGCGGGCTTGCCAACCTCTACCTGCGCCGCCTCGATGGCGTGCCCGCCGCAACGCCACTGCTGGGGCCGCAGAGTCCGTCGCTGCTGGAGCGCAACGGGGGGGCTTTCACCTTGCGGGGCCTGTGGCAGGGGCTGCGCTATCGCCTGCGCCTGGCCCTTGCCGAAGCAACGATCGCGTGGTGCTGGCAACTGGCGATCCGCAACGAAACGGCATCACCCGTGCAGATCGATCTCCTGCATTGCCAGGACTTCGGGCTTGCGGACTACGCGTTCATGCGGAGCAACGAGTACTACGTCAGCCATTACCTCGACCACGCACCGCTCAGCCACGCCGTGCATGGCTGGGCACTTGCCGTGCGCCAGAACCTGCCGATGGAGGGCCGCCATCCCTGGTGCGTGCTCGGGTCGACCGGCCGGGCGAGTGCCTTCGCCACCGATGCCCTGCAGTTCCATGGGCTCGCGGCGCGTTCTGGCCGGCCGCCTCCCGCGCTGCGCGACGGCCTGCCGGCCACGCGGCTCCAGCACGAACACGCGCTAGCCGCCTTGCAGGAAGCTCCGATGTTCCTTGCACCGGGTGACACCGTGCGGCGAGGCTTCCTCGTGGGCTACCTGCCGGATCATCCGGCCGCGAGCGGCAGCGACGATCTTGCCTTCCTCGACGCGCTGCTGGCGCTGCCCGAAGCCCACGCCACCTTGGCACTGGACGACACCGCAGCGACGAGCCCGCTCCCCAGATCCTTGTTCGATACCGCGCCCCGCTTTGCGGCCGAGACCATCGGCCTGGACGGACTCGAAGCCCTCTACGGCGTGGCCACCGTGCGCGAACGGGGCAACGGGAGTTTCCACGCGCCGCCCTGGCATGTGGTCGCCCGCGACAAGGAGCACTGCGTGTTGCGGCCCCACGCGCAGATCCTGCGCACTGGTAGCGCGCTCGTGCCCGACGAAGCCGCGCTCACCACGACGGCCTGGATGGCGGGTGTGTTCAATTCGATGCTCTGCCAGGGCCATGTGGGCCTCAATCGCCTGCTCAATACGCAGCGTGGGTACCTCGGCCTCCAGCGCGCCAATGGGCAGCGGGTGTTCGTCGAAACCGACCAGGGCTGGCAGTTGCTCGACGTGCCCTCCGCCTGGGCGACGCGGCCCGGCGAATGCCGCTGGCATTACGTCGATGCAGATCTTGAGATCGAAGTGGTGGTGCTCGCCCCGCGCGACACTCACCGCATCGAACTTTCAATCCGCGTGCTGCGTGGCGGCCCGCGTCGCTTCCTTGTCGCCCACCTGCTGGCGCTGGACGATGACGATGGCCTCGACTCCAGCGGGACCACGATCAGGGAAGACGCCGAGGGCTACGTCCTCAGCGCCCCTGCAGGCACTGTCTTCGCCAGCCGCTTTGGTGAACGCGGCTTCCGCGTGCGCGTGACGCCGCCGTCGGCAATCGAGCGCAGCGGCAGCGACGAACTGCTGTCCAGCGCTGGCCACCCGCAGGGCGTGCCCTGCTTCTGCCTGCTGAGCCGCGCCACGCAGGCGCTGTCGATTGCCCTCTCGGGGGAACTCGTCGAAGCCGCCAACGTTGCCGCGGCACCCGCGCTCACGACACGGCTCGCGCTCGCACTTCCGCCCAACCATCCCCGCACCGGGGAGATCGCGGAATGGTCGGCGATCGTCCCGTGGTTCATCGACAACGCACTGGTGCACTACCTCGCGCCGCGCGGCATCGAGCAATACACCGGCGGCGGCTGGGGCACGCGCGACATCTGCCAGGGTCCGCTCGAAATGCTGCTGGCGCTGGGGGAGTTCGACGCCGCGCGCGACCTGCTGTGCCGGGTGTACAGCACGCAGAATGCCGCCGGCGACTGGCCGCAGTGGTTCAGTGTGTTCCCCCGCGACCGCGCCATCCGGGCCCATGAAGCCCACGGCGACATCGTGCTGTGGCCGCTGCTGGCGCTGGGGCGCTACCTGGCAGCAAGCGCGGATCCGGGCTTGCTTGACGCGCTGCTGCCGTTCCATGTCGCGGATGGCGAGCCCGACGCCGGGCTGGCGCCACTCTGGACACATGTGGAGCGCGCGCTCGCCTTCATCGACGGCCAGTGCATCGCGGGCACCGCGCTCATCCGCTACGGTCTCGGCGACTGGAACGACGCCATGCAGCCCGCCAACCCGGCGTGGCGCAAGCAGCTCTGCAGCAGTTGGACCGTCGCCCTGCACTACCAGGCCGCGAGCCTTCTCGGGGTCGCCCTCGGCAACGCTGGACGCCCGGACGCCGCCCGCGCGCTGCAGGTCGACGCGGCGCGCATCGCCGGGGATTTCGCCAACCTGCTGCTCGCGGATGGCGTCGTTGCCGGCCACGTGGAGTTCGATACGGCCGGCGCCCCTGCCTACCTGCTCCATCCGCGCGACCAGCGCACCGGCATCCACTACAGCCTGCTGCCGATGCCGCAGGCCATCCTCGCTGGCCTGCTCGCACCAGCGGCGGCCAAGGCCCATCTAGCACTCATCAAGCAGCACCTCTGGGGCCCCGACGGCGCGCGCCTCTTCGACCGCCCCCTGCCCTATCACGGGGGTCCCAGCCAACGCTATTTGCGGGCCGAGAGCGCCGCGTTCTTCGGGCGGGAAATCGGCCTTATGTACACCCATGCGCACCTGCGCTATGCGGAGGCGCTCGCCTTGCTCGGTTGCGCCGACGATCTCCTGGGCGCACTTGGCCTCGTCAACCCCATCGGCCTCGAAGCGCGGCTGCCGGGCGGGAATCCACGCCAGTCCAATTGCTACTACTCAAGTTCCGACGCCGTAGTGCCTGATCGCTACGCCGCGGAAGCGCTGTACGCAAAGCTGCTGGACGGCGAACTGCGCTTCGAGGGCGGCTGGCGGGTGTATTCGAGTGGCCCGGGCCTGTGCATCGCCCTGTTCATCCGCTGCCTGCTGGGCTTGCGCCTGCAGGGCGCGCGGTTCGAAATCGATCCCGTGCTGCCTCCGCGCCTCGACGGACTCCTGGTCGACCTCCCGTTGTTCGGCGTGCCGTGCCGCTTTGTCTATCGGGTGGAGGCACGCGGATACGGGATCCACGCCGTTGTCCTCAACGGTTCACGCCTGGCCGGGCGCGCCGAGACCAACCCTTACCGCGAAGCCGGTGCCAGCTTCGATATCGCCCTCGACCTGCGGCCACTGCTGCGCGAGCAGCACAACACGTTCGAGATCACGCTCCGGTGAGCGCTGCGATTACCCGGCAGGCGCTTACGCGTCACGGCCTATAATCGCGCCATGCCAGCCAGCGGCGTTCGCCTCAACAAGTTCATTGCGGAATCCGGGCTCTGCTCCCGACGCGAAGCCGATGCCGTCATCACCGCTGGCCAGGTGCGCGTCAACGGCAAGGTTGTCGGCATCGGCAGCAGGGTGCGCGATGACGACGAAGTGACGGTCAAGGGCCGGCGCATCGTCAACCGCAAGCGCCACGTGTACATCGCGCTCAACAAGCCGGTCGGCGTGACCTGCACCACCGATCGCAGCGACCCTGGCAACATCATTGATTTCATCGGGCATGCGGCGCGCATCTTCCCGATCGGTCGCCTGGACAAGGATTCCGAAGGACTCATCCTGCTCACCACCCACGGCGACATCGTCAACGACATCCTGCGCAGCGAGCACCAGCACGAAAAGGAATACCGGGTCACCATCGACACGCCGGTCACCCCGGAATTCATCGCAGCCATGGCCGCCGGAGTGCGCATCCTCGGTACGCGGACCAAGCCCTGCGAGGTCCACAAGCTGGACCGCCAGGGTTTTCGCATCGTGCTGACGCAAGGCCTGAACCGGCAGATCCGCCGGATGTGCGAAGCGCTGGATTGCGAAGTGCAGCGCCTGCAGCGCGTGCGGATCATCAACATCCACCTGGCGGGCCTGAAGACGGGCCGCTGGCGCGACCTCACGGCGGAGGAACTGGCGGGCCTGCTGCCGGAACGCCAGCTGGTGGCGCCCAGGCCTTCACCCCGCCGTTGAGGAATCAACTCAGGTGGCGTCGCCCATCGCACCCAGGCGGGCAAGGCTCCTCTCGATGGCATCAAGACGCTTCTGGGTGGCGGCGTAGTGCTCGTCCACTTTCTCGTGCATGTGGGCAATCTGCATTTCGGCCTTGAGGTTCACGTCGTACTCGATTTCGTTCCGCACGCGATCCCGTTCCGCCTGGCGGTTCTGGCTCAGCAGCACGAAGACCGAGAGGACCACCATTTCCAGCGAAACCACTAACGTGAGGAAGCCGTAGGGGAACTCGTCGAAGCGGGCACCGGGCGGCGCGAAGATGTTCCAGCCCAGCCACAGCGCAAAATAAGCGAGGTGGATAGCGAGGAAGGTCAGGCTGCCCGAGAACTGCGCGATCCAGTCGGTTGCGCGGACCACCAGCGTACGGCGGTCCTCGCTGTCGACGTTGGCATTGCGGGTGGCAGCGTTGCGGAGCAGCTGCGTGGTCTGCCGCAAGCGCGCACCGGTGGCGGTGAGGAGTTCCAGCGCGGCCGTTGGTTGGAGGCGGAACAATTCGTCGAGATCGCTGCGATCGATCACCACCGCCTCCACGTCATCCACCGCCTTCGCCGTCGCCGTGCGTGGCCCGCCGTCGATCAGCGAGATTTCCCCGAAAAAATCATTCACCGCACGGTTGCCCAGCACCACGCTGTCGCCGATCTTGTTGCGCAGGCTGAGTTCCACGTGACCCGAGTTCAGCAGGTACATGGAGTTGCCGGGATCGCCGTAGGAGAAGATGGTCTCCCCGGGCTTGAAGCACATGACCTGGACCTTGGCCGCGAGGAACTCGCGCTCGTGGGCTTTCAGCAGTTCGAAGAACGGGACCTTGCCCAGCATTTCAACGATGGCATTCACGGAAGGCGCGCCTGGATCGAGGGGGATAGTCGCCATTGTGCACGGGATTTGGGTGCCCGGGCATGTCCGTCCCCCGGGCCTGCGCCCTACCTGCCCCAGCGCCGCACGAACTGCATCCTGGCCCAGTGGGCAAGCCTCGCGTAGGTGAGGAGGATCAGCGCCAGCAGTGGCCAGTAGGCGGCGGCCAGCGGCGTGAAGCCCAGGATTTTTCCAAGCGCGGTCGCTGGCAGGACGATGCCCACCGCGCAGATGAGGCCCGACGCCACCCGCAAGGGCCAGCTTGCGCGACTTTGCAGGAACGGAATCTTCTGCGTGCGGACGAGGTGGATGATGAGGCTCTGGGTCAGCAGGGATGCCACGAACCAGCCCGTCTGGAACAGCGACGGTTTGTCCCAGGCGTCGAAGACCCACAGCATCATGCCGAAGGTGAGGTAGTCGCACAGCGACCTCACCGATCCCGGCACCAGCATGAACTTGAAAGCGCGCTGCCATGCTGCCGGTCATCCTGATCACCCTCCGGGCATAGCCGCCTTGTGCGCTATTTTTGGGCGGCCACGGTCGATTGCGGTGCCCGGGACTTGCAAACGTGCCGAGCGCTCATCACGCAAGGACACGGATCCCGGCGCCATTTTTCACGCTCAGGGCTAAACACCCCGTCCGACCGAGACTGGAAACCAACTTCGTGCGCCGTGGCCCTGAACTTGCACAAAACAACCTGGCGGATGCTGTTGGCCTCTGTCTGGCGCAGCGCCGGCGGTGTCTCGCCCGCTTGCATGGCACGCTGCCTTGCGCGCGGGGTGATGGAGGGTTTTTCCATCGCGCACTGCGCGGTGACGCACGCATGCGCCGGGGACACCGCCACGACCTTGCCCGAGGACTTCCGATGCAGCGCAAGCAACTGATCGTCATTGGCAACGGCATGGCAGGCATCCGCACGGTCGACGAACTGCTGCAGCTTGCACCCGAGCGCTATGCCATCACCGTCTTCGGCGCCGCACCGCAAGACCTGTTCGGCAACGAGGCGGGCGCAGTGCGGGCCGTCAGCCTGGCCGACGGCACCGAACTGCCCGCGGATCTGGTGGTGATGGCCATCGGCATCAAGCCCAGCACCGCGCTCGCCGAAAGTGCCGGCCTGCACTGCGCACGCGGCGTGGTGGTCAACGACACCCTCCAGACCTACGACCCGCGCATCTACGCCGTCGGCGAATGCGTGAACCAGCGCGGCACTGCCTATGGCCTGGTGGCGCCGCTGCAGGTGGTGAAGGACGACAAGCTCGTGGGCACGGTGCTCTACGGCGACACCGCCGATGGCGTCTGGTACTTCCGCCTGATTCGCGAAGGCCGCCCGATCGCCGACATCCGCCATCGCATGATGTTCGGCGAGCAGTCGCTGGGCGACACGGGCCACCAGGGGCAGACCCTCGCGGCAAGCCTGCCTGACAGCATGGAAATCTGCGGCTGCAACGGCGTGAGCAAGGGCCAGATCTGCCAGGCCATCAAGGCCCTGCGCACGGTGAAGACCTGCGTCGGTTTGGAGTGGTGTCGCTTTGGCGTCCAGGATTCCACCGCGCTTGGCATCGCACTTGAGCGCGCGTTGTGGCGCATGGCCGCACCCCGCAAGGTGAAGCTCGCGGTCTCGGGCTGCCCGCGCAACTGCGCGGAATCCGGCATCAAAGACGTGGGTGTGATTGGCGTTGATTCGGGTTGGGAAATCTACGTGGCAGGTCACGGAGGCATCCGCACGGAAGTCGCACAGTTCCTCGTCAAGCTGGCGACGGCAGGAGAAATAATGGCTGAGCAGGTGATCTGGAATCTCTCGCCGTACTGCGGCGTCGAGCGCGGGGCTTGTAGGTACATCCACCGGGGCGCCACTGTCCGCAGCGCCCGTGGACGGGACCTGCGGCGGGTCATCCGCAGGACGGGCACCCGCGTGCCGCATCCCCACTCCGCATGAGCGCGCAAGTGGCGCTCTGGCTCAAGGATCTCGCCCGCGGCGCCCGCGCGGCGCGCAGCCTCACCCGCGAAGACGCCGAAGCCCTTGGTGATCTGCTCTTTGCCGGCGCGCTGCCCGACGCCCAGGTGGGCGCGCTGCTGGTGGCACTGCGCATGAAGGGCGAATCGGCAGATGAAATCAGCGGCCTCGCCGCCGCCATGCAGCGTGTGACCGTGCCGCTTGCGTGCCGCCCGGGCACGGGCATGCCGGTGGTGATCCCAAGCTACAACGGCGCACGCCGCACGCCCAACCTGCTGCCCCTGCTCGCCCTGCTTCTGCGCGGCCTTGGCGTGCCCGTGCTCCTCCATGGGCCGCTCGACGTGCCCGGCAGGGTAGGCACGGCAAGCATCCTTGCAGCACTGGGCGAGCGCCTCGCCCGCGACACCCGCGAGGCGGAAGACCACCTGGTACGCCACGGGCTCGCATTCGTGTCCCCTGACGTGCTGTGTCCGCCGCTCGCCGCCCTGCTGGCGTGGCGCACCCTCCTCGGCGTGCGCAACGTGGGGCATTCGCTGGTGAAACTGCTGGCGCCGCTGGCCACGCCATCGCTCACCCTGCTGGCGGTGACGCACCCGGCCTATCTCCATCTCTTGCGCGACTACTGCCAGTCCATGCACCGCGATGCGCTGCTCTTCCGCGGGCACGAAGGCGAAGCCGTGGCAGCACCGGGGCGGCTGCCGGATCTCGAATGGCACGCAGGCGGCGCCCACCGCGCCCTGCCGGGCCTCTTCGCCGGGGCGCCCGATCTGCCGTCATTGGACGCAGCGGCTACGGCAGCCTTCATCCGCGACGCCCGACGTAATCCCGCGCACCTGCCTGCGACCTTGCTGCGGCAGGTCGCACTGGTGCTGCTCGCCACCTACCGCGCGGCGGACGAGACCGACGCCGCGGCCCAGGTGCGCGCTTTCGTCAACCAGCCAGGAGGATGGTGAGATGGCAACAGGCAAGGTGTACCTGGTGGGCGCTGGACCGGGGGATCCGGAACTCCTGACCCTGAAAGCCGCGCGCGTACTCAGCGAAGCCGAAGTGATCCTCGTGGATGATCTGGTGAATCCGGCAGTGCTCCAGCATGCGCGCCGCGACGCCCGCGTCATTGGCGTGGGTAAGCGCGGTGGCTGTCGCTCGACGCCGCAAGCCCTGATCGAACGCCTGATGATCCGCGAAGCCCGCGCAGGCCGCACCGTGGTCCGCCTGAAAGGGGGCGACCCGTCGATGTTCGGTCGTGCCGGCGAAGAACGCGAGGCGCTGCTCCGCGCCGGCATCGCAGTGGAGACAGTGAGCGGGGTTACCGCTGGCCTGGCTGGCCTGGCGGCCGCCGGGATCCCGGTCACCCATCGCGATTGCGCACCCGGGGTCATCTTCGTCACGGGCCACACTCAGGCTGCGGGTGGCCCTGACTGGGCGGCGCTGGCTGCGACTGGACTCACGCTGGTCATCTACATGGGCGTGTCGCGCGCCCGTGAAATTGCCGCCGCGCTGCTGGCGGCCGGCCTGGCGCCGACGCTACCGGTCGCCGTGCTCGGCGCCTGCACCACGCCTGCCGCCACGACGCTGCGTCTCGATCTGGCTGCGCTCGCCGCGTTGCCCGGGGACTGCAAACTGCCGCGTCCGGCCTTGCTGGTGGTGGGTGAGGTGGTGGCGCGCGGTCTGGTCGACGCACTGGATGCAGCATGGCGCTCCCCACGTGAGGGCATCGAGATCACTTCGACGCTGGCCTGAGATCCGGCGCTACGTACGGCCCCCGGCGCGGCGCCGGGATCCAGGGCCAGTGGGGTGCCGCTGGGTCCTCTTCGAGCGCTACCCGACGCGCCAACTTCCTGCCCGCCTCAGGTTCCTGCACGTTCTGAGTCCGCCCGCCATGACGCGCCCGTCCACCCTCCCGCTGCTCGCCGCAGCCGGTGCCGGTGCCGGGATGAGCATTGCCGGCGTGCTGCAATTGATTGCCGTTGCGCTTGGGTGGTCACCGGCGGCGTCCGGACCTCTCAGCATCCGGGACGCGGCAGGCTCTGCGGTGACGGTGCCGAGCGTGTCGGCGATTAGCGAGTTCGACGTTTTCCAGCAGGCGCAGGCAGCAGTCGGTATTTCTGGACTCGCCTGCAGCATAGAGGACGGTGCCACGCTGGGCGTCCAATGCACCGGCGAGGTAGCGCTGGCGATTCTTGCCCGGCGTCGGAATGGCGACCGGGTGATCCCGCTTACACCACCAGGCACCGATGCGGGGGTTGAGGTCGACAGCCGCCTCATCGCCATAGCGCACGGCCGTCGTCGAACCGCACGACGCAGGCCTGCTAAGCTGCTTTTCATCCGGTGACCTCTTCTGACATTGACGAGTGGTGGTAAACCCCTCGAGCTCAGAATGCCACCCGAGTTCCTTTATCTGATCGATATTCAGGAACAGCTGTTTAGCTTCCGGGCTTGGAGGACACGCTTCCGCCGGCGGGCACCAGCCCTCGTCGCCCTGCACGGACTGTTTTTTCGGCGCGCTGTCGATTTTCGACGATCTCGTGCATCTACCCCATAGGGCATGCAATCCGCGCCGCCCACCCACGGAGACCCGTCATGGAATACATGCTCATCTACAAAGAACCACAGTCCACTTTCGACCTGCGGAACAACCCGGCCGAAGCCCCCGCCTATTGGGGCGCCTGGGGCGCCTACATCGGCGCCATGGTCGGCGCCGGCGTGACCCGCGGCGGCAATGCCCTGCAGGACCCGCACACCGCAACGATGGTCACCGTGAAGGACGGCCAGCGGCAGGTGCAGGACGGCCCGTATGCCGACACCCGCGAGCATCTTGGCGGTTACATGATCCTCGACGTGCCCTCCCTGGACGAAGCCCTTGAGTGGGCCGCGAAAGCACCGTGCTGTGCGACGGGCGGAAATTGCGAAATCCGTCCCGTACTGCCCGCACCCGGCAAGGCGAAGGACTGATGCCTGCGGGTGGCGCGTCCCTACATTCGGTACACCACGAAGCCGAGCGCGCCGCCCGTGAATCCTACGGCCGGTTGCTTGCGTGGCTGGGCTGGCAGTGGCGCGATCTCGCGGCGGCGGAAGACGCCCTGGGGGATGCCTTGCTCGCGGCCCTCGAGACCTGGCCGCGCGACGGGATCCCGGCAGCGCCGGTCGCCTGGTTGCTGAGCGTGGCCAAGCGCCAGCTGTTGCAGGTCGCGCGCCGCACACGGCTGGCGCAGGCGCCTTCCCTACAGGCCGTACTCGAGGCGCCCCTCACGGCGACACCGCCGCCGGAAATTCCTGATGTGCGCCTCAAACTCCTGTTCGTCTGCGCCCATCCGGCACTCGATTCCCGGATCCATGCCCCGCTGATGCTGCAGACGGTGCTTGGCCTCGAAGCAAAGTCGATAGCGCAGGCCTTCATGCTGGCGCCGTCCACCATGGCCCAGCGGCTGGTGCGTGCGAAAGCCAAGATCCGCGATGCGGGCATTCGCTTCGAGGAACCCGAACTGCGCGAACTGCCGGCACGGCTCAGCGCGGTTCTGGAAGGCGTTTATGGCGCCTACACGATAGGCTCAAACCTGAGCGCACCGCTGGCACACTGCACTGACGACGCGCCAAGTCCAGCGCTGACCGGGGAGGCGATTTACCTTGCCCGGATCCTCGCGCAACTCCAGGCGGACAGCCCCGAAGCGCTGGCCTTGCTTGCACTCATGCTCTACTGCGAGGCCCGACGCGGCGCGCAGTTCGACGCGGACGGGCGCTTCGTCGCGTTGCTGGACCAGGACACCCAGCGCTGGGATCGCGCCCTGATTGGCGAGGCCGAAGCGCTGCTGCTGCAGGCCTCGCGCCTGCGCTCACCGGGCCCCTTCCAGATCGAGGCGGCCATCCAGTCCGCACACTGCCAGCGCGCCTTTACCGGCCACACGCCGTGGTCGGCGATTGCCTCACTCTATCGGGTACTGACCGTGAGTTTTCCAAGCACCGGGGCGCGCATCGGCGCAGCCGTCGCGCTGGCGGAGTCCGGGGCCGTGGAGGCAGGGCTCGCAGTCCTGCGCGGTATTCCCGCGCCCGAAGTGGACCAGCACCAGTCCTACTGGGTGGCCCTGGCCCATCTGCAGGCGCTGGTCGGTGAGTCTGCGCGAGCGCGGGAATCGATGGCGCGCGCCCTCGCCCTCACGACCGACGAACGCATCCGCGCCCACCTCCAGCGACAGCAATAAAGCCGCAGGATCAGCGCGCGAACCGCTGCTGCGCCCGGCAGCGGACACTGCAGCCTCAGGGCCGCTGCCTGTCGACCTGCGCATCAGGTCCCGCGTCCAGGTGGCGCGGCAGGGTGTCGGCTGTTTTAAACCAGCCGATCTTGCCCTGCACTCAGAGGGGGTACTCCGGCGTTACGCGCCCGGGTTCGTCGAGGCTTGCCAGCGTAACGTCCACCAAATGGCCCGCCACGTGCACCCTGAAAAACAATGGGGTGCCGCAAGCCCGGCAGAACTCGCGGGTGGCCGCAGGGCTCGAATCCATGGATCGCCCCTCGCTTGTTGCGGTCACGACCAGGCCGTGTCCGCCGCCAGCAAGACCTTTCATTCCGGCGCGGCTTGCGGCACGGTCCCGGTAGCCTGATCCCTCACTGCGCGGCCTCCCCGGCGGCCGTTCCAAGGAGCAACCCGTCTTGCACAAACACCACACCACGCCTCGCCTGATTGGACTCCTGCTCTGGGTCGTGCTCGGCGTTGTCCGACCGGTATCCGCGCCTGCAGCCGCACCGGACAAGACGACCGGTAGCGCACTGGCCGCCTGCCCACGCGCCGCAGGCCTGGCGAGCGCGGAAATCCAGCGCGAAGCCGTGTGCCTGCTCCAACAGTACACGCAGATCGATACCACCAACCCGCCAGGCAACGAACTTGCCACGGCCCGCTTCCTGGCCGGCCTGCTCAAACGCGAGGGCATCGAGTCCCGCCTCTTCGAATCCGCGCCCGGCCGGGCCAACCTGTATGCCCGCCTCAAAGGCGATGGGAGCCAGAAGGCGCTGATGCTGGTCCATCACATGGACGTCGTCCCCGCCAATGCCGCGGAATGGACTGCAGCGCCGTTCGGCGGCGAACTTCGCGACGGTTACCTGTGGGGACGCGGCACCCTCGACAACAAGGGCCCCGGGATCATGGAGTTCCTGTCCTTCGTGATGCTCAAGCGCAGGCACGTCCCGCTGGCGCGCGACGTCGTGCTGCTGGCGGTGGCCGACGAGGAACAGGGCGGTGGCAAGGGCGCGCGCTACATGGCGAGCGAGCATGCCGATCTCCTGGCGGACGTGGAATTTGCCCTGAACGAAGGCGGTGCGATCCTCGCCCTGGACGACAAGCACCAGCTGAATGCGGTCGAATTCGCCCAGAAAGTCCCGCTGTGGCTCAAGCTCACGGCCACGGGACCTGCCGGCCACGCGTCCCTGCCCCGGCACGCAGCCGCCACCCATCGCCTGGTGCGCGCCCTCGAGCGACTCGACCGTTACGAATTTCCCGTGGAGGTGGTGCCCGCCGTGCAGACGGTGTTCAGCGCGCGCGCGAAGGCCCTGCCGGCGGACCAGCAGGCGGCCTACCAGAATCTCGCGGCAGCGCTGGAAAAGGAGCCCTTCCGCAAGGACTTCCTGGCCGACCCGCATCGGGCCGTCATGGTCAGGAACAGCCTGGCCATCACAATGCTCACCGGCAGCCAGAAGGAAAACGTCTACCCGGCCGAGGCGAGCGCCGTACTGGATCTGCGCCTGCTGCCCGGCCAGGACCCCACCGCCGTGGTCGCGGAAATCAAGCGCGTGATGGAGGAGCCGGACGTCAGGGTAGAGATCCTGCTGTCCTCCACCGCACACGCGGCACCCCTGGATACCGCGCTCTACAAGGCCATCGAGGCGCTGGTGGAGGCACACCAGCCGGGCGCGGTGGTGACGCCCAATTTCATCGCGGGATTCACCGACTGCAATACCTTCCGCGCCATCGGCATCACCTGCTACGGCTTCATGCCGCTCCGCCTGCCGCTGGCCGAAATCGAGCGCATCCACGGCCGCGACGAGCGCATCAATGTCGAGGATTTCGTGCTCGGCACCTTGCGACTGCACGAACTGGTAGGCGCACTCGCCGCAAGATCTGCCCAGGCAGCGGCAGCCCTGCCGGCGCCCCGCTGAATTGAGTCAGCGCGGCTTCACCGCGATGACTTCAATTTCGACCAAGGTCCCTGGTAGCACCAGCGCCGCCACTTGCACGGCGCTACGCGCGGGCTTGTTGGGCTGTTCCGGCGTACCGAAGAACTTGCCGTAGCTTTGCATCAGGCCGGCAAAATCCACTTTATTTCCATTAGCGGGATCACCCACCATGAAGACCGTCATCTTCACGATATCGCCGAGCCCCAGGCCGAGCCGCGCCAGGCTCGCCTTGATGGCCGTGATGACGCTAGTCGTCTGGGTTTCCATGTCACCGTAGGCCGCGACACTCCCCTTGGGCGCCGACTTGTCTGCGACTGACGGCAGCGCACCACTCACATACACACTGTCCAGATCCCCACGCACCGTCACCGCGGCGGAAATGGGAAACGGATTACCGTCCGGCAGCGGCGTCCGCACCACGTCGTCGGACGCCATGCAGGTGCCGGTGACAACGGCCAGGGCCAGGCCAAGTGCCAGTGCCCGCGTCGGAAGTACCGGGAGTTTGCGCATTTCGATTCCTCTTGCAGGTTGATTTCAGGCGGCGCTGGTCTGCGCCGCCCGTTGGCTGATCATCTCCACCACGCGTTGCGCCGACAGCACGGCGCCTTCCTGCCAACCCGGGATCTGGCTCAGGTTCGCGCTCGCGAAATACAGCGGGCCGTCCGGCTGGTTGAGGAGCGTGTAGTCCGCGATGTCGTTGCCGTCCGGCTCGTCCCAGGGCTTGACCCAGGGGCCGAGGCTGTAGGGCACCTGCGCCCACGTCACGTTCACGCCGTGCGACAGCAAGGGCGAGCAACCCGGATGCACGCGCTCGATGGCCTCGCTGGCGGCAGCGATGCGCTGGGCCAGCGGCTTCTCGCCAAGGCGCGCTGCAGCCAGGCCATTGGCATAAGCGCCGAGCACGATGCCACGCGGCGACTGGAAGCCGTGGCTGGGATACCAGACGAGGCCGGTATCGCCCTTCACGTAGGAAATCCCGCCGTAGATTTGCTGTTCTTCCCAGAACCGCGGCGCCTCGAACGCCACCTTGAGGGAGTGGTCGTACTTGACGCGCGCGATGGCGGACTTCACGTCCGGGGAAAAATCTCCCTCGATGCCGGCCAGGACGCTGAATGGCAGGGTGCAGATGACGTAGTCGGCGTCGAGGCTGGCGGTGTCGCCTTTGCGGGGATCTCGATGGTGCACCGTGACGCCGCGCGCGCTGCGCTTGATGGCCAGCACTTCGCGTCCACGCCGGATGCGCTTGCCCAGCCTCGATTCAAACGCCAGGGGGATCCGGTCCATGCCACCCACGGGTTGCATCATGGTGGCATGCCAGTCCACGAATTCATCGAACAGGATGGCAATCCAGAGATCCGCATCGAGAAGCTCGTGCATCGACAGCGCCGGGAACGGCACGCCCTTGCGATCAAAGGCACCCGGTGTCACCTGGTAACCGGCGCGCGTCGAACCCGCGTAGGCACCGTCCTTGTCGAGATCCCCATACAGGCGCAGGAACGCCACCATGCGGTCGCGATCGTCCGGCGTAAGCTGGTCGTCGAGCCGGCCGCGGTTGATGGCCTTGGTGAGGAGTTCACTGAGGTGGCCGCGTGAGTCTCCCATGGCCTGGCTGACCCGGAACGGCTGTCCACCGTGGATCTTGTCGCTGCGCATGAAGGCGCTGCGGCTCATGTTCACTTCGGTTTCGAGCGCCACGCCGAACTGCTTGCAGTACGCGAGGACGGCGTGGTGGTGGCTGGGGAGGCGCGCAGGCCCCGCGTTGAAATACTGCCCTTCCGAGAACGCGCACTGCTGCACGCTGCCATCGGTCATCTCGATGCGGGTGCCGTTACGCACGGTCCAGTTCCTGCCGCCACTGCGATCCCGCGCTTCCAGTACGGTGACGTCGTAGCCCGCCTGGCTGAGTTCCCAGGCGCTGACCAGGCCGGCGATGCCCGCACCCAGGACGAGGACGCGGGTCCGCGCATCGCCACGGGCGACACGCAGCAGTGCGGGCTGGGTGGATTCGCCGGTCATGCCGAGGGCGCGCATCGACGCGTAGGCCGCACCAACGCCGCCAACCTGGGCCAGCCGCTCGAAGAATTGCCGACGAGTCGTCATGTGAAGTGCCTTGCCGTCTGACCCTGGAGTGGGTCCGAGGATGGCAAGCTTCACCCCCTGCTGTCCACGCCGGGCTGTCGTGCGCCCGGGATCCGCTGACAACGAAAGACTCTCTGCCGGACCGAGGCATCGCCGGCCCTCACCGGTAGCAGAGGTGGGCGCGCTTGCCTGCTGGGGTGGCAGTCACTGCCCGGCGCGGTCGGCTCACGACCAGGCAAGGGCAGCAACCTCAGAAGGTATAGGACAGGCTGATCGAGCCGAAATTGTGCTCGTCCGGCTGGCGCGTGAATTCCTGCGTTCGCAGCGCACGCGAGAAGGAAAGCTTCCAGCGGCTGAGCACCAGGCTCGCGCCCACCACGGCATCGCCCACGAGCAGTTCCTTGTCCACCGAGTGGCTGCTGGCAAACGTATTGCCATCGAGGAAAATGTCGCGCGCCACCAGTCGCCCGGCCACGGCCGCAAACACGTAAAACCCCACCCTGCCCTGGTTGCGCAGCCGCGGATCGCTCGTGGCATTGGGCGCGTTGGTGTCGCCGCCCGGCAGGATCAGGGAAGTGCCGAAGTCGCTCGGCAGGTTCCAGCCCACCCGCGTCTCAACGCCAGCGTTGAGGTAAGTGAAGATATTGCCGAGCGCACCGCCGACGGTGGTGATCACGTCGTAGCCGATGCCCTCGTTCCCGGCGCTGCGCAATACGCGCCGCTTGTGCTGGTAGATGAGATCGATGCCGGGCTCGTTGGACAGCTGGTGCGACCAGCCCCTGGGTGTATCGAAGCCGCGGATTTCATGCACGAAAGCCTGGGCTTCTTCCGCCAGCGAGGCGGGGCCCACCACACCAAGCTGGAGCTCGAAGGAATCGAGCACCGCATCACCCTTGCTGATGAAGCTTAGCCCGCCGTACAGCCAACCCGCATAGGGGCGGTCGTCCAGTACCACGCCACGCGCCTGCGTATCGCCCGGCGTGAAGGTGAGCTGGCCCAGGGTGAAGCCGATGTTGTGCTGGCGATCCGGCTGGTTGCTGAAGGGGACGAGATTGACCAGCGGCAGCAGCAGGCGCGGCAGGCGCTGCTCGTCGGCATAGTGCTTGAGGTCTGGCGACAACCAGCCAAGCTGCATGCCGTTGGTGTATTGGTTGTCAGAACCGGCGAACAGATCGTTTTCGAAGGTAAACGTCACCGTTGACGCCTCCGACGGGTTTTCGGCGGCAACGCACAGCGTGCTCGCCATGGCACCCGCCACGGCAGCAAGTCCTGGTAGCCAGTTGTTCATCTGCAGGGTTTCCTCGAGCTAGCCAAGAGTCTGGCGGTTGTGGGAAGAATCTGGTCTGCGGCAAGGTGGGAACGTCGCCGGCCGGGTTGGCCGTACACGCAGGTTCACCCTTCCACCTTGCAGCAGCTGGGGCATCCCTGCCAGAAGTGCTGCGGGGGTCCCGCGCTTCATGGAGTGTCATCGGTGGAGGGCGAATTTTCAGTCCGCTTCCGCACAGACCTGAGGCTGGCGGGCCACGCATTGGGCAGTCGGGGTCGTCCAACAGCGGAAGACTATTGCCCGCAGCGCCGTCGGGGTCTTGAACTTGCAGCCCACACTGCCGCATATAGACCGCTCCGATTGAACGAGGCCACCATGCACAATCC
>JAYTTZ010000182.1:0-1718 GCA_043744805.1 Gammaproteobacteria bacterium
CTTGATCGAAGGCCTGGAGCGCGTGAAGAACAGCTTCAATTCCTATCCGCTCGATCGCCTGGCGATTGCCGGCGCGGTGGCGTCCTTCGAAGATCTTGCTTACTTTGAGCAGACCCGCCTGGCCGTGGTGGCAAGCCGTGAGAAGCTCACGCGCTCGCTTGCGGCGCTTGGCTTCGAGGTGCTGCCCTCGGGCGCCAACTTCATCTTTACGCGCCACCCGGCGCACGACGCCGCTACCCTGCAGGCGGGCCTGCGTGAACGGCGCATCATCGTGCGGCACTTCGCTTCGCCGCGCATCGCGCAGTACCTGCGGATTACGGTCGGTACGGAAGAGGAATGCGCGGCGCTGGTGGCCGCGTTCGAGGAGATCCTCGCCGCCTGAAGCCCGCTAGGCGCGTTGCGCGCAACCTTCCGGTTTGAAGGCGCGCGTGGTCGACGGCGGGTTGGCCGCCAGTTTGACCGCAGGACGTCGCGGTCTGGCCACCAGTTCTCCCCCACAGTTGGGGCAGCGCCCACCCAGTTTTTCTTGCGCGCAGTCCGCGCAGAACGTGCACTCGAAGGAACAGATCCGCGCGAGCGTTGACTCGGGCGGCAGATCGCGGTCACAGCATTCGCAGTTCGGTTTCAGTGCCAGCATCGAAGATCTCCTTGCTTGTCCCTGGAAGTCGCGCCTCGCCGGCGCTCAGCGCCGCGCCCCGGGATTCACACAGGACACCGGGATTTCGCCCCGGCGCAGCGCCTCCACGTTGGCGGCCACGGCCCTGGCAATGCCGACGAGGCTGTGCACCGTCACGCCGCCCACATGCGGCGTGGCGATGACATTGTGCTCGAACAGCGGATCATCGGGATCGAACGGTTCCTGCCAGAAAACATCCAGGCCCGCGCCACCGATTTGCCCCGAACGCAAGCCGTCCAGCAGCGCCTGGTAGTCGATGACCTGGCCGCGCGCGATGTTCACCAGGTTCACGCCCCGCTTCATGGCGGCAACCATACGCGCCTCGACGAGGCCGAGGTTTTCGGGCGTTGCCGGCGCGCAGACAATGATCGAATCCGCTGCGCCGATCACGCTGGCCAGCCCGGCCATCGGCACGTGCGCCGCCAGCGGCACGGCCGGATCGCGCACGCGACCACCGTCGGGTCCGTGACGCGACACCGCCAGCACCCGGCAGCCCCAACCCGCGAGTCGCCGCGCGATCTCCTGGCCAATGTCACCGTAACCCAGGATGAGCACCGTGCTTTGCCACAACGCGTGACCCATCGGTGCGCCAACACGCCGTTCGCGGAAGCGCTGCAAGGCGAGCGGGATCTGGCGGGAAAGCATGAGGAGATGCGCAATCGCGAGTTCCGCCACCGACTCGGCGTTGCCGCTGCCGACGCTCGGCACGTTGGCGACCAGGATGCCAGCCCTGGTGGCGGCCGGGATGTCCACCACGTCGAGGCCCACGCCGTACTGCTGGATGAGCTTGAGGCGGGCCGACGCATAGCTTGCTGGCGGTAGTGCCGTGATGAGCGGGATGAGGACATCCGCGCTCGCGGCCGCCGTGGCAATTTCCGAAGGCGCGCAATCCACGATGTCGTCCAGCGGCAAGGCAGTGCGCAACAGATCGAGCACCCGCTGGTAGCCCTTCACGCAGAGGCAGATGCGCAGTACCGGGCTTGCAGCAGGACTGTCCACGGGTTCGCTGCTAGGGCGTTGCCGCCACGTACGGCGCGCAGGT
>JAYTTZ010000183.1:0-6543 GCA_043744805.1 Gammaproteobacteria bacterium
GCGACATGAAAGGCCGTCGCGCGGTGCCCGGTGCCCGGCGCGTTGAGCAAGTGCGGTCAACACCGGGCAGACGGCCGCCGCAGTCCTTTTTCACCAGCCTGCTAACGGCGGGTGTGGTCGTCTTGGAGGGCCGCAGGCGGCCTTACTGCAGGCTCACCGTGGTGGTCGCGACTTTGCCCGCGTTGAGCTGCGCGATGAGCGCCGGCAGGCCAATGCGACCGACCTCCGCATCCACCGCTGTACGTAACGTGGAAACCAGGCTCACGCCGTTCACCACGGCATCGAAGACTTTCCACTGCCCGTCGTGTTCGCCCATCCGGTAGTCGACGCTTGCCGGGCGCTTGCCCAGTCGCTCCACCCGCGTGCGCACCGTGTAGCGCAAATCGTTATTGCCGAGCGGCGCTACCGAAAGGTAATCGACCTTGGCGTCCATGTAGTCGTGGGCATGGATGGAGTAGGTGCGCAGCAGCAGCCGGCGATAGGCGTCGATGAAGGCTGCGCGCTGCGTCTCGTCGGCGCTGCGCCAGTGGCGGCCGAGGATGAGTTGCCCGGACAGGGGCACGTCCACTTTCGACACGACGTGCTGTTCAATCAGCCGGGAGACGAGCACTTCGTCCACGGCGGCCACGTCGACTTCCGCCTTGAGGGCCGTGCGCAGGCCCTCCACCGAGTCCTTGACGACGGCCATTGCCGCCTCGCCGCTGGCGGCCCGCGCCGGGATCGCGAGCAGCGTAAGCAAGGCAAGGCCGAACAGCAGTCTCAACCAGGCCGCTGGATCCAGCGGCAACGTGCGGGAGGTGCGGGGTGTCATGTCCTCAGGATCCTCGATGGCTGGAAAACCGGGGTTGTGGGCAGGCACGGCGCCATTCTGCGCCTCCCAATCGATGGCGGCACGAACGTGGGTTCCTTTACCACGCGCCGTGGGTTCTGCGCGCGACTCACAGGTGCGAAGGCCACGACCGATAGCAGTCGGCCCGCCGACGGCGGTCATTGAACGTCGGCGCAACGCCGTCCTTGCGGTTGATGGGGAGCAGATCCAGATCCACCGAGCCGCGCAGCACCATCTCCACATTGGTGCCGGCTTCCGCCACCACGCCGTTGGGCACCGGCCACGGCGTGTCGCAGGGACTCAGGATGGAGCTACGGGTCCAGCCGTTCGGCAGCGGGCCCGGGGGCATGTCGCCGCCGGTGGCGCAGTGCACGTAGTAGATCTGGTTCTCGATGCAGCGAGCCTGCGCGCAGTGGCGCACCCGCCAGAAGCCGTACTCGGTGAACGTGAAAGACGGGCAGAGGATGATTTCCGCGCCCTGCTCTGTGAGTGACGTCGAGCATTCCGGGATTTCGGTTTCGTAGCAGATGTTGATGCCTACCCGCGCGAAGGGGAGATCGAAGGCTTCCATGCGCGTGCCTTCGCTGGTCGACCAGTTGGCCTCCGCCGGGAAGATGTGCGTCTTCTCGTGTTCGTGCACGACGCCGTTGGGACCATAGAGGTAGGCGACGTTGAGGTAGAGGTCGCGACGCTTCTCCAGGTGCGAGCCCGCCAGGATGTGCTGGCCGCGCGCGCGCGCCTCATGGGCGAAGAAATCGCGGTAGGCCTGCGTGTAGCGATCCACCAGGGTGAGTTCCGACACCGGCCGGTTCTGCCAGTCGGGCAAGGTGGTGAACAACGCCAGGGTGAAGAGCTCTGGAAACAGCACGATATCCGCGCCCGTGGCGTCGTCCAGCAGCGCCACCACCTGGGCGCACCAGGCCTCGAAGGAGCTGACCGGCTTGATCACGAACTGGCAGGCGGCAATGGAAACCTGTCTTGTCACTTCAATCTCCTCGTGGGGTAGTGGGCAGTTGGTCTATTGTTGGCACGGCACCGTGCTGCATCAATCGAGACAGTCGCGGTTCTTTCCCTTGATTGAGGTAAAACCGCGGAGGTTCCAGATGGTCGAGAAGGATATTCAGGTTTGTTTCAACGTGCACTTCGATGCGGTGTCGCTGTGGTTGGGCTCGTTTGGCGGCGAAGATTCTCCCTGCGACATCTCGCGCGGCGTACATGCGGCGAAGGTCGGCACGCCGCGACTGCTCGAGGTGTTCGACAAGTACGGTATTACCACGACGTGGAACATTACCGGGCATTCGATGGAAAGCTTCCCGCAGGAATCAAAGCTCGTCGCCGATGCCGGCCACGAACTCGGCCTGCACGGCTATGCGCATGAGAATCCGCTGGCGATGTCGCGCGAGCAGGAAGCGGCCGTGCTCAACAAGACCTTCGACCTGGTGGTGGAACTCTGCGGCAAGGCGCCCAAGGGTTACTCCGCGCCGTGGTGGGAGTTGTCGCGCAACACCATCGACCTGCTGCTCGCCAAGGGCATCGAGTACGACCACAGCCTGATGGAGAACGACCACTCGCCCTACTACCTGCGGCGCGACGACAAGTGGACCAAGATCGACTACGGCAAGCCGGCGGACAGCTGGATGAAACCCTGGGTGCCGGGCCCGCTGACCAGCCTGCTGGAAATTCCCTGCAGCTGGTATCTCGACGACGCGCCGCCGGTGATGTTCGTGAAGAAATTCCCCAACAGCCACGGCTGGGTGCCGCCGCGCGATCTCGGCCAGATGTGGCAGGACCAGTTCGACTGGGTCTACCGCAACATGGACTACGGGATCTTCAACGCGTGCCTGCATCCGGATGCGTGTGGACACCCCCAGATGCTGATGATGCTGGAGCGGCTCATCGACCACATGCGCAAGCACGACGGGGTGCGCTTCGTCACCCTCAACACCATCTGCCAGGAGTTCAAGGCGAAGAACCCGCCGCCGGCCTGAGCTGTCAACCGACGGCGATGGGCTCGAGGTTCAAGGGTCGGCGGGCACCAGCCCGTTCACCCTTCGACAAGCTCAGGACGAACGGGTCGCAGGGATATCCCCCGTTTGCCCTGAGCCCGTCGAAGGGCGGGGGATCGTGCAGGACGCTGTCCCGTACATTCCACCCGATCTGTCGAGTTCGGCCACACCCGTTCATTCTTCGACAAGCTCACGACGAACGGGATTGGGGCCCACCTCCAGCGTTCGCCCTGAGCCAGGCCAAGGGCGGCGCTTTGAGCCCCCCACACCAGCAACGAATCAGGGATCGCTTGCCATGGCCTTTTGGGTTTACCTGCTCCGGTGCAGTGACGCGAGCTACTACGTCGGACACACCGACGATCTGGGATCCCGAATCGCCCAACATCATGGTGGGAACATTCCCGGCGGCTACACCACCAAGCGAGGCCCGTTGGAACTCGTCTTTTCCCAAGCGCACGCGTCCAGGCAAGAGGCGCTGAATGCGGAGCGGCAAATCAAGGGCTGGAGCCGTCTCAAGAAGGAGGCCCTAATCAGGGGCGATTGGGCGGAAGTGTCCAGGCTGGCCAAGCCGGCCGCGCGGGCGCCGACGAAGACTTGAGGCGGACCGGCGAGGCACCGCCACACCGGTTCATCCTTCGACAAGCTCTGCACGAACGGGTTTGAGGTGTCGCGGCGCGTAAGCGCGGGTTGCCGCCCCACACCCCCGTTCGCCCCACACCCCCGTTCGCCCTGAGCCCGTCGAAGGGCGGGTCGTGGCGCGTAACGCTGAACGGTGCCGGGCCGCTCTCGCGGGCCTGCGTTCGCGCTGTCAGCCAGCACCTGCGGTGAGCGCGAGCCTGGTGCCCAGGAGATTGAAGGCCGCGAGGGATTTGGCGACCGCCTCGCGGCCCACGCCCTCGGTGATGAAAACCAGCCGCGAGCGCCGGTCTTCATCCGGCCACGCGGCCAGGTGATACGGCGGATGCACCAGATGCTGCACGCCGTTCACCACCACCGGGCGATCGCTACCCGTCACGTTCAACAGGCCTTTCACGCGCAGGATGCGCTGGCCGTGGACGTGCAGGAGCAGGCTCAGCCAGACGCCAAAAGCGGTCCAGTCGAGGGTGGCGTCGAGCAGCAGCACGAAGCTCTGCAGGTGCGCAGCGTGGTGATGGTTCGCGTAGGCAGACACCGCGTTGAGGCGTTCCACCCGCAGGCCGTCGCGCGCCTCCGGGTCGTCCAACGCAGGCGGCAGCGCCATGCGCCCTGCCGCTTCCAGCGCGGCGAGGGGATTAAGCCGTTCGAGGGCCGCACGCAGCGGCACCGCGTCTTCCACCAGATCCAGCTTGCTCAACAGCAGCACATCCGCGAGCGCCGCCTGCTGGCGCGCTTCCGGGTGCGTGTCGAGGTTGGCCAGTCCGTTCACCGCGTCCACCACCGTCACCACCAGGCCCACCTGGTAGTGATTCCGGAGTTCGGGATCCCCCAGCAGAGTGGCAAGGATGGGCACTGGATCGGCCGCCCCGGTGGTTTCCACGATGACGCGTTGATAGGCCGGGATTTCACCGGCCAGGCGCTGTGCGTCCAGCTTCAGCAGCGCGGCCTTGAGATCGTCGCGGATGGTGCAGCACACGCAGCCGTTGGCCAGCAGCACGGGGGCTTCGTCCAGGGTTTCCACCAACTGGTGGTCGAGCCCGATCTCGCCGAACTCGTTGATGAGCACGGCGGTGTCGCGGAGATCCGGCGAACGCAGCCAGCGGTTGAGCACCGTGGTCTTGCCGCTGCCAAGAAAGCCCGTGAGGACGATGAGCGGCGTCACGGCGGCGTCAACGCATTGAGCGTGCCGGGCGCGAGCGGATCCAGCGGCCTGCCGCTGATCTGTTCCACCAGCGCCCACACCGCCGGCAGGGTACCCACGATCTCCGTGCGTCCCCGCTGGCTCCGCACGATGTACTGCCCGCCTCCCCAGTCTTCGGCCGTGCAGCCGTGGAGAGCGATCAGCGTGTTGACGAGCTTGAGACGCCGCTGGCGGACGAGATGGCGGGTGTGCGCGTCCGGCAGTTCCGGCGACGGCCCGTCGGCCCAGTGCGGGCTGCCGGCGAAAACGGCGCAGAAGCCGCACATCTCAGCGGGCTTCCGGCAGTGAGCGCGGCCGGTGATGGTGGCAGCGCGTGCCCCGGCGACTAACCGAGCCGCGAGGCATAGACCCCTCGGAGGTTGTAGCCGGCCACGGCGTTGCAGGCTTCGGGAGGGATGCCCGCGTCCGCCACCCCCGTGGCTGGATGACCCGCAAGGTCCGCAGGCGCTGAGCGCTGGAGAGGCGGGCACTGGGCAAGTCCGGCATAAATTGAAATTCCGGCAACGGAGTGGCGGAGTATAAGGTGCGCATCGCTGGTCAAGGCGGAGCGCTTCGTGCGCTGCGCCTCAGGCAGGTGGACGCCAGAGTGTTGTCGGCGGCCCCAGCCCAAGGAAGTAATGCAGATCCTCGCTGTCCAGACCGATCCAGCGCAGGTGCCGCACGCCCGGCATCACCGCCACGTCGTAGAGCTCCTGCACCGCGCCGGAGACTTCCACCACACAGGCGTTGTCCGGATTGCGCAGATCGACCAGCAGCAGGCCACAGCGCGGCGGCAGCCCGCGCCGCTCCAGCGCATCCTGCAATGCCAGGCCACCAAAGCCACTCTGCTCGCGCGGCAGCGACAGGCCGATGAGCGCGTAATGCCCGATGAACGCGAGCCCGCGTGGATAGCCCGGGCAGAACACCACCGGCTCGAAGCGCCCGCGCGCCAGATCCACCCAGCCCAGCTGCCCGGTGCCGGATTCCAGCACCCATAGCCGCCCGTCCGCCCAACGCGGCGAGTGCGGCATCGATAATCCCGCCAGCACCACCTCGCCCGAGGCCGTGTCGATGAGCGCTCCGCCGTCGGCCTTGGCGTCGCGCCAGCCTTGCGGGGTATCGGTGCGCGCGAGGACGCTCACGTGGGTCACTTCGCCGTCCTTCACGGCGATGCCGTTGAGGTGGCAGCGGTCGCCGACCTCGAGGCCGCTGGTGAACGACGGCTGCCACAGCGGACTGAAGTGATGCGCTTCACTCGTGGTGGCGAGGCAGTTGTAGCGGGTGTTGGCGAACACCATGCGCCCGTCGCGCTCGCGCACCAGATCGTGGGTGTCCAGATCGCCCGTCACCCAGCTCGCCTGCGGGGCGAAGATGGCGTCGTGCTGCGCCCACCGCTGTCCGGCCGGCAGGATGTCCGTGTAGCGCCAGACGTAGTCGCGCGCGGCCACCCATAGCGAGCGCTCTGCCGGCGCCGCCCACAACCCCATGCAGTATTCGAGGTTCGCGGACTCCACCGCGAGATGGCCGTTGTCATCCACGCCCAGCGCCACCAGTGAGCCCGTTTGATAGGTGCTGAACAGCACGCTCACGCGCTGTTCCAGCAGCCACTGGCTGAAAGCGGCCGGCGCGGCGATGTCGATGGATGGCGCGGTTTTTCCGTTCATTTCCGGTCACCCTTCGACAGGCTCAGGGCGAACGGGGTAACGCTGATGCCGCTCAACTTCATGACAACGAATTGCCCGTTTTCATGACAGCGAATTGCCCGTTCGTGGTGAGCCTGTCGAACCATGAACGGGCACTGCGCTTCCAGAGCCACGTCAACCCCGGCACCCTGCCGCCGTTCACCCTTCGACGGGCTCAGGGCGAACGGGGTAACGCTGATGTCGCTCAAC
>JAYTTZ010000184.1:0-24737 GCA_043744805.1 Gammaproteobacteria bacterium
GGGCCGAAGACTTCAATCTTGCCGAGCGTGGAGACGTCGATGATGCCGACGCGCTCGCGCACGGCGCGGTACTCCACGAGGATTGCCGAGGCGCCGCCCGCCGCCCGGTAATGCCGCGGCCTGCGCCACACGCCAACCTCGACCCAGCTGGCGCCCAGCGCCGTGTGTGCTTGCGCGAGCGGCGTCTCGCAGTGCATCCGCCAGCGCGGTCCAGCCAGCAGCCCCATGGGCACCGGATGGTAGAACGGCCGCGGCGTCGTGTGGCCCACCGCGCCCACCGGCTGGCCGAGTTCATGGGCGAGGAAGCGCGCCGCATTGACGTTGGAATGCTTGCCCTGGCTGGGGCCCATGCCGTTGGTGGTGTAGCGCTTCATCAGCTCCACGCCATCGAAGCCTTCGCGGATGCTGGTGCGGAGGTCGTCAAGCTGCAGGTCTTCGTCGAAGTCGACGAAGTTCTTGCGCTTGGGGTGCTCGACCAGCGGCAGGGGATGCGAGCGCCGGGCGGTGTCCCGGCTTGGGCGCGCGGCGGGTGGCGCCGTGCCGCCCAGCAGGGCGAGCGCTTCCGTAGCGGCCGCCTGGCCGTCCGCGATGCGCGCTGCAAATCCATGCTGGCCGTTGACCCGGCCTGCGGCGAAAACACCGGGCGGTAACTGCACGGGCCGCAGCTGACCCAGCGCTTCGTCGAATTCGAATTTCGTGCCGGCCTGCGCCAGCAGTTGCGCGGCAGGAGCCCAGCCGACGCTCATCAGGAGCCCATCGCAATCGATCCGCTGGCCGGGAGTGTCACCCCTCGATCCTGCAGGATTCACGGTCACGCCGACCAGTTCCCCGGCGGCGCCGTGGGCGGCGGCCACCTGGGTATGCGGGAAGATTCGGATCCCCGCCGCCGCCGCGCGCGCGGCTATCTCGCCCCGCGATTCGGGTGATTCCAGATCCACGAGGGCAGTGATGCGGATGCCGGCGGCATGCAGCGCCAGCGCGGCTTCGTAGGCGTCGACATTGCCGGCAAGCACCACGGCCTCGCGACACGGTGCCACGCCAAAGCACGCCACCAGGCGACGGGCCGCCGAGGCCAGCATCACGCCGGGCAGATCGTTGTTGTGGAACACCGCGGGCTGCTCGATGACCCCCGTCGCCAGCACCACGGCACGCGCGATGACGATGTTCAGGCGCTCGGCTTCGATGACCGGCACCGTGCAGTCCGCGTAGAAGCCGGCGGCATAAGCCCCAGCCAGCAGGGTCAGCTGCGCGTGATCGCCAATCGCCGCAAGTTGTTCATCGCGCCAACCGGTCGCCCGGGCATCGATCTGCGCCAGGTTGAGGCTGCCCCCCACGCGGGCGTGTTCGTCGACCAGCACGACCTGCAGCCCTGCCTCCAACAGGCGGCGCGTGGCGGCAAGCCCGGCGGTGCCTGCGCCGATCACCAGCACATCGCAAACCAGGCGACGGGTGGTGCCGCGCGTCTTCGGGAAGTTCGCGGCAATGCGCCCGAGTCCGCTCAGCCTGCGGATGAGTTTTTCCCAGAACGGGAAGCTTGCCGCCGGGCGGTAGAAGGCCTTGTAGTAGAAGCCGGTGGGCAGGAAGCGGGCGAGTTTTTCGATGAACCGGGCGCGGTCGTTGGCCAGGCCCCCGAAGGTATTGACCGCCCGGTAGCGCGCACCCGGACTTACCGCCACCACATCGCCCCGGATATTGATGGCTGCCGACGTCTCCACCAGCACGTTGACGTCGTGGTTGGCGAAGGACATTACGCCGCGCGGGCGGTGGTATTTGAAGCTACGACCCAGGATGCGACGGCCGCCCGCGAGCAGCGCGCTGGTGATGGTGTCGCCCGCGTATCCCCGGCAGGGCTCGCCTTCGAACTCGAAGGACACTTCGCGGCTGCGGTCGATCCATTCGCCGTCCTGCGGCGGCAACCTAAACGCTGGCATGTGATCCCGTCCTGGTCGCGAGTTCCACGCCGTGCACGATGTCCGTGGCCGTATCGCGCTCGAAGATGAACCAGAGTCGCGAGGGCTTGTGGTACCACCACTCACGCTTGATGCGCGCCGTGGCATCGCCAAAGAACAGCGCTTCGCGCGCGGCGTCGGCGTCTTCCATCAGCAGGATGCCAACCGAGCCACCGCTGCAGTGGAATTCCTGCGCGGGACGGCGGCCAATCACGGGGCAGTCGAAATGCTTCATGCGCGCCTCAATGTCCGACCGCCGCCGCGCCCTTCTCGCCCAACATGGCGAGGCGCCGGAAACGCTCCATGCCAAACGCCTGGATGAGCTGGTGATTGACGTCGTGGGCCACCGTGAACGCCATGGTTTCGCCACACACGGGGGTTGCCTTGAAGCCCCAGGTGCCCCATCCCGCGTCGAGATAGAAGCCGCCCACCTCGGTCTTGCCCATGACGGGCGCGAAGTCCGGCGTCATGTCGGCCATGCCGGCCCACTGCCGGACGATCTTCACGCCGGCGAGGAAGGGGAAGAGATCGAGCATCTGGTCGGCAAGCGAGGTGACGAATTCGAGCGACGAGCGGGTGGAATGCAATTCCGCCGGATCCACCGCCGCACCCATCACGAGTTCGCCACGGGCGGTCTGGCTGACGTACACGTGCAAGGTGCCGGACACGATGATGGTGTCGAGCCAGGCCTTCATGGGTTCGGAAACACAGGCCTGCAGCGGCAGGATGTCGACCGGGCTCTTCAGGCCCACCATCTTGAGCAAGGTCGGGGTGGAGCCCGCCACTGCCGAGACGATCTTGCTGGTGGCAATGCGGCCCTTGGTGGTGTTCACCGCGACCACGCGGCCGCTTTCCACTTCGATGCCGGTGCAGCCGGTGTGCTGGAAGATTTCCACGCCAAGCTGGGAGGCCCGCCGCGCATAGCCCCAGGCGACGGCGTCGTGCCGGGCGATGGCGCCGGGGGCGTGGTAGAGCCCGCCAAGGATGGGATGGTTGCCCCCGCACTGCAGGTCGATTTGCGGGCAGGCCTTCTTGACGTCCGCGGCTGAGACCAGCTCGCTGTCCACGCCGTAATGCTGGTTGACCTCGGCACGCCAGCGCATGGTCCGCAAGGTGGCGTCCGAATGCGCCAGGGTGAAATGCCCGCGGTTTGAATAAAACAGGTTGAGATCGAGCCGATCGGCCAGGCTCGCGAACAGTTCGACGCTGCGCTGGTAGAACAGCACGCCTTCAGGGGTCAGGTAGTTGGACCGGATGATGGTGGTGTTGCGCCCGGTGTTCCCCCCGCCCAGGTAACCTCGTTCAATCACCGCGATGCGTTTGATGCCATGTTCCGCCGCGAGGTGGTAGGCGCAGGCGAGGCCATGCCCGCCCCCACCGATGATCACCACGTCGTAGCTGTCGCGCAGCTTGTCCGGCGTATTGAAGAACCGTGGCTCGGCGTAGTCGGGGTTTAGACCGTATTTGATCAGGCGTAGCGACATGGGTGCATCTTATGCAACTTAGTTGCTTTAAATACAACCCCGGGGCGCGAGAAACTTGCCCGGCGTGAGCGATCGGACGTGGGCGATTGGACAGGGGCCGACTGATTGGCGGCACCATGACGCAAGGTGGAGTCCTTGCCCGTGCAGGCAGCACGCGTGATGGGCGCCAGGGCTACCGGGACCAAGCAGTCCAGGCGGCGTCCATCACTGCCTCGCGGCGGTGGATTTGGTCGCCGGAAGCCTGCCGCGTTGGGACGGGCCGGAACCCGCCGGAACCCGTTGCCACGTCGATGCGCGGCAGGCCCCCGTCGTCGATTAACCCAGCGCTGCGACGCAGTGCCGGGTGTATTGCTCTGGCTATAGCAAGCGCGGTGCCAAGCGCGGTTTCCAGGCGAATATCCCGATGAAAGGCCACCGAGCCAGCAGGTCTAAAGCGCACACCCGGGGTGCGTGCGGGTCCATGGGGATTCGCGGCGCGCCAGCGTGGCGCAGGGTGGCCACGCACCGGCACCACGGCGCGGCATTAGCTCACCCACCACGGCGCGCGGCGTGTTGAGCCGCGCGGTGGGCGCTGTCAGGATTCGGCCAGCCACCCCGCGCCTCGGCGCACCAAGGAGCCCTCATGGATCTCAAGCAACACGGCGTGTTCCTGTTCAACGAAGGCCTGTCGGCGGCCGAGCTCAAGCAGCATGTGAAACGCTTCGAGCAACTGGGCTTCGGCGCAGTGTGGTTTCCCGAGGCGGCGGGCCGCGAGCCGTTCGCCACTGCGGCCTTCGTCCTCAACCACACCGACACCCTCGTCGCCGCCACCGGCATCATGAACATCTACGGCCGCGATCCGGCCGTGACGGCGATGGGCCAGCAGACCCTCGCGGAGATGTCCGGGGGGCGTTTCCTGCTCGGGCTTGGCGTCTCGCACAGCTTTTTCGTCGAAGCACGCGGCCACACCTACGGCAAACCGCTGGGTGCCATGCGCAGTTACCTTGCAGCGTTGCGCCAGGCGCATACGGGGATTTCGATCACCCGCAACCTGCTGGTGGAAGGCTTCGAACCGCAGCACGTGGGGCGCGGTACCGGCGGCGCCATCAGCACCGAGGTGGGCGAATTGCCCATCGTGCTGGCCGCGCTGGGGCCGAAGATGACTTCGCTTGCCGCCGAGTTGTCGCAGGGCGCGCATCCCTACAACACGACCCCCGAACACACCCGGCGCTCGCGCGCGCTGCTGGGCCCCGACGCCTGGCTGTGCCCGGGGCAGCGCATCTGCCTCACCACCGACGCGCGGAAGGCACGCCAGGTGGGCAGGCAGTTGCTGTCGCTTTACCTCAGCCTGCCGAACTACCGGAACATGCTGCTGGATTCCGGCTACGGCGATGCAGATCTGGACAACGGCGGCAGCGACCGCTTGATTGACCAGCTGCTGGGTTGGGGCAACGAAGCCACCATCCGTGGGTACGTGCAGGCGCACCTCGATGCGGGCGCGAACCACGTCTGCGTCCAGGCCATCGATCCCGACGAGCCCTGGCGGCCCGATCTGGCGGCGCTGGAAGTGATCGCCGGCTAAGGGGCTTGGCAGGCCGCAACAAGCCTCAGTCGGCGGCGAAGCCTGCGCCAAACGTGCCGGCGGCGCGACGACGCGGGGTGTCGTCGTGGCCGGTGTGGGTGACTTCCTCCAGCACCTGCCAGTAGCCACGTCCCAGGTTCATGCGGGGTGCATGCCCCTTCGCCAGCAGCAGCGCATGCGCGCGAGGCAGTCGGAAACAGGGCACCCACATCAGGAGGTGGTGCTCGAGGTGGTAATTGACCCAGTACGGCGCGACCAGCGCACGCGCGATCCATGACGCCCGGGTGGTGCGCGCATTGCGCAGGGGATCGTTGCGATCCGGCACCGCCGCGTGCTCGGCGATATTGCGAACGCGCAGCACCAGCTGCTGCCAGCTCAACAGCGGCGCAAGCCACAGCAGCGGATAGAGAACCCAGTACCCAGGCAACGACAAACCCGCCAGCAACATGACGTTGAGCAGGCACTGCGGCCCAAGTTGCTGCCAGAAGTGGCGCAGGCGCCCGCTAATCGCCAGTCCCGGGCCGCCCAGCGCAGCGATGAACTGCCCGCGGCGCTGCGTGAAGCCCGTCAGACCGAGCAGATCGCGCCGGAATTTCCGCCACAGGCTCGCCCGCGCCACCGGGTAATGGCCGGTCAGGACGAGATCGGGATCACCCGGTTGCATGGTCTGGGCGTGGTGGCGCAGGTGGTAGCGGCGATAGACGTTCGTGTCGGCAAAGGTCGGCCATGCGCAGAAGCCCTGCGCCAGCACCGTGTTGAGCCAGGGCGTGCGCGCCAGCATGCCGTGGGCGCCGTCGTGCATGAGGATGAGGAGGCCAAGTTGTCGACTGCCGATGAGCATCGTCGCCAGCAGCCAGGTGAAAGGATTGGGCCAGTTCGCGAACAGGGCCATGCTGCCGGCAATCACCGTCCAGGCATGCGCGACGAGCAGGAGGCCACGCCCGTTGGAGCGCCGGCGCAGCGCGGAGATTTCCGCCGCCGTGAAGTAAGCGGAGGCCGCCGGCGCCGTCCTCACGCGATTGCCCCCAGCTGCCCTGCCATCCAGCGTGGGAGTGCAGCGGCTGTCGCGGACCACACGCTTACCTCCTCCCAGGTGAATCTCAGCATCCGGGGTGCATCCTTGAACATGGGCACGGTCTGGTACTGCGGATACTTGGCTGCGAGCGCGGCGACCGCCGCCGGCCAGCCGGGATGCGTCGGCGTCACCACGTTCGCCGCGCAGCGCAGGCGCACCCACCACAGCTGCTGCCAGTCGGCGTCGTAGTGATCGAACAGCAGCATCGTGCAGGGTTCGCGCTCGATGCAGGCGAGTCGCGCAAGCTTGCGGCCGCTCCGCTTGGGCTTGCCATCGATGGGTGACCACAGCGCCCCGGCCGCGCGCGCCAGGACGATTGCCAAGACCTCTGCTTGCCCGTCCAGCCCCTGCAACGCCAGTCGTGCCACCGGCATCTTGTCCAGCACCGCGTTGAGCTGGTCTCCGGTTGGCGCTGGCACGTAAAGGCTCCAGTCTCAGAGCGCGATTTCGCGCTCGGCGGTGATCACGAAATCCAGCGGTTCGACCACGAAGTTGTGTTCGTCCGCCCGCGTCGCTGCATAAGCGGGCGTGGCTGGCGTCTCGCGCATCGCGGCCGTACCGGTGAACCAGGTGAGCGCCACGCCGTCGAGCACGGGCGTCCGGCCGTCACGATAGGCGGAAAGCCGCGTGTGGCTTTGCACGTAGCGCTGGATTTGTGGAATCTCCGCGGCCAGGGGCCCATGGATCACTTCCCAGTGCCGGTGGAAGGCCGCGGGCGTGAGGTCTGGCCGGCGCTTCACCAGTTCCACGTTCTTCACGCCGCCGGCCGGCCGCGGACCGTCCTTGATGACGACGTCGTCGGTCACGATTTCCTGGCGGGAACGGGCGTCGATGAAATTTCCTTCATCCGCCAGCACTGCCGCGAGTTCGGGACTCGCAGCCACCTTACGCAAGGCGTTGGTGTCGTCGAACCAGAGTTCGGCCATGCCGTCGATCGCTGGGGTGCGGTTCCGGTAGCCCGAGCCCAGGGTCTGCGATTGCACGTAGCGCCGCAGGCCGGGCAGCTTCGCGACGAGGCGGGCATGTGGGCCGGACCAGTGGGCTTCGAAGGCGTCCAGCGCCATGCCTGGCGTGCGGCGAAACACGCCGATGAGCTTGATCATGCTTGAGCGGTCCTCACAGCGAATTCGCGAGCGCGTCGCGGAAATCGGGGTGGGCGATGGCGATGAGCGCGTCGGCGCGGGCGAAGAGATCCTTGCCCTTGAGGTGCGCGACGCCAAATTCGGTCACCACGCAGTCCAGTGCGAAGCGCGGGGTGGTGACCGGGGCACCGGCGGCAAGCCGCGCCACCAGCTTGGAATGCTTGCCGTCCTCGGTGGTGGACGGCAGCGCGACGATCGACACGCCGCCCGCGGACTGGGCTGCGGCCTCCACGTAATCCATGCTGCCACCGACGCCGCTGATCTGGAGCGCACCCAGGGTCTCGCCATTGCTCTGGCCCTGGAGGTCGATTTCCACCGCCGAATTGATCGACACGAACCTGGGCAGGCGCGCGAGCGTCGCCACGTCGTGGGTAACCGTCATCCGCGCCATTTCTATGGTGGGCGTGGCGCCGCAGAAATCGTAGAAGTCCTGATCGCCTGCCAACTCGCCCACCGTGATCTTGGGCTGGTGGCGCGCATTCTGGAGGAAGTCCTGCAGGGCGCCCGTGAGGAGTCCGGAGAACAGGTTGATGTCGCGCTTGTCGGCCAGTCGCGCCAGCACGCGGTCGGGCACGGCGCCGATGCCAAGTTGCACCCAGGCGCCGTCAGGCACCAGGCCCAGCACGTGCTCCACGATCTGGTGGTCGCGGGCTTGCGCTGCAGGGGTCTTGTAGGTGCATAGGGGTGAGGACGATTCGGTGGCGTAGTGGATGCGGGACAGCGGCAGACGGCTGTCGCCGGCCGTCACCGGCATGTTGGGATTCATTTCCGCAATCACCATCGACGCGCTTTCGATGAAATCCAGGAACGCGCCCACCGAGATGCCAAGGCTCACGTCACCGGCGGGGGTTGGCATCGAGGTCTGCACCACGACGACGTCGGGCTTGATCACGCCGTCGCGATGGATTACCCGCGACAAGTCGGCCAGCCGCAGCGGCACGAAGCCAATCTTGGCGCGGTCGTTTTCCTTGAAAAGCGCGCGCGTCTGCGCGGACGCCTGCCAGGTGACGAAACGGAAGTTCGTACCGAGGCCACGTTGGAGATAGGTGTATTTGCCAAAGCCGAAGCCGGCGCAGACCGTGAGCCTGGAGAAGCGATCGACGCCTGCGCTGAAGGCCGCGTAGAACTCCCTGGGCTCGGCGCAGCCACCGGGGAAGATGACGGTTGAACCGTCTGGTATGGCGGCCACGGCCTCAGCTGCCGAGACCTTCTTCATGGCTGTACAGCCTGCACAGCCGGGTAAATGCATTGCACCGGATTCATCGATGGCCGCCCTTCGGAAACGCACTGGGGATGTCCGGACGATAACCGATCGCACAAGGTGCCGCTATTCGCCACGGACCCGTCTGGTTAGACTCGAACCCCAACCCACGGGCGCCACCTGAATGCCGAACTTCCAACGCTGCCTCCTGAGCCTGCTGCTGTTGTTCCCGCTCCAGCCCTGCCTTGCCGGGGCACCGCTGCTGGGCGGTGTGTGGTCGCTGGTGGAGAAGGAAAGCGACGATCCGCAGGAAGCCTTGAAGGGCCTCGGGATCGTGCACCGCACGCAGCGTTACACCACCGATGCTCCCACCCCCGGATCGCGCGACGCGAGCCAGGAGCGCTACTTCGTGCAGCAGGAAATGCTGAACGCCAAGAAGCTTGCCGGCGCGACCGCCGACGTCGGACTCATCAACCACATGCTGGCCGCACGCAAGCTGGTGATTTCCGATCAGGGCAATACGGTCGACCTGAGTTTCGACGATGCACTGCGTCGTTCGCTGAAGCCCGGCGACGGGGGGCCGGTGTATTCGGCCAAGGGCGCGGAATACTCGGTCGACCCCATGGGCATGACGCTCTCATGGCGGCGCGACGGGATGCTGCAGATCGAGACCATCCTCGAACCGCGCGGGAAGATGGTGGAAAGCTACAAGCTCGATCCCGCCACCCGCCATCTGGTGGTAGACACCACCATCGAGAACCCGGACTGGATCATCCCGGCAAAAATCCGCCGGGTGTTCGAGCTTGCAGCGGGGCGCTGAGGCGCCCCGCCAGCAGGCTTACTTCGTCGCTTACTTCTTCGCCTTTTCCTGCTCGCGCAGTTCGCGCCGCATGATCTTGCCGGTGGTCGTCATCGGCAGCGACTCCACGAACTCGATGAGGCGCGGCACTTCGTGGCGTGCGAGGCGCATACGCACCGACTCGCGCAACTCCTCGGCAAGCGCCTCGGACGACATGACACCGGGCGCCAGGATGATGAAGGCCTTGATGATTTCCGTGCGCACCGGATCCGGCACGCCAATCGCGGCCGCCATGCGCACCGCGGGATGTTTCAACAGCGCATCTTCGATTTCACTCGGCCCGATCCGGTAGCCCGCACTGGTGATCACGTCGTCCGCACGGCCGTGGAACCAGAAATAACCGTCTGCGTCCATCTGCCCGAGATCACCCGTGATGAGCCAGTCGCCGATGAATTTGTCGCGGGTGGAATCCGGGCGGTTGAGGTATTCGCGGAACATCACCGGATGCGGGCGCTTGCAGGCAATGTGTCCCAGGGTGCCCGGCGGCACTTCCTGGCCTTCGTCGTTGATGATGGCCACGATGGAGCCTGGCGTCGGCCGGCCCAGCGAGCCCGGCTTGATTGGCATGACGTTGCCGTTGTTGCCGAGGATGACGTTGCACTCGGTCTGGCCGAAGCCTTCGTTGATCTTGAGGTGGAGTTCACGATCAGCCCACTCGAAAAGCTCCTTGCCCACCGCTTCGCCGCCGGACAGCACCGCGCGGAGCTTGAGCGTGTAGCGGGACAGTGCGTCTGGCACGCCGCGCATCAGCTTGAGCATGGTGGGCGTCAGCAGCGCGAGCGTGACGTGGTGGCGGTCGAGGATGTCGTAGGCGTATTCGGGATCGAAACCCTTCATGGCGGTGGCCACCACCGTACAGCCGTGGAACCAGCCGGGCACCAGCACGTCGAGCAGGCCCGCCATCCAGGCCCAGTCGGCCTGTGACCAGATGACGTCATTGGGCTGCGGGAAGAAGTCGTAGATGAATTCGAGGGACGGCATGTGGCCCAGCACCATGCGATGCGGCTGCACCGAGCCCTTGGGCTGGTCGGTCGTGCCCGAGGTGTAGCTAATCCACGCCGTTTCCTCGGCGGCGGTATCGACATTGGTGAATTCGTCAGCGTGCGCTTCCAGCACTGCCCAGAAGTTGCGGGCACCCTGCGGCGCGCCGTCGATCACGAGGATGTGCTGCAGCGAAGGGCATTCGGCCCGCAGCGCATCCACCTTGCCGTAGTTCGCCAGGTCGGTGATGACGACCCTGGCCTGTGCGTTGTTGAGGCGGTAGGCGATGGCATCCCCACCGAACAGCACCGAGCACGGTCCCGACACGAGGCCCGCCTTCCAGCAGCCCACGTGGCTGATGGCGCATTCGGGCTTCTGGTCGAGGAGCTGCATCACCCGGTCACCACGCTGGAGGCCGAGGCCGACCAGCGCGTTGGCCACCTGGTTGGCATGGCGCTGGATGTCACGGAAGGTGTAGCGGTGGATTTTCTTCTCCGCGTCTTCGTAGACCAGCGCGATCCGCCCGACGTCGCCGGCCCAGCGGTCGCAGATATCATTGGCGACGTTGTAACGCTCGGGAATGTTCCACTTGAAGTTCTCGCAGATTTCTTCGTAGGTCTTGCCACGTTTGAGCATTGCGGTCATGCGTTGTTCCTTGTGCCACGGAGAGCTGGGACGGAGTTCGAGGGCGAGTAAATACCGATTCCGGGCGCCTGAAGCAACTCCGGCCGGCGCGCTCGCTCTGCTAGACTCGACGGCACTTTAGAACGCGCAGCGCAACATCCTGCCGCACTGCGCGGCCTCGAGCCGGCACCGCCATCCACAGTAGTTCCGAGGGGAGAAGCCCGCATGCCACGCAAGCTTGAAGGCAAAGTCATCATGATCACGGGCGGCAGCACGGGCATCGGCCACGCTGCGGCGATGCGCTGCGTTGCAGAAGGCGCTGCCGTGGTGATTGCGGACGTCAACGTGGCCGCCGGCAGCAAGGTGGCCGCCGATCTCGTGGCGGCGGGCGCGAAGGCCCATTTCCAGCGGGTGGACGTCACCCAGGCGAGCGCCGTGCAGGCCGCCGTGGCCGATACGGTGAAGCGCTTCGGCCGCCTCGACGGCGCCTTCAACAACGCCGGCATTGACGGCGGTTTCACCAACACGGTGAAAATGACCGAGGAAGCCTTCGACCGCACCATCGCGGTCAATTTGAAGGGCGTGTGGCTGTGCATGAAGTACCAGATCGAACAGTTCCTGGAACAAGGCGACGGCGGGGCCATCGTCAACACGGCCTCGGTGGCGGGCCTGGTCGGCACCCGTGGCGGTGTTGCCTACTGCGCGTCCAAGCACGGCGTGGTCGGCATGACCAAGTGCGCGGCGCTGGATTTCGCCAGGAAGAATATCCGCGTCAACGCGGTATGCCCCGGCATCATCCACACTCCGATGCTCGAACACATGGCCCAGCTCACCGGCACCTCGCTGGAAACCTACGCCGCGCAGGAGCCAGTAGGCCGCCTCGGTGAACCACGCGAAATCGGCGACACGGTGGCCTTCCTGCTGTCGGCGGACGCGTCCTTCATCACGGGCGTGGCATTGCCGGTCGACGGAGCATGGACCGCGCACTGAGTCCCGGCCGCCAGCGCGCCGCGGTGCCCTCCTCGTGACGACCCACCTGGGCGACGACCGGAACGAAGCCTTCGCCCGCTTCATCCTGCGCCACCGCTGGGCGGTGATCCTCTGCGCCCTGGCGGCCGTCGCGCTGTGCGCCACGGGCGCCCGCCACCTGGTCCTGACCAACAGTTACCGCGTGTTCTTCAATCCGGATAACCCGGAACTGATGGCCTTCGACGCCGTCCAGCAGACCTTTTCCAAAGTCGACAACGTGATGTTCGTGGTGGCGCCGCAGGCAGGGGAAGTGTTCACCGCCACCACGCTCAAGGCCATCGGTACGCTGACTGAGCGCGCCTGGCGCCTGCCCCACGCGAGTCGCGTCGATTCCATCACCAACTTCCAGCACACCACGGCTAAAGGCGACGACCTCGCAGTGGGCGATCTGATCCCCGGCGCCGCGCCGCTCGACGCACCTTCAATCACCCGGATCCGGCGCATTGCGCTGAACGAGCCCCTGCTCACCGGCAACCTCGTGGCCGCCGACGGCAAGACCACGGCGGTCAACGTGGTCATCCAGCTGCGCGGCGAGAACGAGCAGCATGAAGTGCCGCAGGTGGCGTCCGCCGCACGCGCGCTTGCCCACGCCATCGAAGGGGAATTCCCCGGACTGCGCGTGCGCCTGACCGGCCTGGTCATGATGGACAATGCGTTTTCCGAGGCCTCGGCCCACGACGTGGAGACGCTCGTCGTGGCAAGTTTCTGCCTGATGCTGGTCCTGGTGGCCGTGCTGATGGGCGGACCCATTGCCGGCATCGGTACCGCCTGCGTGGTCGGGCTCGCCATCGCAGCGGCGATGGGGATTGCGGGCTACCTTGCCTACCCCGTGTCGCCCCCGATATCCGCCGCGCCGGTCATCATCCTCACCGTCGCCATCGCCAACTGCGTGCACGTGCTCGAGAGCTTCATCGAACGCTACAGCGCAGGTGCCGAACGCCACGCGGCGATCATCTTTGCCGTGAGCACCAACCTCACCCCGATCTTCATGGCGAGCCTCACCACGGTCATCGGCTTCCTGACCTTCAACTTCTCCGACGTGCCGCCGTTCCGGCAGCTTGGCAACATCGTGGCCTTCGGCGACCTCGCTTCCTACGCGCTGGCCGTGACCCTGCTGCCCGCCCTGCTGGCGGTGCTACCGCTGCGGCGTCCAGCGCCGCGCGCGCGCAGGCTGCGCTACTTCACACGACTCACGGAATTCGTCATCCGGCGCCGCCGCGCGCTGCTGCTGGGTTCGGTGGTGGTGGTGCTCGCGCTGCTGGCCAACCTGCCGCGCAATCGCCTCAACGACGTGCTGCTCGACTACTTCGACCAGACGGTCCAGTTCCGCGCGGATTCGGACTTCACCATCAAGCACCTCACGGGCCTGTACCACCTGCAGTACGCGCTGCGCGCGCCGGCTTCCGGCGGCATCAGCGAGCCCGGCTTCCTCGCTGCGGTCGACCGCTTTGCCGCCTGGTTGCGCGAGCAGCCGGAAGTGGTCCACGTGAGCGCCTTCAGCGACACCATGAAGGGCCTCAACCGCAATATGCATGGCGACGATCCGGCCGCCTACCACCTGCCGGAATCGCGCGAACTGGCCGCGCAATACCTGCTGGCCTACGAGATGTCGCTGCCTTTCGGGCTCGATCTCAACAACCAGATCAACGTCGACAAGTCGGCGCTGCGCCTCACCGTCGCGGTGCGCACGCTGTCGAGTTCGGCAGCCATCGCCTTCAACCAGCGGGCCGAAGACTGGGTGCACGCCAAGGCGCCGGCCGTCGCAAGCGTGGAAGGCACGGGCACCTTGATGATGTTCTCCCACATCGGGCAGCGGAACATCCGCAGCATGCTGTTCGGCACGGCGGTCGCGCTGGTGCTGATTTCGGTGGTGCTGCTGGTGATGCTCCGCTCGGTCAAGCTCGGCCTCGTCAGTCTTGCGCCCAACCTCCTGCCGCCCGCGCTGGGCTTTGGTCTGTGGGGAATCATCGACGGTGAAATCACGCTCGCACTGTCGGTGGTGACCAGCATGACGCTCGGCATCATCATCGACGATACCGTGCATTTCCTGGTGAAGTACCAGCGGGCCCGCCGACTGCCCGGCGTGGGTCCGGAGGATGCCGTCCGCCGCGCCTATGCGGAGGTAGGCCCGGCGATGTTCTTCACGTCCCTCATCCTGATGGCGGGCTTCCTCGTGCTGTCGCTGTCCCACTTCGCGCTCAATGCCGGCATGGGCCTGCTCACGGCCCTCATCATTGGCCTCGCCCTGCTGCTTGATCTCCTGTTCCTGTCTCCCCTCCTGCTGTTCGTCGAGGAAACCCGCCATGCGCCTGTTGCCGTGCCTACTGATCGCCCTGCTGAGTCCTGAACTGGCGCTGGCCACCACGCCGGCAGAGCGGGGCCTCGCAATCGCGACCGAGGCCCACCAGCAGGATCGCGGCTGGGCGGACCTGCGGGCCAGCCTGCGCATGACCTTGCGCAACGCGGCGGGCGAGGAATCCTTGCGGGAACTGCGGGTGAGCATGCTGGAAGTGGACGGCGACGGCGACCAGAGCCTCATTGTCTTCGACTCACCCCGGGACATCGCCGGCAGCAGTTTCCTGAGTTACACCCACGCCCTCGCACCCGACGACCAGTGGCTCTACCTGCCCGCCCTGAAACGCATCAAGCGCATCGCCTCGTCCAGCAAGTCTGGCCCCTTCATGGGCAGCGAGTTTGCCTACGAAGACCTCAGCTCGAACGAGATCGAGAAGTACCATTACGTGCTGTTGCGGGAGGAGACACTCGACGGCCACGCGACCTTCGTGCTGGAAGAGCGCCCGGCCTACGAGAATTCCGGCTACACACGGCGCGTGGTGTGGCTGGACAAGACTCTGTCCCAGCCGCTCAAGGTGGAGTTCTACGACCGCAAGGACGCGCTCCTGAAGACCCTGGTGGCCAGCGATTACGTACGCTACCTCGACCAACACTGGCGGGCTGGCCGGATGCTCATGGTCAACCAGCAGTCCGGCAAGCAGACCGAACTCCTCTGGACCAATTTCGCGTTCAAGCAGGGCCTCACCGGGCGGGACTTCGACCAGAACACGCTCAAGCGCTAGCAGACCGGCACCGATACCCGGGCAGGGATTGCACGATCCCCGTCACACTTCGGCAGCACGGCACTTTGAATGGAAGACCCGCACCCTTGTCCATGCCCCACCCGCCAGGGAAAATTTCCATGCGGACAAGGTGAGACTGCTGCGCGGGCACCGGTAGTCCCAGCGCCTCGAGGACCCGTATGAGCAAGCGCCTTTCGCAATCCCTCCCATGCCTCGCGACCGCGCTACGCCGCGTGGCGCTAGTGCTCCTCGTGCTGCTCACGGGAATGCCCTCGGCCTGGGCTGCCTGCGGCTCGCGCTGGGCGCTGACCGTCACCACCCCGGTGGCGGCCAATGGGGTTGCAACTTCGGCCATCAAGGTCAGCTACTCGAAGAACACGAGCTTTGCGGTGACCGTCACGATTACCGGGTCGGCGAAATTCAACAACGGCACCCAGACCTTTACCCAATCGGTGCGCTCCAGCACGCCCATCAACATCACCGCCACCGACACGCTGGCCGAGACGGTCACGGTTACGCAGAAAAGCAGCACCTGCACGCAGACCAGGACCATTACCTTCGCCAACGCAGCACCGATCGTTGGCACCAACTTCAGTCCGGCCAGCATCGCGGTGAATGGCACGAGCACGCTTAGCATCGCGTTCAAGAACGCCAACGCCGTGGCCCTGACCGGCGTTGCCTTCGCCGATACCTTCCCGGCTGGGCTCAAGCATGGGTCGCCCCTGGCCACGTCGAACTCCTGCGGCGGCACCTTGTCCGCGGTTGCCGGGGGCACCACGCTCAGCCTGAGCGGCGGGAGTATCCCGGCCGGCGGCGGCTGCAGTGTTTCAACGTCGGTCATCGCAACTACCACGGGCAGCAAGATCAACAGCACCGGCACTATCACGAGTGCCAATGGCCTCTCAGCTGCCGCCGGGAGCGCCACCTTGTCGGTGCTGGCCGCCAGCGCAAGTCTCTCCACCGTGGTGGCGTCACCCACGTCCGTGCAGGCCGACGGCGTGTCCAGCGCCACCGTCACCGTCACCCTCAAGGACGACGCCGGCATTGCGGTGGCAGGCAAGTTGATCACGCTCGCCAAGGGCAGCGGAAGCTCCACCATCAGCACCGTTTCCGGCACCACCAGTGCCGCAGGCGTGGCCACCTTTACCGTGAAGAATTCCACGGTTGAAGGACCGATCACCTACACGGCCACGGACAGCACCGACAGCATCACGCTGACCCAGACCGCCCAGGTCATTTTCACCAGCGTCCAATCCCTGAGCACGACGTTTTCGCCAACCACCGTGCCCGCCAATGGCACCAGCACGCTCACCATCCTCCTGTTCAACTCGGGCAATGCGAACCTGACCGGACAGGGGATCACCGACACCTATCCGGCGGGTCTGGTGAATGCAGGGACGCCCGCGCTCAGCAACTGCGCGCCGGGCACCGCATCGGGTGTCGTCGGCGGCAATTCGGTGGGCCTGGTCAACGCGACGGTGCCGAGCAAGGGGTCCTGTTCGGTGACGGTCCTGGTCCGGCCGCAGAGCGCCGGCACTTTCAACAACACGGTCACCGGCAACGCTGGAAGTGCGTCCGCTTCCCTCACGGCGATACCGGTCAGCGCGGCGAACTCGACCGTGGTCGCGAGCCCCACCTCCGTGGCGGCTGACGGCACCAGCACCTCGACCATCACCGTGACCCTGAAGGACGGCGCGACCAGCCCCAATCCGGTGGCCAGCAAGCTAGTCCAGCTCACGGCCGCGACGGGCAGTTCGACCATCACCACGGTGTCGGGCACCACCAACGCCCTGGGCGTCGCCACGTTCACGGTCAAGGATGCCGTGGTCGAAGGGCCACTCACCTATACCGCCAGGGATACCACCGACAACCTCACGCTGACCGCCACCGCCCAGGTCACCTTCACGCCGATCGCGGCGCTGACGGTCACCAAGGTCTTCAGTCCCGCCACCATCGGCGACGGCGGGCTTGCCAAGATGACCATCACCCTGGTCAATCCCAACGCGGCCGCCGTGACGGGGGTGGCGTTCCTGGACAGCTATCCCGCCACCGCCGGTTTCGCCACCAGCGCGCTCGCCAATGACAGCACCCTGGTCATCGACAATACCTGCGGAGGCCACCACCCGCTGACCGTGGCCGGCGGCACCAGGCTCGACCTGGCAGGTGGCACCGTGCCCGGCAGGGGCAGTTGCTCGATCACCGTCGTGGTCACCGCTGCCGGCGCCAATGGCAACATCATCAACAGCACCGGGGTGGTCACGTCACTGAATGCTGCAGAGGCTGCCAGCGCAGCGGGCACCTTGGCCAACCTCAATATCGACGCAGCACGGTCGAGCGTGGTGGCCTCGCCAACGTCGGTCGAGGCTGACGGAACCACCACCGCCACCATTACCGTGACCCTGGTGGATGGCACGGGCGTTGGCGTCGCCGACCTGGCCGTCACGCTTGGCGCCGGGTCGGGAAGTTCGATCATCACGGGCCCGAATTCCAGTAACGCCAACCTGACCGACAACACTGGGCAGGTCACCTTCACGGTTAAGGATTCAACAGCAGAAATCGTGACCTACACGGCGACGGACACGACCGACGGCATAGCCGTCACCCAGACTGCAGCCGTGACGTTCACGGCACCGCAGTCCTCGGTGACTTCGATCAGCTGTTCCGCCACCTGCACCCAGGCCGTCACGACTTCGACGGTGTCGTGGGGGGTGACCTTCAACCGCAGCGTGACCGGGGTGAGCGCAAGCGCGTTCACCCTCGCCTCCACCGGCCTGACGGGCGCTTATATCGCGTCCGTCACCGGCAGTGGCAACAGCTGGACTGTCACCGCCAACCTGGGCGTGGGCACCGGCACCCTTGGCCTCAACCAGACCGGCGCCGGGGCCGTCTCGCCCACCCTGGTGGGCACCTTCACCGGGCAGGTCTACACCCTCCTGTCGGGTTCCACGCTCGCGCTCTACCGCTTCGACGAAATCAGCTGGACTGGCACGCCTGCCCAAGTGCTGGACAGCTCCGGCAGCGGCAACCACGGGCAGGCGAAGAACGGCGCCACCACGGCAACCGCCAGCCCCAATCCGGCGATCACGACCAACCCGGGCACCTGCCGTTACGGCGTGATGAGCGGGCCGTCCGTGACCAACGGGTACGTCACCACCCCCTTACCCAACCTCAGCACCGACTTCACCGTGGCGAGCTGGATGTACTCCACCAGCGTCAACACCAGCAACCAGCGCATCCTGGTCGACGATGCGAGTGGATCGAGCGGGTTTGGCTTCAGCCTTGGCGATGTCGGCAGCGGCAAGCTGCGCACTTACAACCGGGGCGTTAACCCGGTCATCCTCGACTCGAACTACACTGTGTCCAACAACACTTGGTACTTCGTCGCGACCAGCGTCGACATCACCAACCGGCAACGCACGATTTATGTGTTCAGCGCCGCCGGCGCCCTGCTCTCGACCACCAGCGATACCTTTACCGGGATCTGGGGCAGCGATGCGGGCACCACCAACATCGGCAACTCGCAGTCCGATTACTTCATGGGCTACCTGGATGAAGTCCAGATCTATCCACGCGTACTGAACCAGGCGGCACTCACGGCGCTGGCGCGCCAGACCCACACCTGTCCGCTCCTCACCGGGCCCGATCACTTCGGCGTTTCGCACAGCGGCAGCGGCGTCACCTGCACCGCATCCACCGTGACCCTCAGCGCACACAATGTCGATCATTCGACCTTCACCGGGTACGCCGGCACGGTCACGCTCACCACCTCCACCGGGCGCGGTGACTGGTCACGCATCGCCGGCAGCGGGACGCTGAACAACGGGACCACCAATGACGGTGCCGCCACCTATGCGTTCGCGGCCGGTGACAACGGCACCGTCATGCTCGGGCTCAAGGACACGACGGCGGAAACCCTCGGCATCAACGTCGCCGATGGCAGCGTGACGGAGACCAGCGGCAGCGCGATTGCCAGCGAAGATCCCCCACTGACGTTCGCCACCACGGGCTTCGAGTTCCAGGCAGATGGCCTGGCCAATGCGCTCGGCACCCAGATTGCCGGGAAGTCTTCAGGCGCGGCACCTGGCGCACAAACCCTCAAGCTCCGCGCCATCAAGACCAGCGACTCGACCGGCGCGTGCCAGGCCGCGCTCGCCGGCCCCCAGGTCGTGGAGTTTGCGTATGAATGCGTGAGTCCCGGCAGCTGTAGCGCCAGCGCCCTGGCCGTGACCGGCAGTGGTGCCGCCACCAACGTCAGCGGCAACGCCTCGGGCAGCGTCAACAACTACGCCAACGTCACGTTGGCCTTCGCCGCCGATGGCACCGCGCCCTTCAGCTTCCTGTGGAACGATGCGGGCAGCGCACGGATCCACGCCCGTTACAGCCTGCCGCTTGCGGACGGCAGCGCCTCCGGCAAGTTCATGGCGGGGAACAGCAATCCGTTCGTGGCGCGCCCTTTCGGCTTTGACTTCATCCTCACCGGCAATCCCGCGGCGAGCTCCGCCGCCGGCGCCAGATACCTCGCGGCAGGCACTACGTTTGGCGGCACCGCGCGCGCAGTGGCCTGGAGCGCCGCAGATGACACCGACTACGACGGCGTTGCTGATGGCATGGCCAGTGGGGACATCAACCCCGCCAACAACGCCAACCTGAGTGACAACGCCACGACTCCCAACTTCTCGCCCGCATCTTCGCTCAGCCTGTCGTCCACCCTGGTGGCGCCAAGCGGCGGCAACCACCCCGGCCTCACGGGCTCGCCCTCCGCGAGCTTCGCCAACGGCACGGCCAGCTTGAGCGGACTGCGTTACGACGAAGTGGGCATCATCGAAATCAACGCCTCCCAAGGCGGTGACTACCTCGGTATCGGGGCCACAGCCACCAGCAACATCCGTGGCGCTGCGGGCTACGTCGGGCGTTTCTATCCCAAGCGGTTCCTGGTGAGTGCGAACACCCCGGTGCTCGCCGACCGCTGCCCGGGCGGCGCCTTCACCTACCAGGACCAGCCGTTCTACTTCGGTACCGCGCCGGTGCTGACCTTGACGGCGGTCAACGCGAGCGGCGGGACCACCGCCAACTACACCACTACCGGATTCTACAAACTGAGCAGCAGCCTGGCGGGCCGCAGCTACAGCAACGCGGCAACCGGCACGCATCCGCTCACCACGGCGCTCGGCAGCGGTGCCACGGCCAGCGGCACCACCGGCGGCACGGGTATCAGCACCCTCAGCCTGCCCATCGGCAGCACCAGCGATGCTTTCACCTATACGCGTGCCGCGCCCGAAGCGCCGTTCACCGCGCTCCTCAACGCAAATTTCCCCGCCACCGCCCTCACCGACAGCGACGGTGCCTGTTACGACCATGACAACAACGGGATCTGCGATGTCTTCGGGCTCAGTGGCATCACCGGCGCTCGCCTGCGCTACGGACGGCTGCTGACCCAGAACGCGCTGGGTTCGGAACTCGTGGCGCTTGCCTTGCCCGTCACGGCGCAGTACTTCACCGGGAGTGGCTTCGTGACCAACGCCGCCGATTCCTGCACCACCGTGACCACCGCGGCGCTCGACTTCGGCGTGGGCAGTTACAGCGCGAGCCCGGCAGCCGGCGTCACGACCGTCACCATTGGTGGTGGGTCGTCCACCGCGAGCCTCGGCAGCACCACCCTGGCCGCCGGCGTACTGCGTCTGTCCTTGAGCCCGCCGGGCGCCGGCCACACGGGGGAAATCGACTACCAGATCGACCTCACCGCCGCAGCCGCCGCGTGGCTGAAAGGCGATTGGGACGGTGGCGGCACGCCCAACGACAATCCCCACGCGCGGGCGAGCTTCGGGCTTTACGCCGGCCCACCGCGGGTGATTTTCAGGCGGGATTCTCTTTAGCCAGCTGCTTGCCCCAAGTGCCTTGGCCATAAGGCCCGGCCTTGGCGCACCTGGATCCGGACCACGGCAGGACGACAGTGACTGCAAGCGTCCGGTGTCAGCGGCGATAGCCAGTCACATAACCCGGCACCGGCAGCGCCACCACCTGCTTGGTGTCACGCACCCCGGCCTGCGGCACCACTGGCAGGGGGATCACCCCGGCCCAGGTCGGGAAGTCGAGTTCCTCGCCCTCGTCCCCCGGATCGCCTTGCCGGATTTTGGTGGAGGCCGATTCAATGTCGAAGGCGACGATGCTGGTGGCCATCAGCTCCTTTTCGTTTGGCGGGCGGGCGTCGACCCAGCGTCCGGGCACGACGTGTTCCGTGAGGCGCTCCAGCGCGGCGAGCTTGCGTGCGGGATCCGTGATGATCGCGCCGCGGCAATACATGATCGCCGAGCGATAATTCATGGAATGGTTGAAGACGGTGCGGGCGAGCACGAGTCCATCGACCAAGGTGACGGTCACGCACACGGGGTTGCCGGCATTGACGTGCTCCAGCATCCGACCGCCCTTCAAGCCGTGGATGAGGAGTTCATCCCCCATGCGCGCGTGCAAGGTGGGGATGACGAAAGGCTGGCCGTCGATGGCCAAGCCCACGTGGCACACCAGGGCCTCGTCGAGGATGGGATAAAGGGTGGCGCGATCGTAGGCCGCACGCTTGGGATAGCGCCGCACTTCGTTGCGCGACGTGACGTCGAAATCTGCCATGGGGCCTCCGTGATGGACCGGGCGGGTTGCCCTGCGGTCGATTCTAAGCGGCGCCCCGGCGCAAAGACCAACGGGCCACCCACCTGCATTGACCCCGCCAAGCGGCATCCTCCAGAATCCGGTGGCTCGCCTAATCCATTTCTAGCGGGGAGAACGCCTTGTCGGACGTCGTGCTGAGCGCTGCCAGGGGGCTTGCGCTGGAAATCACCATCAACCGCCCCGAGCGGCGCAATGCCATCAACGAAGACGTCTGTGCCGGCATTGCCGCCGCCATCGACGCGGCCGAAGCCAACCCGGAAGTCCGCGCCCTCGTGCTCACCGGGGCGGGCGACCAGGCGTTCTGCGCCGGCGGCGATCTCAAACCCAATGCCGACGGCGCGCCGTTCACCATGGACCCGTCCGAACCCAACCACTTCGTGGTAAAGCTCTTCCGCCGCCTGCAGCAGTGCCGGCTGCCGATCATCGCCCGCGTGAACGGCCACGCCATGGCTGGCGGCCTCGGCCTGCTGTGCGCCTGCGACTTCGCCGTGGCTGCCAGCACGGCGCGCTTCGGCGTGCCGGAAACCCGCATCGGCCTCTTCCCGATGATGATCCTCCCCTACATGATGCGGATCATTCCCCGCCGCAAGCTGCTGGAACTCTGCGTCACAGGTGAGCTGGTGAAGGCCGACGAAGCGCTCGCCATGGGCCTCCTCAACTACGTGGTGCCGCCAGAAGAACTCGATGTAAAACTCGACTGGCTGCTGGCGCGCATCTGCGACAAATCGCCCACGGCCATCCGCATCGGCAAGCAGGTCTTCCACGCCATCGAGGACATGACGCTCGACCAGTCCTTCGAGCTCACGCAGGTGATGCTACCGGTGATGGCGATGTCGCAGGACGCAAAGGAAGGCTTCGCCGCCTTCAACGAAAAACGCGACCCGCAGTGGACCGGTAAGTGAACCCGACGCGGGTAGTCCGCATCGGCTGCGGCGCGGGCTTCTGGGGCGACAGCGCGGAAGGCCCCGCGCAGTTGGTGCGCCTGGGCGACATCGACTACCTGGTGATGGACTACCTGGCCGAGATCACCATGTCGCTGCTGGCCCGCATGAAGGCCAAGCGCCCCACCGCCGGCTACGCCACCGATTTCGTCGAAGCCGTGATGCAGCCCCTGCTGCCCGAGCTTGCGGCCAAGGGCATCAAGGTGGTGACCAATGCCGGTGGCGTGAACGCGCCGGCCTGCAAGGCGGCCTTGGAAGCTGCCATCGAAGCCGCCGGCCTCACGCTCCAGGTGGCGGCGGTCAGTGGCGACGATCTGCTGGATCGCGCCGACGAACTCCGCGCGGCCGGCGTGCGTGAACTTGGCAGCGGCACGCCACTGCCCGCCGCGCCCCTCAGCATCAACGCCTACCTTGGCGCCGCGCCCATCGCGGCCGCACTGGCGGCCGGTGCGGACATCGTGGTCACGGGCCGTTGCGTGGACAGCGCGCTGGCACTGGGGCCCTTGATGCACGAGTTCGGCTGGCAAGCGGACGATTACGATCGGCTGGCCGCAGGCAGCCTCGTTGGCCACCTCATCGAATGCGGCGCGCAGGTGACCGGTGGACTCTTCACCGACTGGCGCGAAGTCGCAGGCTGGGACGACATGGGCTTTCCCATCGCCGAATGCCACGCCGACGGCAGCTGCATCATCACCAAGCCCGCCGGCACCGGCGGCCTCGTCAGCACGGCCAGCGTGGCCGAGCAGCTGGTGTACGAGGTAGGCGACCCCACCCGCTACCTGCTGCCCGACGTCACCTGCGATTTCTCGCGCGTCGCGCTGGAGCAGGTGGGCACCGATCGCGTGGTGGTGCGCGGCGCGCGCGGCCTGCCGCCCACCACGCAGTACAAGACGTCCGTCACCTACCAGGACGGCTACCGCGCCACGGCCACCATGATGATTGGCGGCCGCGAAGCACGGGCGAAGGCAGAACACGTGGCGGCATCCATTCTCAAGCGCACGCGCCGCATCTTCGGCGAGCGCGGGCTTGGCGCTTACCGGGAAGTGTCCGTCGAGGTCCTGGGCTCGGAAGCGACCTATGGCCCGCACGCACGCCAGCGCGAGACTCGCGAAGTGATCCTGAAGCTCGCGGTGGCCCACCCCGAGGAAGCGGCGCTCGAACTTTTCGCCAGAGAAATCTTTCCGGCCGCCACGGCGATGGCGCAGGGCCTTACCGGCTTTGCCGGCGGCCGACCCAGCGTGCAGCCGATCGTCCGGCTTTACAGTTGCCTCGTGGACAAGGCCGGGGTGCCGGTCACGGTGGAAGCCGCGGGCCGCGTGTTCGAAGTGCCCGCACCGCTGCCCGCCCCCACGGACGCGGCAACACCGCTAGACGCCGAGGCCTTGCCCGCAACGACCGCCGGGGCTGGCGCGATCGAAGTCCCGCTCATCCGCCTCGCCCACGGCCGCAGCGGCGACAAGGGCGACTCCGCCAACATCGGCGTGCTGGCCCGTGACAAAGCGCTCGTGCCCCTGCTGCGGGCGCAACTCACCGCCGAGGCCGTGGCGGCGTACTTCGCGCATCTTGCCGATGGCCCGGTCACCCGGTATGAATGGCCGGGGGTGGATGGCTTCAATTTCGTGCTGGAAAAGGCCCTCGGCGGCGGGGGCACCGGCTCGCTGCGACACGACCCGCAGGGCAAGGCCTATGCGCAGCTGCTGCTTGATTTCCCCGTGCGCGTCCCGCCCGGCCTGCAGTCCCTGCTGCGCGCCGCCGACGCCACCTGAAGCCCCGGAGCACCGTGATGCTGAAACACGTCCTGATTGCCAACCGCGGCGAGATCGCCTGCCGCATCCTGCGTACCCTGCAGCGCCTCGACATCGCGAGTACGGCGGTTTACCACTTCGCTGATCGCGGTGCGCCGCATGTCGCGGCCGCCGATTGCGCCGTCGAGCTGCACGCGGAAGTCCCCACCGCCGCCTACCTCGACGTCGATCAACTCATTGCCGCCGCGCGGGCGACCGGCGCGGACGCCATCCATCCCGGCTACGGCTTCCTGGCCGAGAACGCCGGCTTCGCGGCCGCAGTGGAAGCGGCGGGCCTGGTCTTCATCGGCCCGCAGCCCGACGTCATCCGGCTCATGGGCGACAAGATCATTTCCCGCGAGTTCGCCGC
>JAYTTZ010000185.1:0-1693 GCA_043744805.1 Gammaproteobacteria bacterium
CCGTGGTCCACCTGTCCCACGACGGCCGATGCATCGACTTCCAACTTGTCAAGGCCGATGGAGTAGCACGTCATTCCGTTGATCGCCATCGTCTGGAGCATCTTCATCGTGATGCCCGCGCTCTTCGTCGAGACGGCGAAAACGGTCAGCCCGCGCGTTCGGTGCTCCGCTGTCCGCGCGGTCACCAGTAGCACGTCGCAAGTGGCGGCACCGGCCACCCAGGTCTTGTCGCCCTGTATGACCCACTTGTCGCCGTGGCGAGCCGCGGTAGTCCTGGTGTTGGCGAGGATGTCAGTGCCGCCACCTTCTTCCGTCAGGCAAAAAGCGCCCTGTTTTTCGCCACGCAGCAGCGGGCGAAGATATTCTTCCTTCTGCTGCGCGGAGCCGAAGTCCCGCAACATGCGCGTGACGAGGCAGCTGACGACGCCATACACTGCCATCGACGCGTGCTTGCGGCCCAGCACCTCGAGCGCGACGACCTGGTCGACGGTGTTGCCACCACTGCCGCCAAGGGATTCGGGCGTGCCCAAACCCCAAACGCCGAGCGCGGCCAGCCGGTCGCGCGCTTCACGGTCGAACTTCTTCTCGCGGTCGAGCCGCAGCATCCGGTCGCGGGGCGACACTTCGTCGACCGCCGCTTCGATCGAGCGGCGCAGTTCCAAGTGGCCGGGTGAGAGACTCTCGAGCACCCTCATCTGGCACCTCCTGCATAGCGTTGACGCAATTCCTTCTTCACGATCTTGCCGCTGTAGTTCACGGGGAGCTCCTCGTAGGAGAGAAAAATGATCTGCTTCGGGACCATGTAGCGCGCGAGGTGCTCCCGCCCGAAGTTCTGGATATCCTCGGCGGTCGCCTGCGTGCCGTCTCGCAGAACGACAACCGCGGTCACCTCCTCGCCCCACTTCTCGCTCGGCCTGCCGAACACGGCCACTTCCCGGATGCAAGGATGCCTCTGGAGTACCTTTTCGACTTCCTGCGAATAGACGTTTTGGCCGCCGGTCTTGACCATGTCCTTCAGGCGATCGTGGAAACGGATGTAACCCGTTTCGTCCATCGAGCCGAGGTCGCCCGTGCGCAGCCATCCGTCCCGCATCGTTTGTGCCGTGGCTTCCGGTTGCCGAAAGTAGCCTTGCATCACGCTGGGGCTGCGCACCAGAATTTCGCCGACTTCGCCGGGCTTCGCGGTCTCGCCATCCTCGCGCGCAATCTTTACGTCGCAATGAGAGAACGCACGCCCGATCGAATCGGGTGCGTTGTCATAGTCCTTGTCGCGCAGCACGGAGGCCATCACGCCGGCTTCCGTCAGGCCGTACTGGTAGAAGATCTTAACGCCGGGAATCAGGGTCTTCATTTCCTCCCGGTCGCGCCGAGGGAATGGACCGCCTGCGACGTACCAGCGCCGGAAGCACGAGAAATCGCGCTGACGCGCCAGCGGGTGCTGCAACAGGTCGCGCGTCATCGAAGGCGGCGTCCAGCCGTTGGTCACGCGATTCGCCACGATCGCCTCGATCAGTGCTTCCGTCGAATATTCGGGCAGGATCACTGATGTCGCACCCAGGTACAGGTGGGGGATGAACCAGATGATCAGCGCGCCCGCGTGGTGCAGGGGCGTGGCGAGGATCGTCACATCGTCCTCGTGCATCTCGGTGTCGACCACCAGCTGCAGCGTGTTCCAGAAGATGTTCCTGTGCGA
>JAYTTZ010000186.1:0-1689 GCA_043744805.1 Gammaproteobacteria bacterium
TCCGCCGCCGAGAACTCTTCCGCAATCCTCCCCTGGCGCGCGACCAGGATGCGATCCGACACGGCCAGCACTTCCGGCAGGTAGGAGGAGATCACGCACACGGCCTTGCCTTCGGCTGCCAGTTGGCGGATGGCCTGGTGGATTTCAGGGATGGCGCCCACGTCGACGCCACGGGTCGGCTCGTCGAAGAAGATGACGTCCGGCGACTGCACAAGGGACTTCGCCACCACCACTTTCTGCTGGTTGCCGCCGGACAGTTCCATGATCTTTGCCGTGGCGCTGGCGGCGCGCACGCGGAGCTTCTCGATGAAGCGGCCTGCCACGCTTTGGCGTTCGCGCGCGGACACGAGGAAGCGAAAGCCGCGACGGGTGGCGAGGTGCCCGAGGTAGATGTTCTCCTCCACCGTCATGGTCTCGAAGAAGCCGTCCAGCTTGCGATCCTCGGTGATGTAGGCGATGCCATCGTCGATGGCCTGGCGCGGCACGCGGTAGCGCACGGGCTTGCCCCGCAGCAGCACCGTGCCGCCGCGGATGAGGTTGCGCTTGAGCGCGCCGGCCACCACCTTGGCGGCCTCCGTACGGCCAGAGCCAATCAGCCCTGCGATGCCCACCACTTCGCCGGCATACAGGGTGAACGACATGTTCTTCACCGTATTGCCCATGGTGAGGTTTTCCACGCTCAGGATTTTCTCGCGCCGAACGCCGGCCTGCGGCACGTCCTGCCTGGCGTAATGCGTCTGCGCCACGTCGCGCCCCACCATGTGCCGCACCAGTGCTTCGCGGGTCAGGTCTTGCGTGTCCGCCGTGATCACGTGCCGGCCATCGCGCAGCACCGTCACGCGATCGGCCAGCAGCAGCGCCTCTTCCAGCGCATGGCTGATGAAGATGATCCCCATCCCCTGGCTGCGCAGATCGCGGATGAGCTGGAAGAAGTTTTCCTTTTCCTCGGGCGCCAGCGCGGCGGTCGGTTCGTCGAAGATGATCACCCGCGCCTTGTGGTGGGACGCGCGCGCGATCTCCACCATCTGGCGCTGCGCGGTGCCCAGGCTGCTCACCAGCGCTGCAGGCTCCACGTGAAAGCGCAGCGACTGCAGCAGCTGCTGCGCCTGGATGTTCAGCGAGCGGAAGCTCGTAAAGAATTTCTCGTGGCCCAGTTCGATGTTCTGCGCCACCGTCATGGTGGGCACGAGGCTCGACTCCTGGTAGACCATCGACACCCCGGCCTTCAGCGCATCGCCCGGGCGCACGAAGCGCACCGGCTGGCCGTCGATGCAGTAACGGCCCTGGCTCAGCTCAATCGCCCCGGCAATGGCCTTGCAGAGCGTCGACTTGCCGGCGCCGTTCTCGCCCACCAGCGCGTGCACTTCCCCGGCGCGGAGATCGAAATCCACCGCTGCCAGCACCGTCACGCCGGCGTAGGTCTTGGTGCCCTGCTCGATGCGCAGGATGGGTCCGGCCGCTGTGTTCATCCGGACGACGCCATTGAAGTCCCGTCACCCAGATCGAGCAGGCGGCTACCCCCTTTGGAAACCGCAAGCACGCGATCGCCCAAGGTGCGCACGGACAGGATGCCGTGGTGCCTGCCGCCCGCGCGGCTGTGCAGGCTGGCGCGACATTCGCCATCCGCCGCCACGTGGACCACCAGGCCATAGGAACGCGGCGGCGCCCAGGGCTTCAGCATGCCGAGCT
>JAYTTZ010000187.1:0-24492 GCA_043744805.1 Gammaproteobacteria bacterium
CCTTCCACCATCACGCGAATCACCGGCTCGGTGCCGGAAGGTCGCAGCAGCACCCGGCCCTGCCCCTTCAACTCCGCTTCCACGGCCTTGACCGCCGCATGCACCGCCGGCGGGAAGGTGGTGTCGACGCGCCCCGGCAGCCTCACGTTGACGAGTTCCTGCGGGAACATCCCCATGTCCTGCACCAATTCGCCGAGCGCGGCGTTGCGCGTGAGCATGGCTTCCAGCACCTGCAGGGCGGAGATGATGCCGTCCCCGGTGCTGGTGAGGTCGAGGCAGATGATGTGCCCGGAAGACTCACCGCCAAGGCGCCAGCCGTTGGCGCTCAGCATCTCCATGACGTAGCGGTCGCCGACATTGGCGCGATGGAAATCGAGGCCGATCTCGCGCAACGCGAGTTCAAGGCCGCAATTGCTCATCAAGGTGCCGACGACGGCGCCGGAAAGACGCCCCAGGCCCAGGCGATGCCGCGCGATGATGTAAGTGAGCTGGTCGCCGTCGAGCACGTTGCCGGCAGCGTCGACCATGATCAGGCGGTCACCGTCACCGTCCAGCGCAATGCCGAGATCGGCTTTCTCCGCCAGTACTGCGGCGCGCAGCGCTTGTGGCGCCGTGGCTCCCACCTTCTCGTTGATGTTGAAACCGTCCGGCTGTACGCCGATCGTGACGACCGTCGCGCCCAGTTCTTCGAAGACGTCCGGGGCAATGTGGTAGGTGGCGCCGTGGGCGCAGTCCACCACGAGCTTGATGCCGTTGAGATCCAGCTGGCTGGAAAAAGTGCTTTTGCAGAATTCGATGTAGCGCCCGGCGGCGTCCGGCACGCGGTGCGCCTTGCCCAGTCCCCGCGAGGTGGCAGTCTCGAAGGGTTTTTCAAGTTCTCGCTCGATTTCGAGCTCGGTCTCGTCTGGCAGCTTGGTGCCCGCACCGGAAAAGAACTTGATGCCGTTGTCGTCGAAGGGATTGTGCGAGGCGCTGATCACGATGCCCGCCTGCGCGTGGAAGGTGCGCGTGAGGTAGGCAATGCCCGGCGTCGGCATGGGACCGAGCAGGTGGATGTCCACCCCTGCCGCCGCGAGGCCGGCTTCGAGCGCGGACTCGAACATGTAGCCGGACACTCGGGTGTCCTTGCCGATGATGATCTTCGGGGTGCCGCGCGCGCCGCGCGCCAGAACGCGGCCGGCGGCCCATCCGAGTTTCATCACGAAATCAGGCGTGATGGGGTGCAGGCCGACACGGCCACGAATGCCGTCGGTACCGAAATACTTGCGTTCGCCGGGAGGACTCATGGGGAAACAATCAGAACGAAGGCTTTAAGGGAAACCAGGGCACGGCAGTTAGTGCGGGCTGGCTGCAGCATCGCCAATGGGCGCATCGGGTCCAGGTTGCGCCGGGGTTTCGGACGGCTTGGCCGAGTTCGACGCATTGCCACGGTCGTCGTCGTCCCAATTTTGCGGCAGGCGCGGTTCGCGCCCTTCCATGATGTCGCTGATCTGGTCGCTGTCGAGCGTCTCGAAGCGGATCAGGGCTTCGGCCATCAGGTGCAGCTTGCCGTTGTTCTCCTCGAGAATGCGGCGGGAGCGGGCGTAGTTGCGGTCGACGATGTTGCGGATTTCCTCGTCGATGATGTGCGCGGTATTGTCGGACATCATCTTGTGCTGGGTGACCGAGCGCCCGAGGAAGACTTCGCCTTCGTCGTCGCTGTAGGTCATCGGGCCGAGGCGATCGGAGAGGCCCCAGCGCGTGACCATGTTGCGGGCGATGTCGGTAACCCGCTCGATGTCGTTGGAAGCGCCGGTGGTGACCGCGTCGTGGCCGAACACCAGCTCCTCCGCGATGCGCCCGCCGAACAGGCTGGAAATCTGGCTTTCCAGGCGCTCCTTGCTGTAGCTCAGGCGATCTTCTTCCGGCAAGAACATGGTCACGCCCAAAGCCCGGCCGCGCGGGATGATCGTGACTTTGTAAACCGGATCGTGCGACGGCACGAGGCGACCGACGATCGCGTGGCCGGCCTCGTGGTAGGCGGTCAGGCGTTTTTCCTGCTCTCCCATCACCATCGAGCGCCGCTCGGCGCCCATCATGATCTTGTCCTTGGCGCGCTCGAACTCTTCCATGGCGACCAGGCGCTTGTTACCGCGGGCGGCGAACAGCGCGGCTTCATTCACGAGGTTGGCAAGGTCGGCGCCGGAAAAACCCGGGGTGCCGCGCGCCAGCAACAGGGGCTTGACGTCATCGGACAGGGGCACCTTGCGCATGTGCACCTTGAGGATCTGTTCGCGGCCACGAACGTCCGGCAGCGGTACCACGACCTGGCGGTCGAAGCGGCCCGGGCGCAGCAAGGCTGGGTCCAGGATGTCCGGACGGTTGGTGGCGGCGATGACGATGACGCCTTCGTTGCCTTCGAAGCCGTCCATTTCGACCAACAGCTGGTTGAGTGTCTGCTCGCGCTCGTCGTGGCCGCCGCCGAGGCCGGCGCCGCGATGGCGGCCCACGGCGTCGATTTCATCGATGAAGATGATGCAGGGTGCCTGCTTCTTGGCCTGCTCGAACATGTCGCGGACGCGGGACGCGCCCACGCCGACGAACATCTCGACGAAGTCCGAACCAGAAATCGTGAAGAACGGGACCTTGGCCTCGCCCGCAATGGCCTTGGCAAGCAGGGTTTTGCCGGTACCAGGCGAACCCACCAGCAGCACGCCGCGCGGGATCTTGCCGCCCAGCTTCTGGAACTTGCCCGGGTCGCGCAGGAAGTCGACGAGTTCCTTCACTTCCTCCTTGGCTTCCTCCACCCCGGCGACATCGTTGAAGGTCACGCGCACCTGATCTTCGCCCTGCAGGCGGGCCCGACTCTTGCCGAAGGACATCGCCCCCCGACCGCCCGCGCCACCCTGCATCTGGCGCATGAGGTAAATCCACACGGCGATGAGCAAGAGGAATGGGAACCAGGAAATGAAAATCTGCATCAGCAGGCCCTGCCGATCCGGCGGCTGGGCGTCGATGCGCACGTTGTGGTCGAGGAGCAAGCCGATCAGGGCCCCGTTATCCGTTTCCGGGCTGTAGGTGTAGAGCTTGGCACCGTCCTGGGTTTCAAATTCGATGGTTGGGCCGTCCAGCAGCGTGCGGGAAACCTGGCCGCTTTTCACCGAGCTGACGAAATCCGAATAACCGACTGCGCGCGTGGCCCCGGCACGCGGGGTGAAATTCTGGAAGACCAGCATCAGGACCAGTGCTATCACGCCCCACAAGGCCAGGTTTCTTGCCATTTTCTGCTTCAGCTCCTGCCGGCTCGCCGGTCGGCGAGCCTTTATGAATCAAGGGCGACGGTCCGCCGTTCGCAGCCTAGTCTAGCTGCGGAATCCGCCTGCCACCACATGGGTTTCCAGCCTGACCGCCGGCTTCCGCCGCCGGGTTGGCCCGCCCCGAAGGACGGAGAAACCCCCCGCCACCTTCCCAAACCACGCACTTTGGGGCGGGCACTGGGGAAAACAAGGTGCATCCCGCCACTAGCGATCAGCCACTGGCGCGTGTGCTCGTCCGGACAAGACATCGGCAGCAAGCGCCGTGGCTTGCATACGCCCAACCCCGCAAAGCCGATCGCCGTATCGGTAGCCGACTGCCCGGTACAGGGAGGGTGCGTGGACGGATAAGTTCAGTCCCACGGGGCGATGGCCCGGGCGGTTCAGCCGCTTGCCCGCCAGATCCCGTGGCCTCCGGACCCGGCCAACCAGGGTTCAGAGGTAGAGCACGGCCAGGATTTCGTATTCGACGGCGCCGCTCGGGACGGTCACGGTCACCGTGTCGCCTTCGATCTTGCCGATGAGTCCACGGGCCACGGGGGAGTTAATCGAGACGAGGCCAGCCTTGATATCGGCTTCGTCCTCGCCAACGATGCGATAGGTGACTTCGAGGTCGTTGCCGACGTTCAGCAACTGCACCGTCGCGCCAAATACTACCCGGCCTTGTGCGTTCACCTTGGTGACGTCGATGATTTCGGCGTTGCCGAGCTTGCCTTCGATGTCGGCGATGCGGCCCTCGGCGAAGCTCTGCTGCTCACGGGCCGCGTGGTACTCGGCGTTTTCCTTCAAATCCCCCAACGCGCGTGCCTCGGCAATGGCCTTGGTGATGCGCGGGCGATCGACGAACTTCAGTTTCTGCAGTTCTTCGCGCAGGCGCTGCGCGCCTTCGGCCGTCATGGGGGATTTGTTCATCGAACCATCTCCTGGTGGAGCGTCTGCAGGCGTCGCACCCGTTCTTCGCCCGTTTCGGCCAGTGCCATCACCGCTGCCGTGGCGCCGGCCATGGTCGTGGTGTAGGCAATCTTGTGCTGCAGGGCGCTGCGCCGAATCGCGAAGGAATCGGCGATCGCCTGCTCGCCTTCGGTCGTGTTGATGATGAAATCGATGGCGCCGTTCTTGATCATGTCGCCGATGTGGGGCTGCCCTTCCAGCACCTTGTTCACCGGCTGGCATTCGACCCCTGCCGCCTTCAGCGCGCGCGCCGTGCCGCGGGTGGCGACGATGCGGAAGCCACTGGCGGCAAGCTGCCGGGCCAGCGCGACCGCCGCGGGCTTGTCGGTTTCGCGCACGCTCACGAACGCCGTGCCGCCCGTGGGCAAGGTCATGCCGGCGGCTTGTTGGGATTTCGCGAAAGCTTCGCCAAACGTCACGCCCACGCCCATCACTTCGCCAGTGGATTTCATTTCAGGGCCGAGCAGCGGGTCGACGCCCTGGAACTTCACGAACGGGAACACCGCTTCCTTCACCGAGTAGTACGTCGGCCGCGGCACGCCGTTGGGCGCGACCTGCGCCAGGGTCTGGCCGACCATGCACAGCGCCGCCTGCCAGGCGAGCGAGGCGCCGGTGGCCTTGGAGACGAAGGGCACCGTGCGCGAGGCGCGAGGATTGACCTCGAGCACGAAGATCTTGCCGTCCTGGATCGCGAACTGCGTGTTCATGAGTCCGATGACGCCGAGCGAGCGCGCCATGAGCACTACCTGGCGGCTTATTTCGTCCTGCAATTCCTGCGTGAGGGTGTGTGGCGGCAACGCGCAGGCTGAATCACCCGAGTGGATACCGGCCTGCTCAATGTGCTCCATGATGCCACCGACAAGCACGTCCTTGCCGTCGCTGAGCGCGTCGACGTCAACTTCGATGGCATGGTCGAGGAAGTGATCGAGCAACACGGGGGAATCGTTGGAGACCGCCACCGCCCGGCGCATGTAGGTGACCAACGCGTCCTCGTTGTACACGATTTCCATCGCTCGGCCACCGAGCACGTAGGACGGTCGCACTACCAGCGGATAGCCGATTTCGGCGGCGGCGCCGAGCGCGGCCTCGACGGACCGCGCGGTGCGGTTGGGCGGCTGCAACAGGCCGATTTCGGACAGGAAGCCCTGGAAGCGTTCGCGGTCTTCGGCAAGATCGATGGAGTCCGGGCTGGTCCCGATGATCGGCACGCCGGCTGCCGCCAGCGCGCGCGCGAGCTTGAGCGGGGTCTGGCCGCCGAACTGCACGATGACCCCGACGGGCTTTTCGACATGGACGATTTCGAGCACGTCTTCCAGGGTCAGCGGCTCGAAGTACAGGCGATCTGAAGTGTCGTAATCGGTCGACACCGTTTCCGGGTTGCAGTTGACCATGATCGACTCGAAGCCGGCGTGCTTCAGCGCATAGGCGGCCTGCACGCAGCAGTAGTCGAACTCGATGCCCTGCCCGATGCGGTTGGGACCGCCACCGAGGATCATGATTTTCTTGCGATCGGTGGGCTCGGCTTCGCATTCTTCTTCGTAGGTCGAGTACAGATAGGCCGTGGTCGCGGCGAATTCGGCCGCGCAGGAATCGACGCGCTTGAACACCGGCCGCACGCCGACCGCATGGCGCCGTGCGCGCAATGCCGATTCTTCGACGTTGCAGAGCTTGGCGAGCCTGGCGTCGGCGAAGCCCTTGCGCTTGAGGGCCCGCAGGCGGGCGGCATCGAGCGCCTCGACGCCCTGAACGCGCACCTGCCGTTCCTCGCGCAGGAGATCCTCGATCTGGGCGAGGAACCAGGGATCGATCTTGGTGTGGTCGTGGACTTCTTCCAGGCTCATGCCATGGCGGAAGGCTTCGCCCACGAACCAGATGCGCTCCGAGCCCGCAAAGGTGAGTTCGCGGATGAGCTTGGCCTGGTCGATTTTTTCGCCAACCGGGAAGCGCTCATCAAGGCCGCTGACGCCGGTTTCGAGTCCGCGCAACGCCTTCTGGAACGATTCCTGGAACGTGCGGCCAATGGCCATCACTTCACCCACGGACTTCATCTGGGTGGTGAGGCGATCGTGGGCCTGCGGGAATTTCTCGAACGTGAAGCGGGGGATCTTGGTGACCACGTAGTCGATGGTCGGCTCGAAGGACGCCGGGGTCGCGCCGCCGGTTATCTCGTTGGCCAGTTCGTCCAGCGTGTAGCCCACGGCCAGCCGCGCCGCGACCTTGGCGATAGGGAAGCCCGTGGCCTTAGAAGCCAGCGCGGAGGAACGTGATACGCGCGGGTTCATTTCAATCACGACCAGCTTGCCGTCTGCCGGGTTGATGGCGAACTGCACGTTGGAGCCGCCGGTCTCCACGCCAATCTCGCGCAACACCGCGATGGAGGCGTTGCGCAGGAGTTGGTACTCCTTGTCGGTAAGCGTCTGCGCGGGTGCGACGGTGATGGAGTCGCCGGTGTGGATGCCCATCGGATCGAGGTTCTCGATTGCGCAGATGATGATGCAGTTGTCCTTGCGGTCCCGCACCACTTCCATTTCGTACTCTTTCCAGCCCAGGACCGATTCTTCGATCAGCACTTTCCGGGTGGGCGACGCATCGAGGCCGCGGGTGACGATTTCGGCAAATTCCTCGCGGTTGAACGCGATGCCGCCGCCGGTCCCGCCCAGGGTGAACGAGGGGCGGATGACCGTGGGGAAACCCAGCACGGCCTGGTGGCGTTCCGCTTCCTCCAGCGAATGGGCGGTCATGGAGCGCGGCGAATCGAGGCCAATGCGGGTCATCGCTTCGCGGAACTTCTCGCGGTCTTCCGCCATTTCAATCGAGCGCTCGGACGCTCCGATGAGTTGCACGCCGTACTTGGCAAGCACGCCTTCGCGCGCCAGGTCCAATGCGCAATTGAGCGCTGTCTGGCCGCCCATGGTCGGCAGGATCGCGTCGGGACGTTCCTGCTCGATGATTTTCTCCACCGTCTGCCAGCGCACGGGCTCGATGTAAGTGGCGTCTGCCGTGTCCGGGTCGGTCATGATCGTGGCGGGGTTGGAATTCACCAGCACGATGCGGTAACCATCCTTGCGCAGCGCCTTGCAGGCCTGGGTCCCGGAATAGTCGAACTCACAGGCCTGGCCGATGACAATCGGGCCTGCGCCGATCACGAGGATTGATTTGATGTCGGTGCGTTTTGGCATGGCTTGGCAATAGACCCGGGGTCAGGGTGCGCGGTGGCGCCGCATCGATTCAATGAACTGATCGAACAGGTAGCCGATGTCGTGCGGGCCAGGGCTGGCTTCCGGATGCCCCTGGAAACCAAAGGCCGGGAACCGCGCGTGGGCGATGCCCTGAAGGGAACCGTCGAATAGCGACCTGTGGGTGGCAACCAGGATGTCCGGCAAGGTGGTTTCGTCTACCGCAAAGCCGTGGTTCTGGCTGGTGATGGCGACCTGGCCAGTGCGGAGATCCTGGACGGGATGGTTGGCGCCATGGTGTCCGAACTTCATCTTGGTGGTCTGTGCTCCGCTGGCTAGCGCAAGGAGCTGGTACCCGAGGCAGATGCCGAACATCGGCAGGCCCACGCCCAGCAGGTCACGGAGAGTGGCGATCGCATAGTCGCAAGCGGCCGGATCGCCCGGGCCGTTGGACAGGAAGATGCCGTCCGGGCGAAGTGCAAGGGCTTCGGTCGCCGTGGCCGTCGCCGGCAGCACGTGCACTTCGCAGCCGCGATCAGCCAGCCGGCGGAGGATGTTGCGCTTGATGCCGTAATCGAAGGCCACCACGCGCCACTGGGGCTCGCCGACGGCCTGCCGATGCCGGTTGCCTTCGAGCTGCCAGGAGCCTTCGCCCCAGACATAGGGGGCGCGGGTGGTTACCCGGCGGGCGAGATCGGCGCCGTTCAATCCGGGGAAGGCGCGCGCCCGGCGGACGGCCTCTTCCGCTGTGATTCCCGGTCCGGCGGCGATGCAGCCATTCTGGGCACCACGGTCACGCAGCAGGCGAGTGAGCTTGCGGGTGTCGATTTCGGCGATGGCGACGAAGTTTTCGTTGCGGGCGTATGCCGTCAGGCTCTGGCTGGAGCGCCAGTTGCTGGCCACCATGGACGAGTCACGGATGATGAGTCCCGCCGCGTGGATCTTGCCGGACTCATCGTCCAGCGCGTTGGTTCCAACGTTACCGATGTGGGGATAGGTCAGCGTAACGAGCTGCTGGTCGTAGGAGGGGTCGGTCAGGATTTCCTGATAACCGGTCATCGCCGTGTTGAACACGACTTCTCCGACGGTGTAGCCGTCTACGCCGATCGATTGGCCATGGAAGGTCGTTCCATCGGCGAGCGCAAGGATCGCTAGTGTGGTCACGTGGGCTTTTCTGACATAAAAAAGGGAACTACCGACCGGCGGTTCCCGTGCTTGAATTGTGCCGGAGTGTAAGCGACAGGCGACGAGTTCGGAAAGGACCGCCGCAATGCCCAGCCAAACCCCCGGCAGGACCCATGGATTCAAGGCTCGATTTGAAGATAGACGGTGATGGTGTTACCGGGCACGTCGTCGATGACGGCAGGCGCGAACTGCAACTCATCGTGGTCTGCCGGAACGGCAAGCCGCATGCGTTCCTCAACAGTTGCCCGCATGCCGGGGTCAGGCTCGACCTGGTCCCACGGGACTTCCTCGATGCTACGGGTACCCTCTTGCAATGTGGACTGCACGGCGCCCAGTTCGAACCCGCGAGCGGCCGCTGCATTTCAGGGCCGTGCAAGGGATCCAATCTGATCCGGCTGGGGACTCGCCAGAACCCGGATGGGCACCTGGTCGTCGAAAACCGTCGAGCACATCCCGCGCCGGGCCTTCCAGGCGGGGTGACGTGCGCCTATGGGCGCCGCCCGGCGCGACTCGTCCCGCGCTGCGCACGTTCGATGCACTGGCTGATTGCCACCGCAACTTCCAGCGCCCGCTTGCCATCTTCCCCGCTCACTGCCGGATCTCCGCCGCGGCGCACGGCTTCCACGAAGGAACGGATTTCATCCATCAGGGCGTCACTGCGAACCAGCGACTGGGTCTGCAGGGGCATGTCCCGAACCTCGCCTGCCTGGCCGGAAGGGTCGCGGGCGCCAATCAACAGGGCGTGGTTGGCAAAATCGACGGAAAGCCAGGTGTCGGCCTGTTGGACCTTCATTTCACGGACGGTTTCGAGATGCACCCGGCTCGCCGAAAGTTTAGCGACGCAGCCGCTGGCGAAGCGCAAGGTCGCGTCCGCGATGTCGATGCTGTCGGTAACCACTGCGCAGCCAGTCGCCTCGATACCTACCAGCGGGCTGTCTACCAGGCTCAGCACGATGTCGATGTCGTGGATCATCATGTCGAGCACGACGTCCACTTCGGTGCCTCGTTCCTTGTAGCGGGCCATGCGCCGGGCTTCGAGCAAACGGGGCGCGGTGACCAGGGTGCGCAACGCCAGGACAGCCGGATTGAAGCGTTCGAGGTGCCCCACCTGGAATACCCGCTGGCGCACCCTGGCGAGGGTGATGAGGGCTTCGGCTTCGGCCACCTGCTCGGTGACCGGCTTTTCCACCAGCACGTGAACCCCCGCACTGAGCGCATCGTGGGCAATCCGGAAGTGGGTGGCGGGCGGGGTGACGATGGAAATGAGGTCGATGTCGCCCAGGAGTTCGCGGTAATCAGTGTGGCCCGGCACGCCATGCTTGGCGGCGACTTCGGCAACGCGGTCGGGGTCGGTGTCGGCAACGCCGACCAGGGTGACATCGGGCAGCGCGAGGTACTTCTGGACGTGGAAATTGCCGAGATAGCCCACTCCCACGACTGCAGCGCGCAATTTCGACATCAACTGGAAGCTCCGGGGCTGGAAATCGGAGCCACCTTAGCAACGGTGGCCCGGATTGGCTACGCGCCGGACGACCGTTGGACCTCCTACCAGCTGCCCAGCGCAGACACCGCGTTGGTGATTGCGGGCTCGGCATAGACGACCTTGCCGGAGTGTCGCAGGCGGGCGAGGGCCTCGTCGGAGGACACGTTGTGGCCAAAGGAGATGGTGTAGACACCAAGCTGGGTCGGACCGTCCTTCAGTTCCGCGCCTACCGACAGCAGCAGCGCCCGCAACTGGCCTTCGGTGATGTCGTTATAGAACACGAGTCGCGCGATGCTGGGCTCCACGTCATCGTTGGCCAGCGGGCTCTGCGCCATCTTGGAGAGCCCCATGTTGCGCAACCACGCCATGCTGCTCTGCGCATGGTTGCCGGTATATCCGACCAATCCGAAGACCAGGACCAGCACTGCCGCGGAAGCCCAGGGGGCCTGCTGGTGGCGCATCCGCGGCCCGGTCAGGCGGGCATGGAGGCGGCTCAGGGCGTCCTCGCAGCGGGATTCGGCATCAGGCTTACGGAGGTGCTGCGCGAGCAGGCGCAAGCTCCTGGTTTCATCGCGGCATGTCGCGCAGTGGGCGACGTGCCGCTCCACCAACGCAAGCTCCTCGCCTTTCAGCGTGCCATTCACCCACCACGGCAACAGCGACCACGAGCGCTCGTGTCGAGCGTCGAAGGCAATGACGGTGGCGGCAGGGGCGTCGTTCATGCTGGCCGTGTTCCTCAGGACTTCCGGCCAAGGCAGGCCGCCAGGAGTTGGCGAAGCTTTGCGCGGGCATGGAACATGCGGGTTTTGACCGTGTTGACGGGGCAGCCCACGATTTCGGCGGTTTCTTCGTAGGAATAGTCCATCAGGAAAGTGAGTTCGACCACGCTGCGGTGAGCGGGTGTCAGCCGGCTGAGGGCGGCGGCGAGTTGGCGTGACAGCTGGGCGGCGCTCACTTCGTCCTGGGGATCGCTATCGTCCGGCGCGTCGAAGCCTTTCTCGAACTGCTCCGCCGCGGTGCGGCGCTCGCGCTCGAGTCGTTTCAGGGCTTTCTTGTAGGCGATGCCGAAGATCCAGGTCGACACGCGCGAACGCCCGGCGAATCCGGCGCTACTGGTCCACACGGCATACATGGTGTCGTTGACGACTTCCTCGGCGAGTTCCCGGCGCCGGACCATGCGGGTGAGGAAGTCCATCAGGCGAGTGTAGTAAGCGCGGTAGAGGGCGTCGAAGGCGTTGCGGTCACCACCCACGATGGCTTCGATCAGGGCCAGGTCGCGTGCTTGTGCAGCGAGTTGCTCGCTGGCGCCGGAATCGGAGAGTGTCGCTGGTTCCATGGTGTCCCCCTAAACCCCTTACGCGGCAGGCGTTCTATCAGATGAGTTCCCCTGGGCCGGCGGCAAGTTCATCTCCGGAACTGTGAACAAATTCTCTTAATCCGCTCTTAATCCGAGCACGTCCTGCATGTCGTAGAGGCCGGGTCCCCGCCCGGCCAGCCAGCGTGCAGCGCGCAGTGCGCCGCCCGCAAAGGTTGCCCGGTTGGCGGCACGGTGCGTGATTTCCACCTGTTCGCCGGCGCCAACGAACATCACGGTGTGGTCGCCGACGATCTCACCCGCCCGCACGGTGGCAAAGCCTATGGTCTTGCGGTCACGCACGCCGGTGATGCCCTGGCGCCCGTAGACAGCGCAGGTCTTGAGGTCGCGACCCAGCGTTTCGGCGACGATTTCGCCCATGCGCACGGCAGTCCCGGAAGGCGCATCGACCTTGTGGCGGTGATGGGCTTCGACGATTTCGATGTCGACTTCGTCACCCAGCACGCGGGCGGCAATTTCAAGCAGCTTGAAACACAGGTTGACGCCTACGCTCATATTGGGCGCGAACACCACGCCGATATGCTCCGCCGCTGCCTGGAAATGAACGCTCTGGTCGCCGAAACCCGTGGTGCCCACCACGATGCGGCGGCCCGCTGCGACGCAATCGGCAAGGTGGGCAAGCGTGGCTTCCGTGGTGGTGAAGTCGATGAGCACGTCGAATTCGTGCCCGCGCAAGTCCACATCCGACGCCACGACCACGCCCATTGGTCCGCTGCCTGCGATCTGTCCGGCATCCTGGCCGATGAACGGTGATCCGGGGGCTTCGAAACCAGCCGTTAGCGTGAGGCCTTCAGCGGCGTGGGCCAACTCCACCAACGTTCGGCCCATCCGGCCAGCCACGCCGGCAATTGCGATCCTGATCATCCGGCGCCCTGCTTCAGTTGAACTTCATGTCGTCGAAGAACTTCTTCACGCCGTCGAGCCACGAGCTGGCACGCGGGCTGTGCTTGACGATCTCCCCGTCGAGCGATTCACCAAACTCGCGCAATATCTCCTTTTGCTGGCGGGTGAGGTTGACCGGCGTTTCAATCGTGATCCGGCACATGAGATCCCCGGTCACGCCGCTGCGCACCGACTTCACGCCCTTGCCGCGCAGGCGGAACATCTTCCCGCTTTGCGTTTCCGGCGGGATCTTCAGCACCACGCGGCCATTCAAGGTGGGCACTTCAAGCTCGCCGCCCAGCGCCGCAACCGTGAAGTTGATGGGTACCTCGGATTTGAGGTCGTTGCCGTCACGCACGAAGATCGGGTGGTCGCGGACCACCACGTTGACGTACAGGTCGCCGCTCGGCCCGCCGTTCTGGCCCGCCTCGCCTTCGCCCGAAAGCCGGATGCGGTCGCCGCTGTCGACACCCGCAGGTACTTTCACCGCGATGGTCTTGTTGCCGCGCGCCTTGCCGCTGCCGTTGCAGCTGCCGCAGGGATCGCGCACTACCTTGCCCCGGCCACGGCAGTTGGGGCAGGTCTGCTGGACCGAAAAGAAACCCTGCTGCATGCGGACCTGGCCCAGCCCGTTGCAGGTACCGCAAGTTTCCGGTGCCGCCTTGGAGCGACTGCCGTTGCCTTCGCAGGTTTCGCAGTGGACCAGCGTCGGAATCCGGATTTTGACCTCCGTGCCGCGCACCGCCTCTTCCAGCGACATTTCGAGGTCATAGCGCAGATCGGAGCCCCGATAGGCGCGGTTACCACCGCGCCCGCCGCCACCCCCCCCGAAAATGTCGCCGAAAACAGTGTCGAAGATGTCGCCAAAACCGCCGGCCGGACCTTGCCCGCCACCGCGGGCGGACGGATCGACGCCGGCGTGGCCGAACTGGTCGTAGGCCTTCCGCTTGCCCTCGTCGCTCAGGATCTCGAAGGCTTCCTTAACTTCCTTGAAGTTTTCCTCGGCCTCGCTGTCGCCGTCGTTGCGATCCGGGTGGTGTTTCATTGCGAGGCGGCGGTAGGCCTTTTTCAGTTCGGCTTCGTCCGCGTCGCGGGCCACGCCCAGCACTTCGTAAAAATCTCGCTTCGCCATAAAACCTTCAATTAACCCGCTTGCGCGCCCGCCTGCATGGCGTCAGGCGCATGCAGGCGAGGATTCGGGAGATACCTGCCTCGGAACTTACTTGCTGTCCTTCACTTCCTCGAAGTCGGCGTCGACGACGTTGTCATCGTGCTCGCCCTGTGCCTTGCCACCCGCTTCGGCGCCGCCGCTCGCGGGCTGTTCAGCCTGGTAGGCAGCCTGCGCGACTTTACCGGAAAGCTCGGCGAGCTTCTTCGCCTTGGCTTCGATGGCCTCCTTGTCGTCGCCGGTGAGCACTGCCTTCAGTTCGTCCATTGCCGCTTCGATGGCCGCGCGCTCGCCCGCGTCGACCTTGTCGCCGAGGTCGTCCAGCGACTTCTTCGTGGCGTGCAACAGGCCATCGGCCTGGTTCCGCGTCGTCACGAGTTGGTGGAACTTGCGGTCTTCGTCAGCATGCACCTCGGCGTCACGCACCATGCGCTGGATTTCCTCGTCCGACAGGCCGCTGGAGGACTTGATGACGATGGACTGCTGCTTGCCAGTGGCCTTGTCCTTGGCCGACACGTTGAGGATTCCGTTGGCGTCGATGTCAAACATAACCTCGATCTGCGGCACGCCGCGCGGGGACGGCGGGATCTCGGCGAGGTCGAAGCGACCCAGCGTCTTGTTGGCCGCCGCCTGCTCGCGTTCACCCTGCAGCACGTGCACGGTCACCGCGTTCTGGTTGTCGTCGGCGGTGGAAAAGACCTGCTGCGCCTTGGTCGGGATGGTGGTGTTCTTCTCGATCAGCTTGGTCATCACGCCGCCCAGGGTCTCGATGCCGAGCGACAGCGGGGTGACGTCGAGCAGCAGCACGTCCTTCACGTCGCCGCCCAGCACGCCGGCCTGGATGGCAGCGCCCACGGCCACCGCTTCGTCCGGGTTGACGTCCTTGCGCGGCTCCTGGCCGAAGAACGTCTTCACCGCGTCCTGCACCTTCGGCATGCGGGTCTGGCCGCCGACCAGGATGACGTCGTTGATATCGCTGGCTTTGAGGCCGGCATCCTTCAGCGCGACCTTGCAGGGTTCGATGGTGCGCGAGATGAGATCTTCGACCAGCGACTCCAGCTTGGCTCGCGTGATTTTAACGTTGAGGTGCTTCGGGCCCGTCGCATCCGCCGTGATGTACGGCAGGTTGACGTCCGTCTGCTGGCTGGAAGATAGCTCGATCTTGGCTTTTTCGGCCGCTTCCTTCAGGCGCTGCAGGGCCAGGGGGTCGTTATGGAGGTCGATGCCCTGCTCTTTCTTGAACTCGCCCGAGAGGAACTCGATGAGGCGCAGGTCGAAGTCTTCGCCGCCCAGGAAGGTATCGCCGCCGGTGGACAGCACTTCGAACTGGTGCTCGCCGTCGACTTCCGCGATTTCGATGATGGAGATGTCGAACGTGCCGCCACCCAGGTCGTACACCGCGATCTTGGCATCGCCTTCACGCTTGTCCATGCCGAAGGCCAGCGCCGCGGCCGTGGGCTCGTTGATGATGCGCTTGACCTCGAGGCCCGCGATGCGACCCGCGTCCTTGGTCGCCTGGCGCTGTGAGTCGTTGAAATAGGCGGGCACCGTGATCACGGCTTCCGTGACTTCCTCGCCAAGGTAGTCCTCGGCGGTCTTCTTCATCTTCTGCAGGACGCGTGCGGAAATTTCCGGCGGCGCCATGCGTTTGCCACGGACGTCGATCCACGCGTCGCCATTGTCTGCCGCGACTATTTTGTAGGGCACCATCTTGATGTCGCGCTGGACGACGTCGTCCTTGAACTTGCGGCCGACCAGGCGCTTGACCGCGAACAGGGTGTTGGTGGGATTGGTGACCGCCTGGCGCTTGGCAGACTGGCCGACCAGCACTTCGTCGTCGCTGGAGAACGCGACGATGGACGGCGTGGTGCGGTTGCCTTCGCTGTTTTCGATGACCTTTGGCTTGCCACCTTCAAGGACCGCGACGCAGGAGTTCGTGGTGCCAAGGTCGATGCCGATAATCTTTGCCATGTTGTGCCTCGTGAATGTTATCTGTGCGGAAGCGGGAGACCGCTCCCGCGCTTGGAGCGGGATATGGGGGTGTCGGGGGCGTTACTCAAGTCCCTTCGGGCGCTTTTGAAACCACCACCATCGCGGGCCGCACCAGCCGGTCGGCCATGCGATAGCCCTTTTGCAGGACCCGCAGCACCATCCCGGGTTCGACCGCGGCACTGGGTTCCATCATCATGGCCTGGTGCTGTTCGGGGTCGAATTTCACCCCCGTCGCCTCGATGGTCTCCACCCCGATGCGGGTGAGGGCGGTATCGAAAATCTGCACTGTCATGGCCATGCCTTCGCGCAGGGTGTTGACGTCGGAGGCGGTTGCCGCCGCGTCCACGCCCAGATCCAGGCTGTCCTTCACCGGCAGGAGGGCTTCGACCAGCTTGTCCACACCATATTTATGCGCAGCTTCGACATCGCGCTGGGCGCGCTTGCGCACATTGTCGAGCTCCGCCCGAGCGCGGAGCATTTCGTCCCGGAAGCGGTCCGCCTCGGCGCGGAGCTGCTCGATTTCCGCCTCGAGCGGGTCCCGCGGGTCGTCGCCGGGAGCGGTGGCCGGCGCCTGGGCGTCCGGTTCGTCGTGCTTGGTCACTGAGTCCTCCGTAACGTATGGAAAGGCCAAAACCGGCCGGAGGCCGCCCACCGGGAGCAGCCGCCTGCCACATGGCAGGGTGATGAATCAGGTCAATCGACGGGCAAATGGGGCCTACTGCAGGGAATTCAAGGCCGAGCCCAGGATTTTTGCGGTGAGATCGACGAGCGGAATGACGCGCTCATAGGGCATGCGGGTGGGGCCCACCACCCCGAGGACGCCGAGGGTCTCCCCGGCCGGTCCATAGGGTGCAGTGATGATGCTGCAGCCGTCGAAAGCCTGATAGCCAGACTCCTCGCCGATGTAGATCTGCACCCCGCTTGCGCTGAGCGCGTGATCCAGCAGATGCAGGACGTCGCGCTTCTGGTTGAAGGCATCGAACAGCGCGCGCAGCTTGTCCAGATCGGACAGTTCGGTGAGACCCATGAGGTTGGTCTGGCCAGCCACCACGTAGTCCTTTTCGCTGGAAGCATCGTCCACGAACAGCTGGCCGGCCATCTCGATGGCGGTCTGCATCATGCGGTTCATTTCGTCGTGGGTAGCGGACATTTCCGCCAGCAAGTCGCGCTTCACCTCCCGCACGTCCTTGCCGGCGAACGCCGAGTTCAGGTAATTGGCGGCCTCCGTAAGCTCCGAAGCCGTGTAGGCTCGCGGCGTACGGATGATTCGGTTCTGCACTTCGCGCTCGTTGATGACGAGGATCGCCAGCACCCGGTTGTCGCTCAGCGGGAGGAACTCGACGTGGCGGAGCGCACGCTGCTCGGTCTTCGGCACCATCACCAGGCCCACGAAGTGGGTGACGTCCGACAACAGGGTGGAGGTTTTTTCCAGCAGCCGCCGGACGTCGCCTTCGTGGCTCAGCTCCTCCGCGAACCGCCGGAGCTCCTCGTGTGCTGGTTGGCGATAGGTCAGGATGGAATCGACGAACAGGCGGTAGCCGCGTGCCGTGGGCACCCGGCCGGCGGAAGTGTGTGGCGAACTGATGAGCCCCAGGTCTTCGAGATCCGACATCACGTTGCGGATCGTGGCCGGGCTCAAGTCCAGTCCCGTGTCACGCGCCAGGGTGCGCGACCCCACGGGCTGTCCGTCCGCGATGTAGCGTTCCACCAGCGTCTTGAAGAGATGCTGCGCGCGTTCAGACAGTTCCATTCCGTGCGGGCTGTCACCCATCGGCGAATCACCTGAAGTTGGGGTTTGATGCGAATCTAGCACCGGCCCGGAGGCCTTGGAAACCACTGTTTCACCGGGCAGTCAGAGTTGGCACAATCGGGTGACGGGTCGCCGCCGGCACCTTTACTGGAGGAAATCTAGGGTGTTCAGACGCATTGGAATCGTGGCGAAACAAGGCGATGCAACGCTGCGCCACACCTTACAGGCAGTCCTGGACGTCCTCCAGCGGCACGCAGCCGACGTGCGCGTCGAACCCATCCCGGGTTGCGACGCCGGGGCCCTCGGTTATCGCGAATTCGCCCCACCGGATCTGGTCAACGACCGCGACCTCATCATCGCAATAGGGGGCGATGGCACCCTGCTGCGGGCAGGAAAACTGGCGTTTCCCCACCAGGTGCCGGTGCTGGGGGTCAACCTCGGGCGGCTGGGCTTCCTGGCCGATCTGAGCCCGCAGCAAGTCACGATTGGCCTCGACGCCATCCTCGCCGGTCGCTTCGCGGCCGAAGATCGCTTCGTGCTCCACTGCGAAATCGTCCGCGAGGGCGCATCCGTCGCCGCCCAGCAGGCGATGAACGACGTCGTCATCCAGCGCTGGAACAACTCACGCCTCATCACGCTCAACACTTACGTGGACGGCCGCTTCGTCCACACGCAGCGCTCCGACGGCATGATTGTCTCCACCCCGACCGGCTCCACGGCCTACGCGCTGTCGGGAGGGGGCCCCATCCTTGATCCGTCGCTCGAGGCCATCGTGCTGGTGCCCATCTGCCCGCATACCCTGACCAACCGGCCATTCGTAATCAGTAGCAACGCCCGCGTTGAAATCGACATCGCCGGCGACAGCGCCGAAGCCGCGCGGGTGACCGTGGACGGCAACCCCACCCCACCGCTCGCGGTGGGCGATCGCATCCGCATCACGCGCCATGCGCAGGCGGTGCGCCTCATCCATCCCACCGGCCATGACCATTTCGCAACCTTGCGCGCCAAGCTGCACTGGGGGCGCAGTCCGTGCTGAAGGCCCTGACCATCCGTGATCTCGCCATCGTGCGGACCCTGGACGTGGAATTCTTCGAAGGCCTCACCGTCATCACCGGCGAAACCGGCGCTGGCAAATCCATCCTCGTCGATGCGCTCGGCCTGTGCCTTGGCGACCGTGCCGATTCCGCCGCCGTCAGGAACGGCGCCGAGCGGGCCGTGGTCACGGCGCTTTTTGATCTGGGTGCGCGCCCCGAACTTGCCACCCTCCTGCGCCAGCACGACATCGACGTCGACGACGAATGCGTGCTTCGCCGCGTGGTGGGCAGCGACGGCCGCTCGCGCGCCTTCTGCAATGAAACCCCCGTTGCGGTGCAGTTCCTCAAGGATTTCGGGGCTAACCTCGTCGGCATCCACGGCCAGCATGCCCACCACTCCCTGCTGGAACGGCCGGCGCAGCGCACGCTGCTCGACGCCTACGGGCAGCTCGCGATACTCGTAGGCTCCGTCGCCACGGCACACCGCGAACTGCGTGCCGTCGAAGACGAGCTTTCCGCACTGCGCGGTGGTTACCAGGATGCCGCAAGCCGGCTCGAATTCCTCCGCTTCCAGCTCGACGAACTGGCCGAACTGCCCCTGGAGCCCGAAGCCCTGGCAGCGCTGGAAGCCCAGCATCGCAAGACCGCCAACCTCGAGCGCCTGCGCGCCGGCTGCGTGGAAATCGAAACCCGCCTCGCCGGCGAGCCACGCGGCGTGCGCAAAGGCATCAACCAGGCCCTGCACCTCGCGGGCGAACTTGCCGGCATCGACCCCCAGGCGGGGCCGCTGCTGGATCTCCTCCAGCAGGCGGCCATCAACCTCGACGAAGCCGAGCACGAACTCGACCGCTACGCCGGGCGTCTCAGCGCCGACGGCGGTGCCCTCGAGCGCCTCGACGCCACGCTCACCGAACTCCACGCCGCAGCCAGGAAACATCGCTGCGAGCCTTCGGAGCTCGGCGCCTTGCGCCAGCGGCTGACGGACGAACACGCCCGCCTCGTCAACCACGCAGCGGTCGAGCAAGCCCTGGGCGACAAGCTGGCGGCGGCAGCGGAAACCTATGGCACGCGGGCCGGGCAACTGACGGCGGCGCGCGCCAAGGCCGCCGCCGCCCTGGACCGGGCGGTCACTGCCCACTTGCATGAAATGTCGCTGCCCCACGCGCGCTTCGTCTCCCAAATCACGCCTGCCAGCGCCCCGGGCGAACACGGCGCGGACGAGATCGATTTCCTTATTTCGGCCAATCCCGACCAGCCACCGCGCCCCTTGCGCAAGGTCGCGTCGGGCGGCGAACTCTCGCGCATCAGCCTGGCCATCCAGGTGGCCACGGCGGGTGTGTCGGGTGTACCCCTGCTCGTTTACGACGAAGTGGATTCAGGCGTGAGCGGCCGCGTGGCCGCGGTGCTGGCCCGGCTGCTGCGGGCCATTGCGAAGGGACGCCAAGTGCTGTGCATCACCCACATGCCGCAGGTCGCGGCCGCCGGTGACGGCCACCTGCTGATCGGGAAGGAAGTCCTGGAAGGCGCCACCCGCACGCAGGTGGCCTACCTGTCGGCGGAAGGCCGGGTGGGCGAAGTGGCGAGGATGCTGGCGGGCGAACAACTCACGGACAAGACTTTGGCGCATGCCCGCGAGCTGTTGGCGGGTTGAGATCTCAGACAGGACGCTTCTTGCGGACGTAAAGCACCAGGCTGTGGCCTTCGAGTTCGTAACCGTGGGAGGTGGCAATCTCATGCTGACGGCGTTCGATTTCCTCGTCGATGAACTCCACCACCTCGCCATTGTCCAGGCACAACATGTGGTCGTGGTGCTCTCCCCGGTCCATCTCGAAGACCGCATGGGAGCCGTCGAAGTTGTGCCGCTGGACGATGCCCACCGATTCAAACTGGGTGAGCACCCGATAGACCGTGGCGAGGCCCACGTCGTCGCCGGCTTCCAGCAAGGCCCGGTACACATCTTCTGCGCTCAGATGGCGCTCGGCATTGCCCTCAAGGATTTCGAGCACCCGTAGGCGAGGTAACGTGGCCTTGAGGCCTGCTTTCCTGAGTCCGAAAGTATCCACGCGGGGGTCCTCCTGGGGCCGGCGCGTTGGCTGGCCACGCTGCCGGCTTGGGCTATACTGCGACGCCTCGCCCATCAGGCATTGCTCTCCTCGCCGGACCACTCTGAATGCCGGCATTTGACGCGGTGCATAGTAGCACCCTGAACGGTGGCGGAACCTCCCTCTGACCGTCACCGAAGGCACTGAAAATCGCATGATTCTCCGCACTGTCGCCGCATTTTCGATTTTTCTCGGCGCACTTGCCGGCTGCACCACGCCCAGCCAGCTCGCCGACACCAGCCGCTGGTCCCTTGGCTATCGGGTGGACGTCCAGCAGGGCAACGTCATCACCCAGGAAATGCTGGCCCAGCTCCAGCCCGGGATGGAAAAGAAGAAGGTCACCTTCATCATGGGTGCACCCATCATCCAGGACACTTTCCACAAGGACCGTTGGGACTACATCTATACCCTCCAGAAAGGTCGCCACCAGGCCAAGCGCCGACACGTCACGCTGGTTTTCGAGAACGACAAACTCAAGCAGGTAGTGGGCGACGTGGTGCCCGCTTCCGGCCCGATTGCGGTGAACCTGCGCAAGGAAGAGACGATTGAAGTCCCGGCTGCGCCCAAGCGCAACGTGGTTTATCGCACCATGAATGCCATTCCATTCATCGGGGACAAACCCCGCAAGGCGAAGGCCGCCAAACCGGACGAAGACGACGCCCTCATCGTGCGGCAGGCCGTGGCGGTGCCGGAATCCCCGCCAGGTTCGGACTCGGATTCCATCTCGGCTGATGCCGCGCCGCCGGACGCGCCTGCGACCGGGAAACCACCCGCAGGGAACGCCAAGCCTGCGGCCGCCACGGGCGCTCGCGACGCCCGCGCCGAAGCGTCGGCGCCAACGAAGCCCGGCTTCTTCAAGCGCCTCTTCACGCGTAGCAAGAAGGCTGACGACACGTCCGCAGGTAGCACCGACAAGGACGGGACCAACGACACGTCAATTGAAAGACCCGACGACGGTGGACCTGACACCGCACCGGGTGGCGGGGAGTAAGCGGCCTCGCGAGCGCTCAGCCAGCGACCTTGCGCCGGCGCCGTTCCTTGGGATCCGCAAGCAGCGGGCGATAGATCTCCACCCGGTCCCCGGCCACGAGGAGCGCGTCCAGGTCGACCCGCTTTGAGTAAATGCCCGTCTGGTAGCTCGTGAGGTCCACTTCAGGGCAACGTTCCTGCAGGCGCGCTCGTTCGATGAGCCCACGGACCGTCGTGCCCGCAGGCACCCGCAGGAGTTCACTGGTGGTGTCATAGGCGAGTTCGACGTCCAGCCATTCAGCGCCAACCATAGACGACCTCGGCACGCTTGCGGAATGACGCCACCAGCGAGCTCGTCATCAGCTTGAACAGCGGGGCCAGCGCCGCCCCCACCAGCCGGCTCTCGAATTCAAATTCAAGGTGTAACGACACCCGCGTGCCCAGCGCACCGGAGGCGAAGCGCCACGTGCCCACGAGCCTTCGAAACGGCCCTTCGGCAAGGCTGACCGCAATGCTGTGCGGTGGTTCGCCGCGATTGTCGGTGACGAAGCTGTAGTGCACGGCGCCCTTCCTCACGGCCAGTCCGGCGCGCAGGCAGGACTCGTCATGGCGCTCCACCCACGCGCGTTCGCACCACGGCAGGAACTGGGGATAGGACTCGAAATCGTTGACCAGCGCGTACATTTCCTGGGCGGTGTAGGGCACGAGGTCGGTTTGATCTATGACAGGCATGGGCGTTCGTTTGCCGGGCTGAGGGCCAGCGCAGGGGTAAGGCTTGGTCGTTCGCATGATAGCCCGCGGACGGTAAGCGCCGGAACCGCACCAGCGAGGAGAATCAAGGCGCTCTGAATAGCCGTTCCGAAATCTCGGTCAGCCTGGCGCGGTTACCCAGGGCGCCCCCTTCGATGAGCTCAGGACAGGCTTCGAGGGGCTCAGGGCGAACGGTGTGCGTGGCTGAAGCGGTTGAAGGCTTGTTCGCCCCGAGTAACATTGTTTGCGGTCAAGCCCGAAAGCCCGTTCGTCCTGAGCCCGTCGAAGGATGCACGGGCCGGCACCGCGCTTGAGCGGCGTGCGCTGCTGGCAAGCGCCACAACAAGACAGCCCACAGAGGCCTTTCGTGAAGGCGGAAGCTGATTCTCCACCTGCCCGCTTGGGCACCGATCGACATTTCGGAACAGCCATTTAGGCAGGGGCGCACCGTGGCTCGATTCCCTATACTCCAAAATCCGCCCGACAACCCCCATGAACAAGCCCAAGAAAAACTCGCAGAACCCAGACGCCTCGATCACCGACAACCGGAAGGCCTACCACGATTACTTCATCGAGGAACGCTTCGAGGCTGGCATGGTGCTCCAGGGCTGGGAAGTCAAAAGCCTGCGCGCGGGCAAAGTGCAACTCCGTGACTGCTATGTCCTGTTGAAGGATGGCGAGGCTTTCCTGCTGGGCGCGCTGATCCAGCCGCTGCAGACCGCCAGCACGCATATCAACCCGGAAGCCACCCGCACTCGAAAACTCCTGCTGCATGCGGCTGAAATCGCCCAGCTCATCGGGGCCGTGGAGCGCAAGGGCTATTCCGCCATCGCACTCGCCATGTACTGGAAGAAAGGTCGCGCCAAGGTCCAGATTGGGCTGGCCAAGGGCAAGAAGCAGCACGACAAGCGCGAAGTCGAGAAAGACCGCGACTGGCAGCGCGACAAGCAGCGGCTGATGCGCCATCGCTGAGCGGATTGCAGGTAGGCAATGCGGCGCAATCGCCGTAAGCTGTCGGGGATTCTCCGGGGGCGACATGGTTTCGACGTGGGTCGCGAAACCCGAGGGGCATGCCGAGGGGCAGAGGACCTCGTAAATCCAACTGCAAAAAAACATAGTTGCCAACGACGACAACTACGCACTCGCCGCTTAAAACCCGGTAGGGTGCCGTCCAACTGAAGCCGTGCTGGTGCGTTCAGGTTTCGGGCGTCATATCTCATCAGATCGCGATGCGGCCCGCCCGGGGTCAAACCGCTAAAACGCTGTAGGGATCGCTGGTTGACCACCCTGTCTGTCGGGGGGATGGCCGGTTAAATCAAATGACAGACTAAGCATGTAGAACCGACGGCAGAGGGCTTGCGGACGCGGGTTCGATTCCCGCCGCCTCCACCACTATTCAAAAAACCAACCACTCTCGGTTGGTTTTTTTTTGCCCGTTTCCCCCAGTGCTGGCGCGGGTTTGGGCCTCGCTGCGACGGACGCCGCCGACCCGGACAGCCCGGTTTCAGGCGGCTTTCCGTTCTCAGTTGCCGCCCATTCTCTGTTTCTGCGAAGGACGACTTCGCACCATCGCCAGCAATGACGCGGTTGTCAGAGGCAAGAACACGGTGCTGATCGACACCATCCAACGATTCAAGGGTCTCGAATCGCCGATCGTGATCTTGTGGGGCTTGGACACCATCGATTTGTCACAGCGACAAGAGTTGCTGTACGTGGGGATGAGCCGCGCGAAGTCGCTGCTGGTCATCGTGGGCCGAGCGGCGACGTGCGCTGTGTTCAAGGAAGCGGTGAATCCTTGAGGCTTGCCCTATCGGGGATCAACAACTAACGCTCGGCCATGATCATGAGATCCAAGGAATTTGCCGGCTACGAGTGGACGAAATGGAACACCCCTCAATCGACCCTGCCTGAAGCGGCGAGGCTCTTGGTCGATGTCGCCAAGCATGATTCTTCGAAGGCTTCGATGTCGACCTGCCGGTAGAGGACGCGGCCGCAGAGCTTCAAGAACTTTGGGCCGATACCCTCGCTGCGCCAGCGTTCCAGAGTCGCCTCGCTGATGTCCCAACGGGCTGCGAGTTGGCGCTGATTGAAGTGGACGACTTCCATTTTTGGTCACCTTGCGATTGAGTTGGCAGGAGTCCATGAAGGCGCTGTTCTGCCAGCAAGCCAAGGCCGTTCCTCGAAGGTCGTCCTACTTCGATGTGTCGTTCAGCTCGTAGCTGGTGCTGCGGCCACCGGCGTCCGACTTCCGCAGGACGCCACGCACCAGCAGATCGGTGATGTCGCGCAGGGCCGTGTCGGGCGAACACTTGGCGATCGCGGCCCACTTGCTGCTGGTGAGCTTGCCCTCAAAGCCATCGAGCAGCCGGTTGACCAGCTTCG
>JAYTTZ010000188.1:0-6455 GCA_043744805.1 Gammaproteobacteria bacterium
AATTGAAATGAAGAAGGTCCAACAGGGTTTCACCCTGATCGAACTCATGATCGTGGTTGCCATCATTGGCATCCTGGCCGCGGTCGCCATCCCGGCCTACCAGGACTACACCGTCCGCGCCAAAGTGACGGAAGGCCTCGCGCTTGCCGGCTCCGGCAAGACGGCCGTGTCCGAATACTTCTCTTCCAATGGCACCTTTCCGACCAGCAACACCATGGCCGGGATGGCGCAGCCAGCCAGCATCAAGGGCAACAACGTGAAGACGGTCACCGTCGCCGCCAACGGTCAGGTCCAAGTCGCGTTCTCCGGTAACCCAATCAACAACTCCACCCTGTTCCTCACCCCGCTCTCCGCCGCTGGTGGCGTGTCGTGGAACTGCAAGCTCGGCAGCCTCGAGCCGAAGTACCGTCCGTCCAGCTGCCGTACCTGATCGACTGAATGTCCCGATCGCTTGCGATCGGGACATTTTTTAACGCCCACACCTGCTCCTGCTCGATTTCCACGCCTTGGGCCCGGCATGAGTCCAGGCCAGACGCGACACCCCAAGGCCGTTGCCGGCTTCCTCCTGCTGCTCCTGCTGTGCACCCTGGCCTACTGGCAAGGGCTCAATGGCCCCTTCGTCTTCGACGATGCAAGCAATCTCCTCGACGGTCCGTTTCCTGATTTGAAGGCCACGGGCTGGGCCGGCTTATGGCACACCTTGCTGGTTAGCGAGGCCGGGCCGCTACGCCGCCCCCTCAGCATGCTGAGCTTTGGCCTGAATGCGCTCACGACGGGTATGCAGCCCTTCGGGTTCAAGCTGACGAATCTGGCGATCCATCTCCTGAACGGCGCCTTGGTCTGGCGCGTGGTCGTGCGCCTGCTGGCCTTCAGTCCAGCAGTGCCCGCCTCACGCCGGCCGCTGCTCGCATTGCTGGCGACCGGACTGTGGCTGCTGCATCCCCTGCAGCTGACCAGTGTGCTCTACGTAGTCCAGCGCATGACCAGCCTGTCGGCGACCTTCGTCCTCGCCGGCCTCGTGTGCTACCTGCGCGCCCGCGCAGCGCAGATTGACGGACGCGACGCGAGGGTCCTGCTCTGGGTGGGCGTCAGTGCTTGCCTCGTGCTGGCCGCGCTAACCAAGGAAAACGGCGTCCTGCTCATTGCCTATTGCCTGGCCATCGAACTTTCACTGCTGCGATTCCGGGATCCCCGCGGTAAGCGCACAGGGTCGCTTCGGCAGTTCTACGGGGTCTTCCTGTGCTTGCCCCTGGCCTTGGGGGTGCTCCATCTCATTCGCCACCCCGAGATGCTGACTGCTACCGTGCCGTGGCGGGATTTTTCGCCCCTGGAGCGCGTGCTTACAGAATCCCGCGTCCTGTTCTTCTACCTGAAGCTGCTGTTCGTCCCGGACATCAGCGAATACGGGCTTTTCTACGACGACTTCACGGTGTCCCGCGGCCTGCTGGCGCCGGCCAGCACCCTCGTCTCGCTCCTCGCCTGGTTGGGCCTGGTGGTGGTGGCGTTGGCCGGGCGTCGCCGGTGGCCGTGGTTTTCGTTTGCCGTGTGTTGGTACCTGGCCGGCCATGTGCTGGAGTCGAGCTTCGTGATGCTTGAGCTCGTCCACCTGCATCGCAATTACTTGCCATGCCTCGGGCCGCTGCTAGCGCTGGCGGTAGGCCTCGATGGCCTGCTGGTCGGGGCGGCGCCCCGTTTGCCTGCCCTCGTGCTGGGCGCGATGGTCCTGGTGCTGGCGCTCGTGACGGCGCTGCGCGCCGACCAGTGGCGTGATCCGGTTACCTTGGCGCGCTACGAACTCCTGCACCGACCCGGCTCGCCGCGCGCGCAGTACGAAGGCGGGCGGATCCTCGCGAACCTCGGCGTGGCGCTGAAAAATCCCGCCCTCACCCAGGACGCCATCGCCCGCCTGCGGCAGTCGGCTGCCCTCGCGCCCAACGACGTGGGCGCGCTGCTGGCTGTCGGGATCATCGCTGGCGGGCCGTTTCCAGACGCTGACTTCAACGCGCTCAAGCGGCGCCTCAGGCAGCGCGCGATGCACGATCTCGATCTCGCCTATCTCCGTGCATTCATGAACTGCCGGATGACGACGCCTTGCCAGGTGCCTGCTGCGCAGACCCAGGAACTCCTCGCCCTGATGCTTGACCATCCGGGCCTTACTACCCAGGTGCGGGCAGAACTGCTGGCGCTGCTGGGTTCGTACTACGCGCGCCACCTCGGCGATACCGAGGCCTGCGTGAGGCTCATCCGGGAGGCCGTGGCACTCCTGCCCGACAACGCGCTGATGCGCCTGAATTTCGCGCAGGCGCTGCTGTTCGTGCCGGACTATGCTGCGGCGGAAGCGGCGCTGGCCGAGGCCGAGCGCCTTGATTACCTCGGCGTGCAAGCGCCAGAGATCCAGCGCGTCCGCACGGACATCGCGCGCATGCGGACTGCCGCCCGCAAGGGCCACGACAACGGCTGAGCTGCAGTCGCGCACTGGCCCGGTGATTTTCCACCACTGCTGCTTGCAAGGTACCCCATGACCATTCCCGCGAACCCGCCCACGCTGTCCATCATCATGCCGGCCAAGAACGAGGCCGCCTCGCTCCGGGTGCTGCTGCCGCAGCTGGAAGCGCTGTACCCGGACGCCGAAATCATCGTGGTGGACGACGGTTCCACCGACGACACCGCCGCCATTTGCGCAAACCATCGCGTTCGCCGGATTGTCCAGCCCTATAGCCTTGGCAACGGCGCGGCAATCAAGGCCGGCGCCCGCGCGGCGCAGGGCGAATTGTTGTGCTTCATGGATGCCGACAGCCAGCACAACCCCGAGGAAGTGGGGAACCTGCTGGCGAAGATCGCCGAGGGCTACGACATGGTGGTCGGGGTGCGTGACGCCGCCGGGCAGGCCAGCGCGGGGCGACACCTCGCCAACGCGTTCTACAACCGCTTTGCCAGCTGGATGACGCAGGTGGCCATCAAGGATCTCACCTCGGGTTTCCGCATCGCGCGGGCAAGCTGCTTCCGCGAATTCCTGAGCCTGCTGCCGAACGGCTTTTCCTACCCCACCACCGTCACGATGGCGTTCTGCCGCGCCGGCTACAAGCTGGCCTACATTCCGATCAAGGTGCGGACCCGGGTAGGCAAAAGCCACATCAGTCCGCTGAAGGACGGGGTGCGCTTCCTGCTCATCATCTTCAAGATCGGTACGCTCTTCTCACCGCTGAAAATTTTCCTGCCGATCAGCCTGAGCTTCTTCCTGGCTGGCACGGGCTACTACGCCTGGACCTTCCTGACCGAGCATCGCTTCACCAACATGAGCGCACTGATGCTGTCGAACGCGATCCTCATCTTCCTCATCGGACTCGTCTCCGAGCAGATCACTGCGCTCATCTACCGCGACCGCTGAAGGCGGCGCTCAGGCCTTGGGCGGGCGCACCGGGTGTTCGCGGAGGATCTCGAGCATGGTGGGGAAGACGCGTGGCGTAGCGGCCACGATGTCGCCGGTGCGCATGATGTCCTGGCCCACGTAAGGCGCCGCAACCATGCCACCCGATTCCTCCACCAGCAGCATGCCGGCGGCGATGTCCCAGGGCTTGAGGCCGAACTCCCAGTAGCCGTCCAGGCGTCCGGCTGCCACGTACGCGAGATCGAGCGCGGCCGCGCCGGCGCGGCGGACGCCGTCGGCGCGATGGAGGAAGGCACTGAAGGATTTGAGGTAGGGATCGATGAGGTTCGGCTCGCGGTAGGGGAAGCCGGTGCCAAGCAGGGACTGGTCCAAGGTCCGGCAGCGACTCACGCGCAATTTGCGGTTGTTCAGCTGCGCGCCGCCGCCGCGGCTCGCGGTGAAGAGTTCGTCGCGCAGCGGGTCGTAGACCACGGCCTGCGTGATTTCGCCGCGCACTTCGAGCGCGATTGAAATACAGAACTGCGGGTAGCTATGCAGGAAGTTGGTGGTGCCATCGAGCGGGTCGATGATCCAGACGAACTCGCTCTTGCCGCTGCCGCCTGATTCCTCGGCCAGGAACTGGTGGTCGGGATAGGCCGAGCGCAAGGTGCCGATGAGCACGGCTTCGGCTTCGCGGTCGACCTTCGAGACGTAGTCGCGGCGGCCCTTGAGTTCGATTTCCAGCGCATCGGCCCGGTCGTAGTTGCGCAGGATGATGGCGGCGGCGCGGCGCGCGGCGCGCACGGCGATGTTGAGCATTGGGTGCATGGGCGGGCCTTTGGGCTGGAAAATGCGGCGGGCCTCGTGGCCACGGCGCGCTAGACTGCGGCGGATTCTAACGGATAAGCGAAAGCCTGCGTGACAGCGTCCACTTCCCCCGAACTTTCCTCCCTGCTTGCCCGCACCGTGGTCGTGCTGATCGAGACTTCGCATCCCGGCAACATCGGGGCTGCGGCCCGCGCCATGAAGACGATGGGCCTGGGCCAGTTGGTACTGGTCAATCCGCGCGTGTTCCCTTCTGCCGAAGCCACCGCACGCGCGTCGGGCGCTGACAACCTCCTCGTCGACGCGCGGGTCGTGGCGAGCCTGGACGAAGCAGTTGCCGATTGCGGACTTGTTTTCGGCACCACTGCGCGGCCGCGCTACCTCGACCTCGCCGTGACACCGCCACGGGAAGCCGCCGCGTGGGCCGCCGCCGCACCCGGCGACGCCCGCATCGCGATTGTCTTTGGCCGTGAACAGACCGGCCTTACCAACGATGAACTCATGCGCTGCCAGCGCGCCGTCCGCATTCCCACCGACGGCGACTTCAGTTCCCTCAACATCGCGCAGGCCGTGCAAATCTGCGCTTACGAATGGCGGCTCGCGGCGCTGGAAGGCGCAGCACCCGCAGGGGCCGAGACCGAAACGCTCGCCACCGCGGCCGAACTGGCCGGGCTCATCAAGCACGCCAAGGCGACGATGACGCGGGTTGATTACTTCAAGCCGGCTCGGCCGAAACGCCTGCCGGACCGGCTGGCCAGGCTGGTGGGCGGCGCGCACTTGCGGCACACGGAAGTGCAGATCCTGCGGGGCTTCCTCACCGCCGTGGATGCGGCGCTCGACGCGGCGGGGACGACTTGACAGGCTGGTGAAAAACGTCACGAGCGAAGGCAGTTTGCGTTCCGCCGGAGCGCAGGAACCGCAGCATATGCAGGGATATGTGAGGATTCCGAGCACCGCCGGGACGCAAGATGCCGAGCGCAGTAGTTTTTCACCAGCCTGTTAAGGCTTCCTGAGCAGCCAGAGGAAACTCGGGCACAGCCACGGCGCGACGGCCAGTACCCCGCGCGCGAGGCGGGTCTTCAGGCTACCCGGGGGGAGCAGGTAACTGGCCGCGAAGCGCGCCGGATCGGCGGCGATGCGCGGCGTGTAGTCGTTCAGTTCAAACCCTCGTACAAGCCGGCGCAGGCCCCAGAGCGTCAGGTGTTGCTCGTGGTAGAACGCCGCCTTACCCATCCAGCGGATGTAGCGGTGCGCGAGCCAGCGCGGCACCACGGAGAGCAAGGGCAGGTTGTAGTGCGGTTCGTTCCACGCCAGCCGGTTGCCTGCGGCGAAGTAGCACACGCCGCCGGGCTTCAGTACCCGGGCAATTTCCGCCATCAAACGTGGTGCGTCCGGCACGTGCTCGTAGACGTGCGAGCACACCACCACGTCGAAGCTCGCGTCCGGCAGGGCGAGTCGCTGGGCGTCGCCCACCAGGAAATGCAGGTTCTCGGCGGGGAAATGGGCCGCGCCGTAGGCCACCGCAGGGGCGTCGATGTCGAGGCTCAGGACTGCGCGGAAATGCCCGGCCAGCACGGCGTCGACGGCGCCCGCCGAGCCACCGACATTGAGGAGCACGAGCTCGTCCAGCGGACACCCAAGGTAGTCTTGCAGCACCGCCACCATGGTCGCTGCCTTGCGCGCGCGACCTTCGCGGTCGAACACCCCGGGGTTGGCCTTGGCGAAATCGAGCTGGTAGCCGCGTTCCACGCCGGCAGCCCGACGCTGGCCTAGAGGCTGCCGGTGTAGCGCACCGGTGGTTCTGCCGCCCCGCCTTTGATGCTGCCGACCACCCGCGCCGTTTCCCCGTGCGCCGCCAGGGTCTGGATAAGGGCCGTGGCCTCCGCCGCCGGGGTGACCACCAGCATGCCGAGGCCGCAGTTGAAGGTGCGGAGCATCTCGGCTTCGGTCACGCCACCGTGCTCGCGCAGCCAGGCGAAGACCGGCGGGAGTTGCCAGCTGTCGAGGTTGATTTCCGCATGCACGCCTGCCGGCAACACGCGCGGCAGGTTGTCGGTGATGCCGCCGCCCGTGATGTGGGCGAGGCCGCGTAGATCGTGTAGCGCCAGGGCCGCCAGCAGGGGTTTGACATAGATGCGGGTGGGGGCGAGGAGGGCGTCGCCGAGGGTGCGGCCGTCGAACGGCGCCGCGAGATCGGCCCCGCTGCGCGCGACGATCTTGCGCACCAGCGAGTAGCCGTTGGAGTGCACGCCGCTGGAATCGA